>JADFJJ010000005.1 GCA_022566215.1 Pseudomonadota bacterium | reverse complement strand
ATATTATTGCCGCCGCCTCGATCGGATTTGGGCTACTGCTCTACCTCGCCGACCAGAAGGGCGGCAATGACAAATTCTATCAGAATATGCAAGCTCGCCCGGCGCTGATGATCGGGCTGGCCCAGGTGCTGGCGTTGATCCCCGGGGCATCGCGCGCTGGCGTCACCATGACAGCGGCGCGCATGCTTGGCTTCAAGCGCACCGAGGCGGCGCGCTTTTCGATGCTGTTGTCGATCCCGGTGATCATGGCGGCGGGCAGCTGGAGCACCTACCAGCTGATCACCACCGGCACCGGCGGGGATCTGGCCGGGGCCGCCTTTGCCGCGGCGGTTTCTTTCCTGACCGCGCTGGCGGCGATCCATTTTCTGATGACCTGGCTGGAACGCGCCAGCATGACCATATTCGTCGTCTACCGGGTATTGTTCGGAGCGGCGCTTTTATTCTGGGTAGTTTTTTAGGTAAACCGGCCGCGGGGACGGAACCGCACCAGATAGCCGGGAACCACTGAGGTTATTGATGTCGGTTTGATGCCAAAGGCCTCGAAGCCTTTGGCCGTGGCCGGGACCACGTTATCATTTTTCAAAAGCTGCACCTGATCCAGCGTCAAGGGCGGGGTGATGGGCAGGAATTTGGCCCACAGCTGAAACCACCAGCCGAAAAATCCGGCGATCGGAAAGGGTATCGGGGCAATGAATTTCTTCACGCCGATGACTTCCAGCATATAGTCCAGCAATTCGCGGAAGGTATAAACCTCAGGCCCGCCCAGCTGGTAAATGTTGCCTTGATATTTGCCGGAATTCATGACCGCGCGGATTACAGCCTCGGCCACGTCCTCGACATAAACCGGCTGGAACCTGGTTTTGGGTCCCACCACGGGTATCGGGAAAACCGGGATTTTGGCCATTTTGGCGAACAAATTGAAAAAGCTGTCGTTGGGCCCGAAAATAATGCTCGGGCGCAAAATAACCGCTTTCGGAAAGGCGGCCTTGACGGCTTTCTCCCCCTGCCATTTGGTGCGGGCGTATTGTGAGGGTGAGTGTTGATCAGCGCCGATCGCGGAAATGTGGATCAGGGTTCGCACCCCTTCCTTTTTGGCGGCTTTTGCGATTGCCGCCGCCCCTTCGGCCTGGAGGGCCTGGAATTTCTGCCGGCCTCGCGATTCGTAAAGAATTCCGACGCAATTGATCACGATGCTGGCGCCTTCGATGGCCTTTATCACGGTTTCTTCCCGGGAAATGTCGGCGAAAGTGGTTTGCACCTGGCCGGGATCACCGAAGGGTTTCAGGAACAGGGCCTCATTGGGATGGCGTGAAGTGGCGCGGATGCGGTAACCGTGATGGCAAAGCCGCTCAACGATGGCGCGCCCCACCTGGCCCGAGGCGCCGAAAATTGTCACCAGTCGATTGCTCATGGCGCCGGTTCCCTTTCCTTTTCCCGGATAATCTTATCATAAACCTTTTTCAGGGGTCTTTGACACCCTAAATACTTGACAAACGCCCCTTCTATGAGTAGCCCTGCGAACGCTTGAGTTGGCCCAGGTGGCGGAATTGGTAGACGCGCTAGCTTCAGGTGCTAGTGGCCGTATGGTCGTGGAAGTTCGAGTCTTCTCCTGGGCACCACCCGCCTTCGCACAAGGCTTCGGCGAGGCAAGCCCGAGCCGAAACTTGTAATAGTGAAGCGGCGTGTCTCGCCATAGCTTTATGCGGCGGCGGGCTCTGGCAAGCAGCGCATGAATTAGGAAAAACCAATGGCGATTAATTTTCACGAAGGGGATTTGCCGGAAAGCGTCAAGCTTGGCAAAGTAATCGCGGTTGATACCGAGACCATGGGCCTCAAGCCCCACCGTGACCGGCTGTGCCTGGTCCAGCTGTCGGCTGGGGATGGCGATGCCCACCTGGTGCGCCTGAAAAAGGACGCCTACCAGGCTCCCAACCTGAAAAAAATCCTTGGCGATCCGGGGATCCTGAAAATTTTCCATTTTGCCCGCTTTGATCTGGCGGTGATCCAGAAATACTTAAGCGTCAAGGCCACGCCGGTTTACTGCACCAAACTCGCTTCCAAACTCAGCCGCACTTCGGTTGACCGTCACGGCCTGAAGGATTTGTGCCGCGACCTGCTGGAAGTGGAAATTTCAAAAACCAAGCAGTGCTCGGACTGGGGAGCGGAAATCTATGACCAGGCCCAGCTGGAATACGCCGCCAGCGACGTTCTTTATCTGCACCAGCTGAAAGCGAAGCTGGACAAACTTTTGAAACGTGAAGGCCGTACCCATCTGGCCGAGGCCGCCTTTATGTTCCTGCCGGCGCGGGCCGAAATGGACTTGCTTGGCTGGGAAGCAACCGATATTTTCAGCCACGCCTGATCGCCGCCGGTTATTTTCTGAGTTGAGAATCAAACCCACCTCTGGTATTAGGGACCGGAGCAAAGGCAGATCCATCCAGTCCAAATGCGTTTTTATCTTTCCGAGTCGGACGCTGGTTTTGAAAAGGCCGTGATTTGAAAATTTTGAGGATACTTTTTTACACTGTTCTACTGGTGCTGGGAAGCGCTGTTGCCAGTATCGCTGATACCGATTCGCTCTTCAACGGGCACGATACCGAACAACCGATTGAAATCGTCGCTGATAACTTCACCATCGATCAGGACGCCAAGATCGCCACCTTTGAAGGCAGGGTCGAGGCCACCCAGGGAAACCTGATCTTCACCACCGAAACCCTGCGGGTTTTTTATGAAACCAAAAAAGGCAAAGACGAACCCTCGATCGTCCGCCTGGATGCCGCTGGCCGGTTCAGGATGGAATCACCCTCCGAAGTGGCCGAGGGAGACTGGGCTATCTACGACATCAAGAGCAAGACAATTACGATTGCCGGCAACGTAACGCTGCGCCGGGAACAATCGGTCATTTCCGGCGATCGTCTGGAAATTGATCTGGGAACCGGCCTGAGCAAATTCAACGGCGCCCCGTTTGATGCCGAGACCATGCAAATCGGACGGGTCAGGGGACGCTTTTCACTTCCCGATGAAACCAAGTAAATAAATTTCCCGGCCCGGACTTTTTGTTGCTTTTTTCACGAAAATTCTCCTCATCCCTTCTGCATTGGAGCATTCTCCCCTATATTAGGGGGTAGCAAGGATCCTAAATTTTCAGGAGCGGAGTGAATGGCCCGGGAGCCCAAATTACAGCAGCGCCAGGTACAGCGTCTCACCATGACGCAGGAAATGCAGTTGTCGCTGCAAATTCTCCAGTATGATGCGGTCGACCTGGCCGCTTACCTCGGCCGTGAGATAGAAGCCAACCCGCTGATGGAATTTAGCGGCGACGGCCCTCCCGCCCCGCCCAAAAAAGATCAAAACGATCCCGGCCAAAGCGCCGAGGGCGCCATAGAAAGTCCCGAATCGGTAGATAAGGCTCTCTACACCACGGTCTTTACCAACGATTGCAGCGGGGAAAATGCTATTAAACCCCAAAGCGACAACAGCGGGTTCCATGAAACCGCTCCCTTTCCGGTCTCGAACGCCGGCGGCGGACTTTCCCCCAATTTTCAAAAAGAAAAAACGCTTCATGACCACATTCATGACCAGCTCAGCCTGCTGGTGCTGGAGCCCAAGGCCGGGATGATCGCCAACTATCTTGCCGACAGCCTTAATCGGGCCGGTTACCTGGCCACTCCCCTGGAAGAGGTGGCAGAGGCCCTGGGCTGTACCCTAGAGGAAGTGGAGGGGGTTCTCCCCGCCCTGCAGGAATTGGAACCGCCCGGGATATTTTGCCGCGATCTCAAGGAATGCCTGAAACTGCAATTGCAGGACAAAGGCCTCTACGGCGGCTGCGCCAAAGCCGTTCTTGACCACCTGGACCTGGTGGCGGCCAACGATATCCAGGCGCTTAAAAAATTGTCGGGAGCCTCCGGGGCGGATTTAAAAAGCCTGATCAGGGCGATCCACGAACTGGATCCCAAGCCCGGCCTTTGTTTTGAGGCGGCGGGCCCGCTGCAGACCCTGATCCCGGACATTTTCGTCAGGAAGGATAAAAAAGGCGCCTGGCAGGTGGAGCTGAACAACGATGCGCTCCCCAGGCTGCTGATCAATGAAAGCTATTCCACCGCCCTGAAAGCCAAGACCCTGTCCAAAACTGAAACCTCCTATCTTAAGGTATGCCGGACCAAGGCCGGGTGGCTGCAACGCGCCCTTGACCAGCGCGCCCAGACGATTTTGAAAATCGCCGGGGCGATCGTTGAGCATCAGGTGGATTTTTTCGAAAACGGGGTCCGGCATTTGAGGCCGTTTACCTACCGGGAAATTGCTGAAATGACGGACTTCCACGAAAGCACCGTCAGCCGGGTGGTGCAAAATAAATACCTGTCCTCGTCCCGGGGAACCTTCAAGCTGCGTTATTTCTTTTCCTCACTGCTCGGCGGGGAAGATGGAACGGTAACCTCGGCCGCCGCGGTCAAGCACCGGATCAGGGAGCTGATTGCCGCGGAGCATCCGCCCAAGGCGTTGTCGGACGACAAAATCGCCGGCCGCCTGAAACAGGAAGGAATAACAATTTCACGCCGCACGGTTATGAAATACCGTGAGGCCATGCGAATCCCCTCCAGCTTTGAACGACGCCAGATGAAAGCCCGATTCGCCCCATTCACTTAATTTTGATGAAAGGATGCTTACATTAATAATCAGGGGCCGGTCTCCATAATCCCAACCAAAACCACGTGGCTGGCGAGAAAGGATAAAAGGCATGAATGTAAACGTTAGCGGCCGCAATGTTGCTATCGGCCAAGCCCTTGAAACGCACATCATAAACCGGCCGAAAGCCGCATCGGACAAGTATTTCGACCCATCCATCGAGGCCGCGGTGACGGTCTCCCGGCAGGGACCGGAATTTCGTGTTGAATGTGCCCTGCACCCGCTCCAGGGGGTCAATTTATACAGCCATGCGGAGGGGGTAGATATTTACACTTCATTCAAAGAAGCAGCAAAAAAATTAGAAAAGCAGTTGCGAAGATTTAAACGACGCATTAAAAACCACCACGACTCAAAAAGGGAGACCGAAACCCTTTAAAAGGTTTTGGCAAAAAACCTCGGATTAAGATTAACGTGATGAGCAGAAAGTATGATGAGTGTCAGTGACCTGACTGGCCCCAAAGCCATTGTCCCCAGTCTGAAGGCCAGCAGCAAAAAGCAGGCCCTGCAGGAACTCGCGGCTTTTGCCGCGGAGCGCACCGGCCAGGATGAACGCAAGATTTTTGAGGTGTTGCTGCAGCGCGAACGGCTCGGCACCACCGGGATGGGTCAGGGGGTCGCTATCCCCCACGGAAAAATTGAGGGGCTTTCCAGGCTCTACGGCTTTTTCGCCCACCTCGAAACGCCGATAGATTTTGATGCCCTGGATGACCAGCCGGTTGACCTGATTTTCATGCTCCTGGCTCCGGTCGGCGCGGGCGCCGACCATCTCAAGGCCCTGGCCAGGATTTCCCGTCTGCTGCGGGACCAGGAGGTTTGCGAAAAGCTCAGGGGCTCGGACAGCGCTGATGCCATTTACGCGCTGCTTTCGGAAATTGATCCAGCTGCTTTCGCCGCCTGACTTTCCCGCCTCGGTACTTTCCTGAAACTGCTCCCGACGGAGCGGTTTATTAAATTTTAATTTCAGGATAGTATGCCTCTACACCGGCAAGCGGAGGGAACGTTTTGATCAAAAAGTCGATTATGTTTTTTTGCCTGGCGCTTTTGGTATGCGCCACCCCGGCAGGGCAAGCGGCTTATTCACAGTCGCTGGAAGACGCCATCCGGAATTATCAGAGTGGCAAATATAAAAAAGCCGAACGCCAATGGCAGAACCTGGCTGAGGCCGGTAATGCCGATGCTCTTTTTAATCTCGGCCAAATGTATCACCTGGGAAAGAAGACGGCTTTTGATGACAACAAGGCGGCCGACTATTACCTGGCGGCCGCGAACCTGGGCCACACCGCCGCGGCGCGGGAGCTGGGGAACCTTTATTTCTTTTCCCCTGGCGTAAACGGCGGAAAAGAAGCGGCTGCCAGCTGGTGGCTGCGGGCGGCTGAAGCCGGTGACGGCCAGGCCCAGTACATTCTTGGCATTGTCTATTTTAATGGTGATGGAGTTAATCAGGATCTGACCCTCGGGTTTGCCTGGACCCTGCTGGCGGTAGATGCCGGAGTACTGGAGGCAATCCAATTGGAGACCGCCATGCGCGGCCAGCTTACCGAGGCGGAGTTGGCAAAAAGTCTGGAACTGGCGCCAACCCTTATGACCGGGACGCCTAATCAGGCCCGGGCACATTTGCTGATCAATGAAATGGTACAACAACCCCGCAAATTTTCTGTAAGAACCGATATTGCCTTGCCTGAACTGGAGGTTAAAGAACCGGTCCCGATTCGCCTGGAAGATCAACCTGTGTTGGAGCTGGTAGAATTGGAACCTCAAGAGGAACTTGCCGCTGAGGCAACCCTGATCGAGACCATTCAGGCGGATCCGCAAGAAGATGCTTTGCCCGAGGCCGCTGTGAATGACCAAACCGGGCCAGGCCCCCCATTGCAACCGGTTCCTGAACTGTCGGGCCAGGGCGCTGAAATTTTGATCCCAGAGACGATTGAAGATGAGGCCCTCGGGGAACATGCGGATGGCTTTTCTGAAACCCGTGAAGCGCTGAATGATTTGATTGAGGAAACCGCCCCCGCCACGCCGGAAATTATTCCCGCAGACTCCTACGATCTGGGTGATCCTTTGTCACCGCTGGTGAGTGAAAACAATTTTTCACCGGACTGGAGCGTCCAGCTGACCTCTTTCCGCAAGCCTGAAAACGCCCAAGCCCACTGGCTGGAGGTATCCCAGGCTTACCCGGGCCTGTTTGAGGGTTTTGAGAAAAGGATAATCCGCTATGACCTGGGCTCCGGGCGGGGCATATATTACCGCTTGCGGATAGGGCCCTTTATGGATAGGGCCGGAGCCGATTTAAAATGTCTGGAACTTCAACAGGCTGGTCTCGATTGTCTGGTCATCTGGCCATAAAAACCTGAAGTCTGAAAAAAAAGGGCGCTCAGCAAGCGCCCTTTTTTAGCTGGAGTATCTTTAAAATCTCTAGTCGCCGATCCTCATCGGGCCGGCGACCCAGTTGCCGTCCGCCCTCAGGCAGGCTGTGCCATAGGCCAGCTGCTCCTGCCCGTCGACAATAATGGTGGTTTCATAATCCCGGGTTTCCCGGCACTGGCTGAAATCAAAATTGCCTTGCTGGGTGGGGGCATAGCTTTGGGGCTGTTGCGGTGGCGGGGCGTAATAGCCGCCCGGGCGCCCGCCACGATAATTATCCTTGGAGGATTTGTGCAGCATATAGCCAAGGGTGGCGCCGAGAATTGCCAGCCCGGCATAAGCCCCCGCCTTGCCACCGTGCCCATAGTGACCGCCGTAATAGTATCCGCCGTAAGTGTAACTGGGATAATAATTATGGCTGTAATGACGGTTGCTGTAATTATAGCCGCCATAATGCTTGCCGTAATTATAGCCGCCATAATGCTTGCTGTAATTGTGGCTGTTGTGATGGCGATTGTGCTTATTATTGCCGGCCTGGGCCAGGTCCGCCGCCAGGAAGGCGGGCAGGGCGATGCTGGCGGCCAGCAGGATCTTCAGGGGGGTTTTCAACATATCTACCTCAACTGGTTTTTAATTGTTCCCCAAATCATATAACTCTCAATCTGAACTGGAAATGAATGGTATAAAGAAAAAATGTTCACTTTATGGCCGTTCCCGGCCACCTACCCCGAACCCAAGGCGGCGTTCACTGAAATGCTGAGTACGGGGGATTAAAAATTTAAAGGGGAACCAATCCACCTTCCCCCGATTTTCGGTTCCGGGTGGCCTGCCACCCGAAGCCCGAAAGGCGAAGACTGGTGGAGCCAGGCGGGCTCGAACCGCCGACCTCTACACTGCCAGTGTAGCGCTCTCCCAGCTGAGCTATGGCCCCAATGAAATTCTAGCTGCCCTCTTCCGGAGATTTGGGCTTTTGGATGACATCTGGTACGTCCGATCCGTCATCCAGGTCAAGATCGTTATCCGGGTTGGTGTTGCCACCCTCTTCGACTTTGAGGATTTCTTCCGCCTCATCCTTCTCATCCTTGTCTTCAGCCTTGTCTTCAGCCTTGTCTTCAGCCTTGTCTTCAGCTTTTTCTGTGGGTTCAGGCTTTTTAATTTCCTCCAGCTGCTGCGGCTGGCGGCTTTTCAGGATCGGCTCGGGCACCCATTCGTTGGCGCAGTCGATGCACACCACAGGATTTTCTTTCCCCAGATCATAAAACCGGGTGCCGCATTTCGGACAGGTCCGTTTGGTTCCCCATTTTTCTTTTACCACGCGCTGCTCCTTGCTAGAGAATCTTTGATATATTTCGGTTCGGGGCTTCCCTTGCCATGAAGTTCGGCTTCTGTCAAAACCTAAAACATTCGATTGTTAAATTTTACCGTCCGCCTTCAACCAGAGAAAGACCCGAATGGCGACAATTGTTTCCAAATCAAGCGCGGCATTAAAGGGTGTGGCTCACCTCCCCGGTGATAAATCCATTTCACACCGGGCTTTGATTTTGTCTGCGCTGGCCACGGGAAAGAGCCGGATCAAGGGTCTTTCGGAGGCGGAAGATGTCCTGAATACCATAGGAGCGCTGAGGTTGTTGGGGGTAATTTGTGACAAAAAAGGGCAGGATTGGGTCATAAAGGGACACGGTTTGGGCGCTTTCAGGGCGCCTGAGGGCGTTCTCGATTTCGGCAATTCGGGAACCGGGGCGCGGCTGATGATCGGGGCGCTGGCGACCCAGCCGATAGAAGTTTCACTGACCGGCGACGAATCACTGAAGAAACGCCCGATGGGACGGATCTTGAAACCGCTGCTCGAAATGGGAGCGAAAGTATTTCCAAAAGATGCCGCGGCGCTGCCCTTGACGCTAACCGGGGCGGCTGAGCCGGTTGCTATTACTTACCGCCTTCCGGTCGCTTCGGCGCAGGTCAAATCGGCCCTGCTGCTGGCCGGCCTGAATATTCCGGGAGAAACCTGCGTGATCGAGGAAACCCCGACCCGCGACCATACCGAGCGCCTGTTGGCCCAGTTTGGCGTTCCGGTAAAAAAGGAAACATTGCCGGGAGGCGGGGCGGCTATTACCGTGAAAGGGCTCCGGGAATTGAAGGCCGCCGATATTGCCATCCCCGGCGATTTTTCCGCCGCCGCCTTTGTTCTGGCGGCAACTTTGATGGTCCCGGGCAGCCGGCTTGAGATTAAGGGGGTCGGCCTTAATCCCCTGCGCACCGGTTTGCTTGATGTTTTGGGACAAATGGGGGCGGACATCAGGGTTAGCGAAGACAGTGCCAAGGCGGCGGAACCTTATGGCGGCCTGGCCGTGAATTATACTCAGTTATCAGCCGTCGATACCGACCCCGCCATGGCCGCCCGGATGATCGATGAATTCCCGGCCCTGTTCGTTCTTGCCGCTTTGGCGGACGGCGTGAGCAGTTTCCGCGGGCTGGCCGAATTGCGCCTGAAGGAAAGCGACCGGTTGCGGCAAATGGCCAAAGGCCTTGAGGCCTGCGGGGTCGAGGTGAAGGAATTTGACGACGGCCTGGCGATTAGCGGGCGGGCCGGGAAGGTTCCAGGGGGCGCAGTGATTGATGCCTCCGGTGATCACCGCATTGCCATGGCCTTTGCCGTTCTTGGTCTCCGGGCGGATAAGCCGGTTACAATAAAAGGTACAGAAAGCATATCCACAAGCTTCCCCGGCTTTGCTAAGCTGATGCACCGCCTTGGGGCCAATATTGAGGAAACGTTTGAATGATTATTGCAATTGATGGGCCGTCCGCTTCCGGCAAGGGGACACTGGCGCGCCGCCTGGCCAGTCACTTGGGGTTTGCTTATCTTGATACCGGATCGCTCTACCGGGCAGTGGCGCTTGAGGTTCTGGAAGCGGACGCTGATCCCAGGGATGCCGGAGCGGCCGCCCTGGCGGCCCGGAACCTGGATTTCAGAACCCTGGATGATCCCCGCTTGCGCGCGGAAAAAATTGGCGAGGCGGCTTCATTGGTTGCCGCCATTCCAAAGGTTCGTTCAGAATTGCTGGCGTTCCAGAGAAATTTTGCCAAAACCCCCCCGGGCGGCCTGAAGGGGGCGATCATTGATGGGCGTGATATCGGAACCGTGGTCTGTCCCGATGCCGATCTGAAGATATTTATCACCGCCAGTCCGGCGGTCAGGGTGAAACGCCGAATCCTCGAACTGGAAGAGCGCGGATTACCGGCGGATCCTGAAGCTATTCTCAGTTCCGTCCGCCTCCGCGATACCCGGGACGAAGCCCGGAAAATCTCTCCTTTGCGGCCGGCCCAAGATGCACACTTGCTTGATACGACAAATTTGGATATAGACAGCGCATTCAAAAAGGCCTGCATGATTCTTGAAGCAGCCGGTCTGTTTGGAAAAATATAACCGGGCGCACAGCGCGTTATGTGCGCCTTAACGAAACCTCTGGCCCTAAAGGGTAAACCTTTGGGGAAGACCGCTGGAACCAACCAGCTGGCCAGAAATTTTTTTATAGGTAAAAAAAACACATGTCACTAGAAAAACAATACTCCCCATCCCGGGAGGATTTTGAAGCGCTCCTTAAGGAAGTTCATAAAGAAGACGAGAAATTTGAAGGCCGCGTGGTCAAGGGAACCGTGGTCTCGGTTGGCAGTGATTTTGCCCTGATTGACGTCGGCCTGAAGTCTGAAGGGCGCATACCCTTGCACGAGTTTGCCGCTCCCGGGGCGGACCCCGAGGTCCAGGTCGGGGATACCATCGATGTTTTCGTTGTGCGTCTGGAAAATGCTCAAGGCGAAGCCGTGCTGTCGCGTGAAAAAGCGCGCCGCGAGGAAGCCTGGGTACAGCTGGAAGAAGCCTACAATCAGGAAAAAGTGGTTGAAGGGGTTATCTTCGGCCGGGTCAAGGGCGGGTTTACCGTTGACCTGTCGGGCGCGGTTGCGTTCCTGCCCGGCAGCCAGCTGGATGTCCGGCCCTTGAGGGATACCAATTCCATGATGAATGTGCCGCTGGATTTCCAGATTCTGAAAATGGATCGCAAGCGCGGCAATATTGTCGTCTCCAGGCGGGCGTTGCTGGAGGAAGAGCGCGCTGAACAGCGTTCCGAGCTGATGAAAAACATGAAGGAAGACCAGGTCCTCCCCGGGGTGGTCAAGAACATCACCGATTACGGAGCGTTTATTGACCTGGGCGGCGTTGATGGTCTGCTTCACCTGACCGACATGGCGTGGAGCCGCTTGGGCCACCCGTCGGAGATTATGAAGGTGGGCGATACCATTGATGTCAAGATCATCCGCATCAATCCGGAAACCCAGCGCATCAGTCTTGGCATCAAACAGCTGTTGGATGACCCGTGGCAGGAGGTTGAGAAAAAATATCCGCTGAAAACCAAGGTCAAGGGGGTGGTCACCAATATTACCGATTACGGCGCCTTTATTGAGCTGGACAGCGGCATCGAAGGCCTGGTCCACATATCTGAGATGTCCTGGACCAAGAAAAATATCCACCCGGGCAAGATCCTGTCCACCTCTCAGGAAGTGGAGGTTATGGTGCTTGATATCAGTCCGGAAAAACGGCGTATTTCGCTCGGCCTGAAACAGTGCATGGAAAACCCGTGGGATTCATTTTCCAAGAATTTCAAGGTTGGCGACACCATTGAGGGAACGGTCAAGAACATCACCGAGTTCGGGCTCTTTATCGGACTGGATGAAAATCTCGACGGCATGGTTCATCTCTCGGACCTCGACTGGAACCGCTCCGGTTCCGAGGCGATCGCCGAATACAAGAAGGGTGAAACCGTCAAAGCCATCATTCTCGACGTTGATTCGGAGAAAGAGCGTATTAGCCTTGGCGTCAAGCAGCTCAAGGGAGATCCGTTCTCGCTGTTTGCCAAGAAGAAGGGCGCTGTGATCACCGGCACCGTCTCTCAGGTCAACAATGGCGGGATCGAACTGGTTATCGGTGATACCGGTCTCCACGGTTTTATCCGGAAATCGGATCTGTCCCGGGATCGCAACGACCAGCGGCCCGAGCGATTCGCGGTCGGCGAAAAGGTTGATGCCGTGGTCTCAAACGTCGACAAGAGCAAACGCAAGATCAGCCTTTCGATCAAGGCTCTTGAGATCAAGGAAGAAAAACAGGCGGTTGCCCAATACGGCTCCTCCGACAGCGGCGCCTCGCTCGGCGATATCCTTGGCGCGGCCCTGAAGGAAAGCAAGGCCAAGGCCGCTGATACCGAAGCCAAAAAAGGCCCCGCTAAAAAGGCGCCGGCAAAAAAGGCCGCCGCTAAAAGCCAGGAAAAACCTGAAGCTAAAAAAGCCCCGGCCAAGAAGGCCCCTGAGAAAAAGGAAGCCAAGCCGGCCGCCAAAAAAGCTCCGGCCAAGAAAGCCCCTGAGAAAAAAGCAGCCAAGCCGGCCGCCAAAAAAGCTCCGGCCAAAAAAGCCCCGGCCAAAAAGGCGGCTAAAGAAAAAGACTCAAAGAAAAAATAAACCGGAATTTTAAAAATTCAGGCCGGGGGACGGGTTTTTAAAACACCCGCTCCCGGTTTTTTTACGGTTTTTTCCGGAATAAGCGATTTTCTTGCAACATATTGATAAAAAAAACAAAATTGGCCTTGCTAACCCTTGACGGGGGGGTCCGGCTTTGGCAGGTTTTGGTTTCCGAAAGTTCCATCAAGGGGGGTACCTGGCGCAAACGCTATTATTTGCAAATAGAATTATGATTAAGTCGGAACTCATCGCAAAACTCGCAAAGGACAACCCGCATCTCTATCAGCGGGATGTTGAGCGCATCGTCAGCACCTTTTTTGATTCCATAACCGACGCCCTGGCCCGGGGTGAGCGGGTCGAGCTCAGAGGCTTTGGCGCCTTTTCGGTCAAAAAGCGCGAAGCCCGGGTGGGGCGCAATCCCAAAACCGGGGAGGCGGTTCAGGTTGAGGTAAAATATACCCCGCACTTCAAAACCGGAAAAGACCTGCGTGAACGGTTGAACGGAAAATAAACGTTTTTACTCGCACCCCGCCTGATTTGGCGTTACTTTCTTATCAAGACATGTTCGCTGAACCTCAACCACACTAGGGCAAGGGATGAAAACGTTTAAATCGGTACCGCTGATCCTGCTTTCAATCCTGTTGGTGATTATCTCCGTCGCCAACCGGGAACCGGTAACCGTCAGCTTGTGGCCATTTCCCATAGAGATATCAGAGGTGCCTTTGTTTTTTGTTTTTTTCGCCGGAATATTTGTCGGTCTTTTTCTGGCGGGCATTCTGCTGGCGTTCAAGGGGGTACGCCATTATGTGGACATGCGCGGCGCCAAAAAAGAGGCCGACAAGCAATCAAAGGAAATTGACACCCTGGAAAGCGAACTGGATAAAAAGCCGCCCAAGGTCGAGCAAAAGGATTACATCGAAAGTTCCCCGGGCCAGACAAGAAAACTTGCCAAACGGAATCAGGCTCATTAAGTCTGTCCCGGAGGCTTTATGACCACACCCCATAAGGATAAAATATTTTGCGCGCTGGACACGCCTGATCTGGATCGCGCCCTGGAATTGGCCGACACCCTTAAAGGTTCGGTAGGGGGGCTGAAAGCCGGCCTGGAATTTTATGCGGCGCAAGGCCCGGCGGGAGTGATGAGGGTTTCCGAATGCGGCCTGCCGCTGTTCCTCGATTTGAAACTCCACGATATACCAAACACTGTCGCCGCCGCGGTCCGGGCGCTTAAGCCTTTAAACCCGGCATTGCTGACCATTCACACCGCGGGCGGCCCGGCCATGATGCAAGCCGCCGCCGCAGCGGCAAAGGATTGGGATAATCCGCCGCTGCTGCTTGGCGTTACGGTTATGACCAGCCTCGATCAGGAAGACCTGAAAAAAACCGGAGTGTACGCAACCCCGGGCGACCAGGTGGAAAAACTGACCGGCCTTGCGCTTGAATGCGGGCTTGGCGGGGTTGTCTGTTCGCCCTTTGAGATTGCTCGCCTCAGGAAGGAATTTGGCCCCGGATTGACGCTTGTTGTGGCCGGCATCCGCCCCGAGGGCGCCGGCAAGGGAGACCAGAAACGGGTCATGACCCCGAAGCAGGCAAGCGACCTGGGGGCGGACTTTTTGGTCATCGGGCGGCCGATAACCGGCGCCCCTGATCCGGCTGCCGCGGCCCGCGAAATCGCTGCAAGCTTGGCGCAGGATTAAAAAGCTGATAAACAGGGAGCCCGCCTTCGGGGCCAAACAGGCAAGGACAAGACCATGAACTGGCTGACTAATTACGTAAAACCGAAACTGAGCGCGGTGTTGAGGCGCTCGGACACGCCCGACAACCTGTGGCACAAGTGCGATGGCTGCGGCCACCTGATTTTTTTTAAGGAATATGTCGCCAATCTTTCGGTTTGCGCCAAGTGCGGCCATCACGGCCGGATCGGTCCCGTTGACCGGTTTGATATGCTGTTCGACGACAAAAAGTACCAGCGCATTTCCAACCCGCCGGTAAAGGATGATCCGCTGAAATTCAGGGACAAAAAGAAATACCCCGACCGCCTCAAGGAGGCCCGCGCCAGGACCGGCGACCAGGATGCCCTGCAGGCGGCGTTCGGGCGCCTGGGCGGCGCTCTGGCGGTGATCGCGGTCCAGAACTTTTTCTTCATGGCGGGCTCGATGGGAGTGGCGGTGGGCGATGCCTTTATTGGTGCGGTCAACACCGCGCTTGAAAAAAACGCACCGTTTATCATCTTCACCTCGGCCGGCGGCGCCCGCATGCAGGAGGGGATACTGTCCCTGATGCAGATGCCCCGGACCACGGTCGCGATCGGGATGCTGCACGAGGCCGGCCTTCCCTATATTGTCGTCCTGACCGATCCTACCACCGGCGGAGTGACCGCCTCCTATGCCATGCTGGGGGACATCCAGCTGGCCGAACCTGGCGCGCTGATCGGCTTTGCCGGCCCCCGGGTGATTGAAAGCACCATCCGTGAAAAATTGCCTGAAGGGTTCCAGCGCTCTGAATACCTTTTCGATCACGGTATGCTCGATATGGTGGTTCACCGCAGGGACCTGCGCGATACCCTGGTTCGCATCCTGTCGCTGGTCAGCCGCGATGGCGCCCCGCCCAAGCTCCGCGCCCGCGCCGCCGGGTAATTCAAAAAGCGATGCCCCGGACAAAACCTTCCGGTGAAACCCGGCTGGATCAGGCGCTGTCACGGCTTTATCAATTCTTTCCTCTGAAAATTGACTTATCATTGGGCCGCCTTGAGCGGTTGCTGAAACATTTGGCAAACCCGGAGCGGAAACTGCCCGCGATTATTCATGTCGCCGGGACCAACGGCAAGGGATCGGTGGTGGCTTTTCTGAGGGCCATCCTGGAGGCCGCCGGTCTCAGGGTTCATGTCTATACCTCGCCCCATCTGGTTTCGTTCCGCGAACGGATCCGGATTGCCGGTAACTTGATCGGGGAAGATAATCTGGTGGATATTCTGGGCCGGGTCGAGGCCGCCAATAATGGCCAGCCGATTACCTTTTTCGAAGTGACCACCGCCGCCGCCTTCCTGGCGTTTTCCGAAACTCCTGCTGATGTGTGTCTCCTGGAAGTGGGTCTCGGCGGGCGGCTGGACGCTACCAATGTAATCGAAAAGCCGCTGGTGACGATTATCACCCCGGTCGGTCTCGACCATGCGGTGTTCCTCGGGGATGATCTGAAATCGGTCGCCCGGGAAAAGGCCGGGATCGCCAAGGCGGGGGTGCCGCTGGTGGCCGCCGCCCAGCAAGCCGGGGCCCTGGCGGTGATTGAAAATCAGGCCAGGAAGGTTGGCGCGCCATTACTCCTGGAGGGCCGTAACTGGCGCCTTGACGGCTTGGAATTTTCTGGCTTTGGAAAAAGCATAACCCTGCCCCGGCCTGCTCTTGCCGGGGAACACCAGGCGCACAATGCCGCTTTGGCGGTGGCCGCGCTTTTTGCCCAGAGTGCTTTCAAGGTGTCCGGGGCGGCGATTCGGCAAGGGGTGCGGACCACCTCCTGGCCGGCGCGCTTTCAGAAACTGCGGACCGAGGATTTTTCCATCTCTTTCCCCAAGGGTACGGAGATATGGCTCGATGGCGGGCACAACCCGCTGGCCAGCCGGGCGCTGGCGAAGCTTTTGCCCGGGGTCCTGGACCGGGAACGGCCGCGCTTTTTGATTGCCGGCATGATGGAGAGCAAGGATAGGGAAGGGTTTTTAACGCTGCTGGCGCCGCTGTTTGATTTCTTCACTGCGGTCCCGGTGCCGGGCAAGGACAAAGGTGCCGCCCCGGAACAATTGTGCCGGGCCGCCAGGGGGCTGGGATTTGAGACAACTAAAGCCGGAAACGTCAATGGCGCCCTGAAAAAAATTTCAGCCAGGGCAAAAGAGCCGGCACCGCAAATCCTGATCACCGGATCGCTCTACCTGGCCGGCCAGGTGCTGCGGGATATTGGGTATTCAGTCTCCTGAAAAAAAACGCCCCCGGAGGGGCGCTGGTTTATTTTCCGGAAAATTCAAATTAACCGACGGTCGCGCCGATCCAGTTTAACAACTGACTTTTGCTTTGCACGCCTACTTTGGTGCCGACCAGTTCACCGCCCTTGAAAATCATCAGGGTCGGGATGCCGCGCACCCCCATCCCGGACGGGGTTTCAGGATTTTCGTCGATATTCATTTTGGCGATAGTGATGCTGTCCATCTCGGAGGCCACTTCCTCCAGCGCTGGCGCGATCTGGCGGCACGGGCCGCACCATTCCGCCCAGTAATCCACCAGGACGGGTTTTTCCGATTTCAGGACGTCGGCCTCGAAGCTTTCGTCGGTAACCTTGATAATTGCCATGGGGGGCACCCTTTCTATTTTTATCCGGCCTCTGGCCGCGGCTGGTTTTCAATATTTAGGAACTGGTTAGTGGTTCGTCAATAGCTTCACTTTTTTATGATTTGTTCAGGAACAATCATCCAGGTGCAATCCTCGGTCCACAGCAGCGCCGCCCGGATCTCGCGCCCTGGGTAGAGGTCTTTCAGAAGCTCCCGGTAAAGGCCGATTTGCTGAAGGTATTCCCTCGGCGCGGCCGCTACAGTTTCGGGAACCCGGCGGTCTGATTTGTAATCGACCAGGGTAATCCGATCCTTTTCCACCACCAGCCGGTCAATCTGGGCGGAGATAAAATTTCCTTCAATGGTCCCGGCTAAAGCCACCTCCCCGCGGCTGCCGGGGCCGAAAATAAAACTGTATTCGGGATGCTCCAACACCCCTTTTACTTTATTCCAGATGTCATCCTGTTGCTTGCGGGTCAGGGCCTTGTCTTTCTGGGCGAGATAGGCGCGGGCGCTGCCTTCCCGCTTTTCCGCCGGCAATCCGGGCAAAACCTCCAGCAGTTTGTGGATTATATTGCCCCGCGCCCTGGCCCGCTCAGCTTCCCCATTATGGGCAAGCGAAAAGGCAATCTCCTGTTCATGCTGGCGGGACGGCCGCACCAGGGTTCCCATCCCGGCCTCTTTTTTGGGAGCGCTGGTGGCCCAGGCGGGCAGGGAAATCGCCTCGGCCCGGCCCGGCATTTTTTTATCATCCGGTTTGGGCCGGGCGGTTTGCGGGCTTTCCAGACGGAGCAGCGCCAGCTCGCCGCCGGTATCGATTTTTTCAACCCCCTCCAGGTCTTCCAGCGCTTCCCGGATACAGCCGTACCAGGTCGCATCCTTGGGCGTGGATATGCCGGTCCAGCCGCAAATATAAAGGCGATCCTCGGCCCGGGTCAGGGCGACATACAAGAGCCGGTTATGCTCCGCCCGCTCTTCATCAAGAAAGACCTCCCTGGCGATTTTGCAGGGTCCGGCATGCATTTCCTTGGCCCTGGCCCACACCAGCAGGTATTCGCCGCCGCCCGGGACTTGAAAACGGGGAGGAATCTCAAGCAGGTCGGTGCGCCGCTTTCTGGCCACCTTGAAGGTGTCGGGCAAGTACACAACCGGGGCCTCCAGCCCCTTGGCGCCATGAATGGTCATGATCCGCACTTCGTTTTTGCCGCGCTCCATATCACGCTTGATCTTGGTTTTGCCGGCCCCGAACCATTTCAGGAACCCCTGCAGGGAGGGCGTGTGGTTTTGCTCAAACTCCAGCGCCAGCGACAAAAACTCATCCAGCGGATCGTTCACCTCAAATCCCAGGCGCCGGACCAACCGCTTCCGGCCCTTCAGGGGGCCGAGTACCCGGGAAAAGAAATCAAACGGCGTTTCCCCGCCCAGCATCGCTAGAAGCGTCTTCAGAAATGTCACCGCCGGGCGGTATTTGGGACTGGTTTTGGCCTGGTCTTCCAGGGCCCGCCACAAAGAGCCCGAGCGGCCTGGCGCCAGGGCCAGCAAATCGTCATCATCAAAATTCAACAGCGGCCCCTTGAGCACACAGGCCAGGTTATAATCATCCCCCGGTAGCAGGGTGAAACCGGCCAGGGCGGCCAGGTCCTGGATCGCCAGCTGGTCCGCCAGCACCATCCGGTCGCTGCCGGCGACCGGGATTTTGCGCCCCTTCAGCTCGCGGATCAGATGGTCCATGAAATCGTCCCGGGTTTCGACCAGCACCAGGAAATCGCCATAACGCACCGCCCGCCCGCGGGATTTCAGGTGTTCTTTCCCTTTGATCATCTGCTCGATATGGCCGGCGATCTTTTCCGCCAGGCGGGCCGCCGGCGTGTGCACGAATTTTTGCTCATTGGGAAGCCGCCAGCCGGGCTTTGGGGTGTCTTTAACCCCGGGACGTTCCGGCGGCCAGACTTCTATCAGGCCATGCTGGCCCAGCCGGTGAGCGAGGTGGGTCACGGCCTGGTCCCCGCGGACAATGCCGTTTCTGGTCCCGGGGTGAAGAAAGACCGCGTCAACCGCCTTCAGGACCGCCCCGGTCGACCGATATGAAGTGTTGAGCACGCAATCCTCCAGCGCCAGGCCGGCGTCACGCGCCTTTTTGGCCAGCCGGACTTTGGCCTCTTCAAACGCCTTCGGTTCAGCGCCCTGGAAGCGGTAGATCGATTGCTTCAGGTCGCCGACCGCGAAAACAGTCCTGAGCAAACCTTCCCGGCCGCCCAGCCCCGAGAAAAATTCATCGCTCAGGGCTTCCACCAGCTGCCACTGGATCTGGTTGGTGTCCTGGGCTTCATCGACCAGGATATGATCGATGCCGCCATCCAGCTTGTAGAGTATCCAGGGCGTAATCCCCTCCCGCTCCAGCAGGCTCGAGGTTTTCAAAATCAGGTCATCATAATCGAGCAGGCCGTGGGCCTCCTTGGCTTTCTGGTAGCGGGCCAGGATTGTGCTGCCGAGGCGGATCAGGGCCGATGTGTCTTGTGCGGCCTCGAGCAAAAAGAGGCGTTCGCGAACCCCGGCCAGCCGTTTCTGTTCCGCCAGAAATATCTCTGGCAAGTCCGGATGCTCGTCCAGCGTGGCGTTGACAAAAAATGGTTTTCTGACCTCACCATCTTGCTTGAAAAAGGCCTTGCAGTAAGTTTCAAAATGCGCGCGCCGATTTTTTTTATCGGCAAAGAAGGGGGCCATATATTTGGCATTGGTTTTCTCTTTGGCCGACCCCTCCAAAATGATCTTGAACAGACGTTCCAGCCCCTTTTCATCGAAGCCGGGGTCCCGTACCGCTGCCTCAATCAGACCTTCATGGGTCATATTTTTATCAACCCCCAGCGCCCGGTAAGTGGCGCTGATCAGTCCCTCTATTCCGGAATAGATTTGCAGCAGCTTCAATACTTTCCGGCGTTTGCCAAGGAAAGAGCCGACCAGCCCTTCGAAACCGCTTTCCGCTTCCCGGGTGGCGATATGGTCGAAGGCTTCTTTCAGGCTGGCGTCACCCCCTTCGGTGGCCGCCAGCATGACCTCATCCATGGCCTGTTTCAGGTATTCCCCCGAGGTTCGCTCTTCCATCACGGCAAAGTGGGGGGGCAGGCCCGCTTCCAGCGGAAAGCGCTTCAAAAGCGACTGGCAAAAGGAATGGATGGTCTGGATTTTCAGGCCCCCGGGGATGTCCAGCACTGTGGCGAACAGGGTGCGGGCGCGTTGCAGGGCTTGATCCGACGCCTTTTCTCCGGTGGATTTGAAAATCTCAGCGGCCAGCTCCGCTTCCCGGATCATCGCCCATTGGCCAAGGATTTTATAGACCCTGGCGGCCATCTCGGCCGCCGCCGCCTTGGTGTAGGTCAGGCCAAGGATATGGCCGGGCGGGGTGCCCCGGACCATCATGCGCAGCACCCGGGCGGTCAGAACGTGGGTCTTTCCGGTTCCGGCCGAGGCCTCGACCCAGACATTGAGGTCCGGCCGGGCGGCGAATATCTGGTCTTTGGTAAGCCCAAAGCTCATCTCTTGGCCCCTTTGCTGCTGTCTTTCAGGCGGTTTTGCCATTCCGCGGTCCGGGCCAGCAGGTCGTACTCGCCGTAAGAGGAGAAGTCCGGGTCCGGGGTGGCGAGATAGGGGCTGGTTTGATCGTCAAAATAATTGACCAGGGCGCTGATGCCGGCCCGCGCCTCTTCAATGGCGGCGGCGATGTCAATCTTGGGGAAGCCAATTTGCAAAGGTTTGGCCGCGGCTCCCATTTTCCAGTATTCCAGGGTTGAAACGGTCATTGCCGGAATGTCCTTGAACCCTCCCTCAAGGGCCATCACCCCTTCCAGCGCCAGCTGTGGTTTGCGTCCGGTTTGAACCTCCGCCCTGGTCGCGGTTCGCCCGGTTTTGTAATCGATAATGACCGCCCGGCCTTCCTCCGCCAGCCGGTCTATCCGGTCGGCCTTGGCGGTGACGGTAAAAGGTTTTTGTGTATCCTTGAGCTTGAAAGCGCCGGTCACTTCTGTCGCCAGGGTTTTATGGGTTTGCTCACGGCGGCGCTGTTGCTGAATAAATTCCTCGGCCACCTGGACAAAGCGCGGCCACCAGAACACCTTGACCATCGGCCGGCTGAGCGCCTTTTTGTCGAAAATGCGCTGTCCTTCCTCCAGCAATATATCAAGAGCATCATCCGGCAGGGGCGTTTGCACCTTCTTCATGAAGAGCTCGAAAATTTTATGCAGGATGATGCCCTTGTCGGCGGCGCTGGGGTCGGCTTCCAGGTCATCCAGGGGTTTCAGCTTTAATATATGCTTGGCGAAAACCGCATAGGGGTCGCGCATTAAAAGCTCGATATTGGTCACCGACAACTTGCGCGGTCTTAAGCCGAGGTTTGGCCTTGGCCGGGGCGGTTCAATCTCTATCTGGGTCTCTGAAAGGTCCAGCGAGAAGTACAGGGAAAGCCAGGTTTTGCTTCCCCGTGTCAGCTCCGGCTGGCCCAGCAGCGCGGTCATGCGTTGCAGCCATCGGCTGGCGGTGGCCGGGCTGCCGCCCACTTTTCCCGCCCGCGTCAGGACCACTTCGGGGGCGCCAAACGCCATGTAAAAATCATGCGCCGATTGCCCGACCCGCTGGTCCGGGGTGGGCAGGCCGATTTGCTTTCTCATTTCACGGCTCATCCATGGGTCGGCGGCCGGCTCCGGCGGCCAACTGCCTTCGTTGAGCCCACCCAGAATGACCAGGTCAGGGCTTTGCAGGCGCGCTTCCAGGGTACCCAGGATGGCCAGCCGGGGGTGGGTTTGCAAATGGGGTTTCACCACTTTTTCCTGCAACAGCGCTTCAATCAAGGCTGGATATTCACTGCCCGCAACCTCGCCAAGGGCGCCTGCCTGGCCCTGTAATTCGGATAAAAAATCCGCAAACTGGCGGCCCTTTTCGCCGCGCCACAACGTTACCTCGCCCTGATTATCGCTGGAGAGGTCAATTGCCATCTGGATATGGGCGTTGAGCAGGCTGGCAAAGGAGACTTTTTTCCTGTGCGCCAGGGCGTCCAGCTTGCCGGTGGTTTTTCGCAAGGTTTTAAGAAAGGCCTTCAACCCGGTTTTATTGGGAAGGTTTTTTTCCGCCTCGACCGCCGCCATCAGACCCCTTATGCCGGCCGCCGGCCTGGTTCCGCGCAAGGGTTTACTATCAAGGGCGCGGGCCAGGCGCCTGAGTTTTTCACGCGTCATTCCCGAGCGCGCAAGCGGATGCTTTAAAAGCGCCAGGGTTGGCACCGGTGCGAATTTTTCCGCCACCATATTCAGGCAAAGCGAAAAAAAGATTCCCGGCGGGGTCAGCAGCAGCGGGGTTCCGGCGCTGTCATCGACCTCGATATCCCAGCGCCTCAGTTCCGCCTTGACCCGTCTGGCCAGCGCCCGGTCAGGGGTGACCAGCGCCGCTCTTTTGTCCTTGTCCTCCAGGGCATGGCGCATGACCAGGGCGATCACCCCGGCTTCTTCCCGCGGGGTCGGGCAATCGATGATGTCCAGTCCCCGGATGATACTTTTTAATTTTTTCGGGTCGGCTGTTCTCAAGTGCCAGCGCCCGGTCGTGACGGCAGGCAGCATCGCCTCGCGTATGAAATCCAGCCGCGCCTTTAAGGGGCTGGCGTCATTCTTTTCCGGGAACGGCCAGATCCTGACTTTTGCGCGGGGAAGGTTAAATTCCGCCAGGGTTTGCTTCATCATGAACTGGGGATGGGTTTCATCCAGGGCCTGCCATGCCTCCAGCTCCATTTTCCGGTCAAAGCCGGGAAAAATCACCGCCCCCCGGGGCAGCGCCGATATGGCTTTCAACAGCCGCCGGACTATTGGTACCGACCCGGTGCTGCCGGCGGCGATCACCGGGCCTTCGGGCGGGCTTTTTTTCCAGGTTTCAACCAGTTTTTCGATCAGCACGGTGCGCCGCTGGACCGGGTCTATCAGGCCTTTTTGTTCCAGAACTTTGGGCCATTTTCTGGTGATGGCGCCGAGGAAGGCCAGAACCCCCTGCCAATGCTCCGCCAGCTCCTTTTCCATCTCCAGGTTTTCAAGGTCCTGGAAATCCGTTCCCTGGTTTTGCATCTGGTCCAGCAGTTTCGCCAGTTCCCCCGCCAGCAGCAGGCGCTGTTGGGTGGAAAGGGGGCCGAGGCTGGCTATCCCGGGGAGGTTTTTTAATTCCTCCTGCAACAGAAAACGCCGCCTTAGATCTTTTATCGCCGGTCTGAGATTGAGGTCTTCTTCCAGATGGACCAAGCTGGCGAAGGTCAGGTCCTCCTCATCCAGGTCACGCAGGGCTTTTAAGGTAGGCAACAGTGTGGCGCGGCCTTTGTTGCGGTCAAGAATATGCCGTTTGAAAGTTTGGATCGCGCGCTGGTTGGGGAAAAAAACTGTAATATCTTCAATTGCTATATTCTGGTCGTTTTGAAGGTATTCCAACCCGTCCAGCAACGCAGGAATAAACGGCGTCCCGGCGGGGACGGTAAAAACGTTGCTTCCCTTTTTGAACAGGGTGGTCATTGGCGGTGAAAACCCTCCGCTTGTTCCACCATCTCCGGGGTTCCCATATGCAGCCAGGCCCTTTCGTAAGGCGTCCCGA
The DNA here is from genome assembly GCA_022566215.1 of Pseudomonadota bacterium. Lineage (GTDB taxonomy): Bacteria > Pseudomonadota > Alphaproteobacteria > Sphingomonadales > SMXR01 > SMXR01. The sequence continues at coordinate 38,291 of JADFJJ010000005.1, read as the reverse complement.
ACAGGGCCTCTTGTGACAGTGCCCGGTCGTAGATTTTATTGAGGGAAAAAACCGCATCGCCCAGGTCCTCAAACAGGACGGGAGTGAGAATTTGAACCCCGGTGAAAACGTAAGGGGCATCTTTATCCCCGCCGCTCCGCCGCAGCCGGCTATCGTCCTCAAGGAAAAAGTCTCCCGGTCCATCGCAACCTATCGCCTTGCCGGTTTCTTTTACCAGCAACAGCGCGGCCATCGAGACCTCATCCCAAACCCTGGCCAGGGCTGAAAAAGGGTTCTCATCGGGATCGGGGAAAAAAGCATCGCAATTGGCGACAAAAAACGGCTCGTCTGAAAAATGGCCCAGCGCGGCTTTTACCCCGCCGCCGGTTTCCAGAATTTTCTCCCGCTCATCGGAAAAAATGATTTTTCCAGCCAGCCGGTGGCCCTTCAGGTAATTGACCAGGGGTTCCGGCTTGTAATGGAGATTGACGACGATTTTTTCCACCCCGGCGTCAGCCAGCCTGTCCAGCAAATGACCGATCAACGGCTTGCCCGCGACAGTGATCATTGCTTTTGGCCGGTCATTGGTCAGCGGGCGTGAACGCAGGCCAAGGCCCGCCGCCAGGATCATTGCTGTCCCCGGCCTGGTCATAACCCCCGCCGGTCTTTCGCGGCCACCCGGCCGATCCAGTCCCTGACCCCGGCCAGCAAAGGATGGTCCAGGTTTTTGTCCAGCAAAGACCAGACACGGGGGATCATTTTCGGGTAAGCGGCTTTGCCGTCCCGTTTCCACAGCCGGGTAAAAATTCCAATGATTTTCATGTTGCGCTGGGCACCAAGGATTTCATAAGCGACCAGGAAAGCCTCATGGTCGCAGGGCCGCCCCGCTTTTGCCGATCTCTCCAGGTAGCGGGTGATCATGTCCTTCTCGAGGGCGGCATCATACGGTCTGCGGCAATCCCGCAAAAGCGAGACCAGGTCATAGGCGGGATGGCCGCAGACAGCATCCTGGAAATCCAGCAGGCCGACCCTCTCGACCCCTTCCCGCTCCGGCAGCCACATCAGGTTATCGGCGTGATAGTCCCTGAGGGTCAGACATTCGGGGGATCCCTTCAGGCGCTTGAACAGGGGAGCAAACAGTCCTTCCAGGTCTTTCCTCCAAGAGGCTTCCTGGCGGCCCTTGAGGGCCGGCAAATACCAGTCGCAGAATAAAAACAGCTCTTCAAACAACAGCGCCTCATTATATTCCGGCAGCGGGACGCCGGCTTCTCCTTCAAGCGGAAGCGCATCCGGGGGCCGGGTCTGGTGCAGGTGTATCAGCACCTCCAGGGCGGCCTGATAAAGGGTCCGGGTCATGCCCGGATCCCGGTTCAGGACGTTGCTGAACTTGTCATCCCCGAAGTCCTCCAGCACCAGCAGACCCCGGGTGGTGTCCCGGGCCAGGATTTTCGGCGCATTTAATCCCAAACCGTTCAGGTATCCGGCAATTGCCATAAAAGGGCGGACATCCTCCAGGGCGGGTGGGGCATCCATCAACACCAGGGTTTCGCCGTGGTGCGTCAAGCGCCGGTAGGAGCGGAACGAGGCGTCCCCCGCAAGAGGGGTGCTGCGGGCGCCGCTCAGCCCCGATTTTTTGAGGAATTCTTTTATGATTTGCTCGCGCATGGTTATCCGCCGGTTCTGATCAGGTGCAGGTTTTTCAGCCGCCTTTGCCATCCTGGCCCGAAGTTCAGGGTGGCGTTTCTGGTTTTGCCTCCAGAACTGAAATCAAGCGACACCAGCAGGGTCTCTTCCGGCAAGTTCTTACCCAGGCGCTCAGGCCACTCCAAAAGAACAATGCTGCCGCTTGCGTCCTCAAGGCCCAGCTCGCGAATTTCCTCTGGCCGCTCGATGCGGTAAAGGTCGACGTGCAGGATCTCCGGGTAACCGCCCTTGCCGGGATAATTCTGGATCAGGGTATAAGTGGGGCTGGGGACATCCAGGTTTGCCTCTCCCAGCGCGGTCCGGATGTAAGCCCTGGCGAAAGTGGTTTTTCCGGAGCCCAGCTCCCCTTTCAGGGCAATAAAATCGCCCCTGGTCGATAACGGCGCCAGCAAGTGAGCCAGCCTTTCCAGCTCTTCCCGGGTGACGTTTTCAAAAATACGGGAATGCATTTGCTCCATAGCCTGCTTTCCGGGGATTATCTGGTTGCCGGGGTTTCCCCGGTTTTCGCCTCAGTTGCTTTTTTGGAGAAAGTCCGGGAAATGGTACATTTAACGGTGCTGTCCTGGTCGGGTATGAGGTCGTAATCCACCTCGCCGCCGTGAAGTTTTAAAATGCTGCGCGCCAGTGAGAGCCTGAGCCCGATTTTAGTTTTTTCCGATTTTGGTTTTTTCCCCAGTTTTTTGTCCCCGGGCAGCTGTTCACGTAAAAACAACGGAACTTCGACATTTTTAAAGACAAAACTGATGTGCACCAGGTTCTTGGTACCGCGTGCGGATATGTCGATGGCCGCGCCGGCCGGGATGCGTTCGATGGCATCCTCCAGAATATTCAGGAGCGCGTGCTGCAGCCGCTGCTCATCCCCGGTCACCTTCCCGGTGGTCGCGGCGGTCTTCAGGTTGATCTTGAAATGTTTGCCATGCTGGTCCTTGCGCACCTCCTCAATCACCGCCCGAAGGTTCTTTGCGACGTCAAACTCCTTGGTGTGCAAGGTAACCTGGCCAGCTTCCATGACGGCAAGGTCCATAACGTCGTCGATAAAATTCTTGACCTGCTGGGAGGATTTAAGAATCCACGACAGATAGTTTTTTTGCTTGTCGTTGAGGGGGCCAAAGTACTCCTTGTCGAGGATTTCGGTGAAACTGATGATCGAATTAAGCGGCGTCCTGAGATCGTCCGAGATACTGGTGACAAATTCCGCTTTCAGTTTGTCAGCGGTCTCAAGCGCACGGTTTTTATCCTGCAGCGCCTTTTCAATCTGCAACGTATCGGAGACATCTGAAACGGTTAAAAGACTGGCGCCGTCAGGCAGGGGAACAATGTTGTACTGCAGGACCGTGCCAGTGGTCAGGGTCCAGCGCCCGGTGCGCTGATCACGGTTGATAATATACCCCAGAATCTGGTTTTTCTGCTCATTCCATTTTTTCTCGTCCAGGCACAGCAATACTTTGCAAAAATCGAGAAAATTACTGATATGCGGCTGGGTCCTGAGCGCTTCATCCCTCAGGTTCCAGATTTTGACGAAGCTCGGGTTGTACAGGCGGATTCGCCCATCGCTTCCGATCACGCTGACCCCCTCGTTCAGGTGGTCAAGGGTCTCCCTTTGCACCGCAATCAGGGTGTTGTAGGAGCGCTCCAGATCCAGTTTGTCGGTCACGTCTTCGAAAAACACAATCAGGCCGCCGAGCAGGTAGGGCTGGGTAATCACCCTTAAGGTCCGACCGTCGGGAAGGTGCCACATTTCCTCGACCGGGTCGCTAAGCTCGGAATAATAGGCCAGGTTATGCTTTTTCCATGAGGCAAAATCGGCTTGTTCCGGGAGCCGGCGTTCCTCCCTCATTTTATCGAGAAACTCGCTGTGGTTAGGGATAATCTCAGCCCAGTTTTCCGGCAATGACCACAAACTCCGGAATGCTTGGTTGCAAAAGCGCAAGGTCTGGTCCGGTCCGAAAATGGCAACCGAGGTGGAAAGGCCATTCAGGGTTTCGGACTGCACCTCAAGATAAATGTCGAAACTTTCCGGGGTCTGGAACAACTCCCCTCCCTTGCCGGTGGCGGCCGGGCCGCGGGCCTTGAGCGAAGCGCCATCGCCGAGCGTAACCCAGATCAGAATACACGAATCCTTGGCATCCGCCCCGCGCATCGGTTTGCCGAAAACGTAAAGGTCCTCTTCCTGCTGGGTGTGGGTCAGCCTCAAGGGAAGCGGGATGCGCCGGCGCGCGATCTGGACAATGTAATTTTTCAGTTTTTTGAAACTTTCCTCATCAAAACCGGGACTGTCCTCACTGCCCCTGAGCTCCTCAATGTGACTGACCGGTGTGGTGAGCCCCAGCCATTCGCGCAGGCGGTCGGAAACATAACAAAACCCTCCCTGGCGCAAGATCAGGTAGCCGGCCGGGGCGAAATCAAGAAGTTCATCCTCGATCGCCTTGGCTTGAAGGATTTTCCGGAAACGCCGGGCGATGGTTTGGCGCTCAAGGAGCGCCCAGATGCTGATGGAAATAAATAGGCCGGCCAGAAATACGAATGCCGTCAGTTGCGGTTTATCGAAAATCCGCTGCCATTCCTGAGCCGCGGCATTACCCGGCGCGATAGCGAATGTCAGATATATTATGGAAAATAAAGCTTTCTTCAACATGTGCTAAGTATCCGGTCCCTGTGGCTTAGGACGGGGAATCCGGCGCATGTTTCAGGCCGGCTCTCCCCGGTGCGGAAAAAGTAGCACAATTTACCGCGGGCGGGGAAGCCAAGCTTTTTGTTTTTTTAAAACAGACCGCAGTCTCATAAACAGGAAAGACGCTGGCCTAGTAGCGATAACGGTCCGGTTTGAACGGGCCATTGACGCTGACATCGATATAATCGGCCTGTTTTTTGTTCAGCCGGGTCAACTTTACACCCAATCTTTCCAGATGGAGCAGCGCCACTTTTTCATCCAGGTGCTTGGGCAGAGTATAGACCTTGCGGTCATAATTTTTATGGTTTTGCCACAGTTCGATCTGGGCGATCACCTGGTTTGAGAATGAGGCGCTCATGACAAAGCTGGGGTGTCCGGTGGCGCAGCCCAGGTTCACCAGCCGTCCCTTGGCCAGGATGATCAGGCGTTTTCCGTCGGGAAATTCCACCTCGTCGACTTGCGGCTTGACCTCTTCCCACTTGAGGTTCTCAAGGGCGCTGATCTGGATCTCGCTGTCGAAGTGGCCGATGTTGCAGACAATCGCCCGGTCTTTCATGACGCGCATGTGCTCAAGCGTAATGACATCGACATTGCCGGTGGCGGTAACGAAAATATCGCCGCTGGCGGCAATTTCATCCATGGTGGTGACCTGATAGCCTTCCATGGCTGCCTGCAGGGCGCAGATCGGGTCGATCTCGGTGATCATCACCCGGGCGCCCTGGCCGCGCAGCGAGGCCGCACAGCCCTTGCCGACATCGCCATAACCGCACACCACGGCTATTTTACCGGCCAGCATCACATCGGTGGCGCGCTTGATGCCGTCGACCAGACTTTCGCGCACCCCATATAGGTTGTCGAACTTGGATTTAGTCACCGAATCATTGACATTGATGGCCGGGGCCCCGAGGGCGCCCTTCTTTTCCATCTGGTAAAGGCGCAGCACCCCGGTGGTGGTTTCTTCCGTAATGCCCTTTACCTGGTTCATCAGCTCGGGGAATTTGTTGTGCATCATCAGGGTCAAATCACCGCCGTCATCGAGGATCATGTTGGGGGTCCAGCCGTCCGGGCCGGTGATGGTTTGCTCGATACACCAGTTAAATTCCTCTTCGGTTTCCCCTTCCCAGGCGAATACCGGAATGTCCTTGACGGCGATCGCCGCGGCGGCATGATCCTGGGTTGAGAAAATGTTGCACGATGACCAGCGGATTTCCGCCCCCAGGTCGATCAGGGTTTCGATCAGGACCGCGGTTTGGATGGTCATGTGAAGGCACCCGGCTATCCGCGCGCCTTTTAGGGGTTGCTTGCCCTGGTATTCCTCGCGCAGCGCCATCAGGCCGGGCATTTCGGTTTCAGCTATATTGATTTCCCGCTGGCCCCAGTCCGCCAGGGCAATGTCAGCGACCTTGTAATCACCTTTGGAAGACATGTTTTTTCCTAACTTTCTATAAATTTATCTGGTCCGATCCAGCGCCAGAAGAGCCGCCGAATCAGTTTCGTCCGGCTTATATCAGTCACTGGCGGACGGGGCAAGCATAAAGAAGTCTTTATATAAGCTATTCTTTATATTTAGTATCCAGACCCTAGTCTTTTTCCCGGAAACGGTTGCCAACCAGGGTTTCCAGGGCCTGCAAAGCGGCCTCGCAATCGTTGCCTTTGGCGCTAATCCTGATGGTTTCGCCTTTGGCCGCGGCCAGCAGAAGGAGACCCATGATGGAGCGTCCGGAAACCCGCAAATCGTCTTTGGAGACAGAAATTCTGGAAGAAAACTGGCGTGCTTTTTCAACAAACCGGGCGGCGGCGCGGGCATGCAGACCGCGATTGTTACTAATTATCACGTCCTTTTCGGCGCTTGCGGGCATTTCCAGGACCATCAGGTTTGTAAAACCTTGGAGGCGACGTTGATGTATTTGCGGCCGGATTCAGCGGCTTCCGAGACCGCCTGTTCCAGGGGGGTGTCTTTTCTCAGGCTGGCGATTTTGATAAGCATCGGCAGGTTGATCCCGGCCAGAACCTCCACCTTGCCCTTTTCCATCAGGGCCAGCGCCAGGTTGGAAGGCGTTCCGCCGAACATATCAGTCAGGATAATCACCCCGTCGCCCTGGTTGACCTCCTGGACGGCCTCCTGGATTTCTGTTTTGCGCAGGTCCATGTCATCGTCCGGGCCAATGCAAACCGCCCGCAAATCCTCCTGGGGGCCGACCACATGCTCGGTGGCGGCGATAAATTCTTCCGCCAGGCGGCCATGGGTTACCAGAACGAGTCCAATCATGCACAATCCTTCTGTTGTCTGGAACAGTGGATGGTCAGGGTAAGGTACTCCTCACCCATTGAGAAGAAAAAAAGGGAGAAATTGGAAAATTTTAATCTTGGGAAATGCTCTTTAAAATAACAAAAATTTTGTCAACAGCCGAAGAATCAAAAGCTTCCAAAGCGAAATGAGGAACCCGGACACCTCCCAACTCCTTGTGCCGGGGGTCTGGCAGACGGGGGATTTCATCCCGGGGGGTAAGTTCTATCAGCAGGGCGATTCTCACCTCATTGGTATAATCCACATCCACCAGCCCGACCCCGCGGACTTCCATCTTGCCGGCAATTTTTTCCGGCGCGGTGGCGGTCAAATGTCCGCCTTTGGATGCCAGTTCGACATAATCATCGCTAACCAGCTTTGCTCCCCGGCTCATCAGGCGCAGCGCCAGGTCCGATTTCCCAGACCCCGAAGGCCCTTCAATCAATATGCCCCGGCTGTCAATCTCTATGCAGGTGGCGTGATACAGGGTCATGGTTCACTTTCCCTATTCCGGCAGGCGGACAACGAACCGGGCGCCGGTAACAGTTGGCTCCTTCGGTTTTTCATTATCCTTCGTTTTAACGGCTTCGGCATAGATGTTTTCGGCATGTACGGTGCCGGAATGTGCTTCGACGATTTGGCGGGCAATACTCAGGCCCAGCCCTGAATGGATGCCGAAGGCTTCTTTCCTGGGACGTTCCGAATAAAAGCGGCTGAAGATTTTTTCCTCTGCCTCGGGCGGCAGTCCCGGCCCCTCATCTTCAACGCTAAACTCGATAATGCCCTTCTTTTTGGAAAGCTTGATGGTAATTGTCCCTTTTTTCGGCGTGAACGAAATGGCGTTATCCAGAAGATTATACGCCACCTGACCCAACCGCCCTTCAATGCCGTTGACCGTATAGGTGCCGGCCTTCGGGGTCTTGAATTCAAACCTGTGGGAATCGGTTTTGCCGGTGGCCAGGTAAGTCTCGACAATGGTCTGGACCAGCATCCCGAAATCGACCGGTTCCATTTCGCTGCGTGACAATTCGGCGTCCAGCCGCGAAGCATCTGAAATATCGCTGATCAGGCGGTCAAGTCTGAGAACGTCCTCCTGGATTATGACCAGTAGTTTTTTGCGCACCGTTTTATCTTCGGTGCGTTGCATGGTTTCTACCGCGCTCCTGAGTGAACTCAAGGGGTTTTTCAGCTCGTGCGACACATCGGCGGCAAAACTTTCGACCGCGTGGATTTGTTTGTGCAGCGTCTCGGTCATATCGCTCAAGGAACGCGACAGGGCGCCAATTTCATCGCGCCGGTTGGAAAATTTCTTCAAGGCGGTGGTGCGCCCTACCCCTTTTCTAACCGCATCCGCGGCCCGCGCCAGGCGATGGATCGGCCGGGCGATAGTGCTGGCCAAAAAAATCGAAAGCAGCAATGTCACCCCCAAGGACAGGGCGAATATCTTCAAAATTGTAAGACGCTCCTCAAAAATAATCTCACGGATATTGCTGGTGTCGGCGGACAGCATCAGGGATCCCAAAACCCGCCGGAACCGCTGCACCGGGGTGGCGACCGTTATCATGAAATTGCCATCTTCCAGGGTGCGGATCCGGGCCGTTGTTTCTCCCTGCAAGGCCGCGACCACTTCCTGGTAATCCTCAGCCGATTGTCCGGGATGTTCGATATACGGCTGCCAGTCGGGATTGCTGGCCAGTTGCTCAAGGGTGGTGTTGATCCAGCCCAGCACTGCCTCGGTCCAGGGCGGCTGCTCATCCGGGGCGGGCAGGGACAGGATCAGGATAGAACGGTTCGGGTCCAAGTAAAGGGTGTCGAGAATCAAATCCCCGTTGGTTGCGAATAACCGGGCGCGGATTTCGGTTGGGCCCACCAGCCGGTCGATAATGCGCCGGGCGGGCAGGAATTCAATCTCCGTGCTGGCCGGACCCAGGGACGGTGATTCCCCCAATGCCCCGGCGATGATCTGGGCGTCGTTTCTCAGTTCCTCGATGCGGCGGTTGATCAGGTTTTCGCGAAATTGGTCAAGATAGAGAATTCCCCCGCCAAGAATCCCGAGCGCAATCACGTTGACCGCCATGATGCGCCGCATTAAAGGGGAGAAAAACCCCCAGGTCTGCTTTCTTTCGGGTTTGGGCGGGGCTGGAATTTTATGTCGTTTGTTCATCAAGTTTCGCTATAACGGTACCCTACCCCATAAAGCGTCTCAATGGCTGAAAACTCCGGGTCAACCGCGCGGAATTTCTTGCGCAGGCGTTTGATGTGACTGTCGATGGTGCGGTCATCGACATAGATATCATCGGAATAGGCGGCATCCATCAGCTGGTCCCGGCTTTTGACATGACCCGGGTAGGTTGCCAGCGCCTGCAGGATAAGGAATTCGGTTACCGTCAGAATGACGTTGTCGCCGGCCCAGGTGACAATATGGCGCATCGGGTCCAGTGACAGGCGGCCGCGGATCAGGACCGGTTCCTGATCTTTCGGACTGGGGGCGGTTTTGGCCGCCGCGACGCGCCGCAGCACCGCCCGGATGCGCTCGATCAGCAAGCGCTGGGAAAAGGGCTTGCCGATATAGTCATCAGCCCCCATCTTGAGGCCCAGCATTTCATCGATTTCCTCATCCTTGGAGGTCAGGAAAATCACTGGCATGTCGGTGGTCTGGCGCAACCGCCGCAACAGTTCCATGCCATCCATGCGCGGCATCTTGATATCGAGAACGGCTAGGTCAGCAGGTTTTTCCGAAAGTGCCTTCAGGGCGGTGGCGCCCTCCAGGTAGGTGCGCACCCGAAAGCCTTCCGCCTCGAGGGCAATCGTAACCGAAGTCAGGATGTTCCTGTCGTCATCCACCAGGGCGATCGTAACACTCATAAAGCTACCTCTTTTTAATCATGTGATAGTCAAGCTTTGCCTCATTGTCCCAACAATTGCGGCGAAAATAAGCTGGCCCCGCGCCAAACCCGATTCCTTTTCTCCTCTTACACCAAATCCGCCCTTCAGACAGCATCAGATTAACTTCTGGTGCAGCCCGGCTAACTTACTGAATAAACCGGTTCCCGGCGGCCTTTAAAATTTTGGCGCCGGGTTTGTATTTATCTTGAAACACAGCAAACTTAGACCTACCTAAGGACATGCCCTGGGGCCACAAAATCACTTTTCGTTTTATAGGGTGTAACCTTCACCGGCGGGCTGTTATACTCTTTTGATTTTTTTTAAGGGAAACCCACGCCGGGAAATGGGCGCTTGAAAAATTTTCAAGGATGCAGGAGACAGGATCGTGAGCGGTCAGGGCATTAACAAAAGCAGCTTCGGAATTGAACAGCAGGGCCTGAAGGGCGTCAGGGACCAGTACTGGAATTTGGGGACGGCCCGCCTTTATGAAGAGGCTATCCGCCGCCGCGAGGGGCTGATCGCCAAGGATGGCCCGCTGGTTATCACCACCGGAAAACATACCGGGCGTTCCGCCAACGATAAATTCATCGTTGAAAACGCCGCTTCCAAGGAAACCGTTTGGTGGGGCAAGGTCAACCGCCCGATTGCCCAGGACAAATTCGATGGCCTGCACAAAAAAATGCTCAAGCATTTCGAGGGCAAGGACGTCTTTGTCCAGGACCTGTGGGGGGGATCGGATGAAAAATACCGCTTATCGGTCCGGATTATAACCGAGACCGCCTGGCACAGCCTGTTCGCCAAAACCATGCTGATCGAGGGAACCGCAGGGGAGCGCCAGAATTTTAAACCCCAATTTACCATCTTCCATGCTCCATCATTCAAGGCCGATCCCAAGCTTGATGGAACCAATTCGGGAACCGTGGTGACGATAGATTTTGAAAAACGCCTGGTCCTGATCGGCGGCACCGCTTACGCCGGGGAGATCAAGAAATCGGTCTTCAGTATCCTGAACTTCCTGCTGCCCGAGACCGGGGTTATGCCGATGCACTGTTCCGCCAATATCGGGCCCGGGGGCGATGTTGCTATTTTCTTTGGCCTGTCGGGCACCGGCAAAACAACCCTGTCCGCCGACCCAGAGCGCACTTTGATCGGTGATGACGAACACGGCTGGTCCGACCAGTATGTGTTTAATTTCGAGGGCGGGTGTTACGCCAAGATGATCCGGCTCTCGGAAGAAGCCGAGCCTGAAATTTACGCCACCACACGGATGTTCGGGACCATCCTGGAAAACGTCGTGATGGATCCGGAAACCCGCGAGCTCGACCTGGACAATGCCACGCTGGCGGAAAATACCCGCGCCGCCTATCCCATTTCCTCTATTCCCAATACCTCGAAAGAAAACCGCGGCGCCCTGCCGAAAAACATTTTCATGCTGACCGCTGACGCGTTCGGGGTCCTGCCGCCGATCGCCAGATTGACGCCGGAGCAGGCGATGTATCATTTCCTCTCCGGCTACACGGCAAAAGTGGCCGGCACCGAGATCGGAATCAAGGAACCGCAGGCGACCTTCTCGACCTGTTTTGGCGCCCCCTTCATGCCCCGGCACCCGAGTGTTTACGGCAATCTGTTGCGGGAAAAAATCGCTGAAGGAAAGGTCAGCTGCTGGCTGGTCAACACCGGCTGGACCGGCGGTGAATACGGGGTTGGCGAGCGCATGCCGATCAAGGTCACCCGGGCTCTTTTGCGCGCGGCGCTGGATGGCTCGCTGCTGCAGGCGCCGATGCGCACCGACCAAAATTTCGGGCTTGAGGTGCCAACCGAAGTTTCCGGAGTTCCGTCCGGGATTCTGGACCCCCGCGGGACCTGGGCCGACCAGGCAGCGTACGATAAAAAAGCCAAAATGCTGGTAGGCCAGTTTATAGAAAACTTTGTCGAGTTTGAGGATTACGTGGACAAAGAGGTTCTTGCCGCTGCGCCGAACGCAGCGTAATCAAAGCTCATGGCCGGATTGAAAAAACACTGGGGCTTCCCGAGGTGGAGTGAATACCGCACCAACCGTGACACTGCCCAGATCAGGCTTTGTGATTACCAGGGCTGCGATAAAAAAGGCGAGCACCCGGCCCCGAAATCCCCGCACACGGATGAAAAATGGTGGTTCTGCACCGGCCATGTTGCGGAATACAACAAGAACTGGAATTTTTTCGAGGGCATGAAGGACGAGGAAGCCAAGGCTTACGCCAAGGCTGAGCGGCAAAAATCGGGCAGTTACGCCAAGGCCGATGTCTGGAGCTGGGGCGGCAAGGTAGATCAACACGGCTTTTCAAAAGTCGAACGCGATGCCCTGAAAGAGTTGAAACTGGAGCCGCCGGCGACCCTGGCGGAGATAAAAAGCCAGTACCGAAAACTGGTGAAAAAATACCATCCCGACCTGAACAAGGGGGACCAGGAGGCGGACCAGAAATTTCAGCGCCTGACGTTCGCCTACGAGGTCCTGAAAGGGCGGTTTTCCCCGTTGGCAAAATAGTGAGGAGAAAGCCGGTTGACGGCCCAACTTTTGCCGTTAAAGTGTTCCCCTTAAAATAATTCTTCGGGGGGAAATACAAAATGGCATCAGGTCCACACGAACAATGGTCATCGCGCATGGCCTTTATTTTTGCCGCGGTGGGAAGCGCGGTCGGTTTGGGAAATATCTGGCGCTTTCCGTATATGGCCGGTGAATATGGCGGCAGCGCGTTTGTTCTGATCTATATTGCCTTTGTTCTGTTCATTGGCGTGCCGGTCCTGATGGCGGAGCTGACGATCGGCCGCAGAGGCGGCATGAGCCCGATTAATTCGGTGAAAAAACTGGCTAAAGCTGCGAAGAAAAACCCCCGCTGGAGCTGGATCGGCGGCCTCGGCTCATTTGGCGGCGGCCTTGGCCTGTTGAGTTATTACAGTGTCATCGCCGGATTGGTGCTGGCTTACATTATCAAGGCCGCGATGGGTGTGTTCGCCGGTTTCTGGGCCGACCCCAGTGTGGCGGCGCTCACCGGCGATGCCGCCAATGCCGCTGTCCGGGTCCAGTCCGCGGGTGAAATCAACGGGCTGTTCGGCGAACCCGGGGTAATGATTTTCTGGCATCTGGTTTTTATCGGTTTTACCGTTTTCATTGTTGCGCGGGGCATTAACGCCGGCCTTGAAAAGGCGGTCACTTACCTTATGCCGGCTCTTTTCCTGATCCTTTTGGTGCTGGTTGGATATGCCATGGCGGCCGGAGAATTCGCCCAAGCCGTGAGGTATCTGTTTGAGCCGGATTTTTCCAAAGTGACCGGTGAAACTGTCTTGGCGGCGGTTGGACAGGCGTTCTTCTCCCTAAGCCTGACGGTTGGGACGATGCTGGCTTACGGGGCGTATTTGCCTAAAAACATCAGCATTCATAAATCAGCCGGTATTATCGCCGCCTCCGACACCGCGGTTGCCCTGATAGCCGGCCTGGCCATTTTCCCGCTGGTTTTTGCTTACGGGCTTGAAGTTGATCAGGGACCCAGCCTGATTTTTGAAACCCTGCCGATCGCTTTTGGCGCGATGCCCGGCGGGGCGATTTTCGGCACCCTGTTCTTTATCCTGCTGGCGATTGCCGCGATTACCTCTTCGATTTCACTGCTGGAACCGGCGGTCTCGTACTTCGAGGAAAAACAGGGCATGAACCGGTGGAAGTCGGCTATCTTTGCCGGCGGGGCGGCCTTTGTCATCGGCCTGTTGTCGGTCTTTTCCTACAATGAATGGGCTGATTTAATGCCGCTTGGATTTGTCGGTATTACCGAAGTGAATGGAAATCCGGCCACTTTCTATACCCTGATCGACTTTACTGTCAGCAGCATCATTATGCCGGTAGGCGGCCTGTTATTGGCCATCTTTGCCGGCTGGGTAGTGCTCAGGGAAGATATGCGCGACGAAATGGGTTTGCCCGAAGGCGGCATTTTCAAGATCTGGCACGTGCTGGTGAAATATGTATGCCCGGTGGTGTTGATTATTATCATTATTTCCGGTTTGACCTGATCGGGGATTAAAGGGAAAATTAAAGGGCCTCAATATTGGGGCCCTTTTTTTATGCGGCAGCCTGGGCCAGATCCTGGATGCGCCCGAGCATTGAATAAAGCCCGTTGGTGCGCATCGGCGAGAGGTGTTTGGACAAACCCAGCTGTTCCAAAATTGCCTTGGCGTCTGTGCTAAGAATTTCCTCACATGTCTTGCCGCTGAAAAGCAGCATCATAAGGGCCACCAGGCCGCGGACAATATGGGCGTCACTGTCGCCGTCAAAGGTGAAAAGCGGCGGGGCGTCATCACTGAAATGGGGGTTCAGCCACACCTGGCTGACACAGCCCCGGACCTTGTGCGCCTCGGTCCGGGCCTTTTCCGGATAGGGGGGAAGCTTGCGGCCCAGCTCGATCAGGTAACGGTAACGGTCTTCCCAGTCCTCGAGCACCTCAAAGGTCTCGAGCACATCCTCAAGCGTTGTGCCCTTGAGGGGGGTATGTATTTGCATGTCCATATTGCCCTGATGTGAGGGGTACACCCTGGTTTGTCAATATTATAGCATAAAAACAGACATGGCATAAAAACAGGCCCCGGGAGAGGGCCGGGGCCTGTTTGGTATTTTGAGAACCTGAAACCTTTGCTTTAAGGGAGGTTGGGATGGGGATCAGTCTTCAAGTCCTCTGAGTTCCCGGTCAAGCCGGAATTTCTTTGATGTCATGTACGCTTCCAGGTTCCGAAGGCGCTGTTCGATGGTCTCATAGCGCCGCCTGACGTCGCGGGTATCGTAATCGGGCTGGGACGGTTCGGTACGCTGCCAGTAACGGCGGTCTCGGCGCTGTTCCCTTCGTTCGCGCCGCCGTTCCCGTCTTGTGGAGCGAACCGGTTCCGGGGCCGGCCGTGGCTGGTAAAAATGCTCGGGCATCGGGTCCAGGACAAACCCCATCACCACGTAGAGCGCGATCACCCATCCTCCGGAAAAGATTATGGCGAGAATGGTCAGGATTCTGATGACGCAGGTCCGGACATCCAGATAATCCGCAAGGCCCGCGCATACTCCCATGAGCTTGGCGTCACGGGTGTTGCGGTACAGCTTTCTCGGGCTATAATCGGTCATGGGTCCGGCGCCTCCAGTCGGGGATTTCATCGTCCAGAATCCGCTCCAGGCTTTCCAGCCGGTCCTCCAGCTTTTCGGCCCTCTCACGCAGCGAACCCATGTTTTCTTCATCCTTTGGCGTAACTTGCTTCATCGCTTTCCATTTGGTCACGTAATGGCCGATTATGGCAATCGGGGCGACAACCGTCAGCGCCAGGATGGGTAAGATTCCTCCATCCACAATTTATTTCCTTCCCTTATCAATGGTGGCCGGCACCGACTTGGAAATCGTCGCCGGCGGGTTGACGTTTTTGGAAGGGCCTTTGCCCATTTTTGATTTAAGGGCTGCGAACTCTTTTTCAATGGCTTCATTGCGCTCCAGGTCCTCGATCTCATCGGCGAGCGAGCGGCCCTTGCCCAAATCATAGCTTTCAGCTTCGGCTTCCAGACGGTCGAGGCGCCCTTCCACCTTATCGAAACGCTCAAAGGCATCTGTGATCCGGTTATCATGCAGGGTGCGCTTGACCCGGACATGACTGGTGGCGGTTTTGTGGCGGGCATCGATGGTTGCCTTCTTGGCCCTGGCTTCACGCAGCTTGGCCTCCAGCTTGACAATGTCATCCTCGTTGCGCCTCAGGGCTTCCTGCAGGTACTCCAGCTCCTCGCCGAGGAATTTGGCGGTCTCAAGCGCCTCTGATTTTTCCACCAGAGAGGCTTTGGCCAGGTCTTCACGGCCCTTGGTGAGCGCCAGCTCGGCTTTCCGCTGCCAGTCGTTTACGATTTCGCCGAGGCGTTTCATTTTGCGCTCGACGTCCTTCTGGTCGGCAATCGCGCGGGCGGCGGATGACCGTACCTCAACCAGCGTGTCTTCCATTTCCTGGATGATCATGCGGATGATCTTTTCCGGATCCTCCGCCTTGTCCAGGATCGAGTTGATGTTGGAATTAATAATGTCTGTCAGTCTTGAAAAAATACCCATGTTTTTGTTCCTTTCTTTAATCTGTCGTGGCTCAGGCCAGCTTTGACCTTTTATTCAGGCGGCCCGCCGGACGCGCTCCCGCCGGCGCAAATAAGCGCTGTAGGCAGGATCATAACGGTGGCCGCTGGTTTTGGGGGAGGTGTTGCAAAGACCTAGAATAGCACGGCTTTCACGGTCCATTTCACCGGCGCTCTGCATCGCTTCCGTGAGGGTCATTAGTATGTTCATCTGTTATGTTCCTCTTTTTCCCCTGATTTTTTCAGGGTGTTTCACCCCTATAAGAGCAAGAAGCGTGCCAACTTCTTCAAATCTTACCTAAGGCATTGAAAACACTGGGAAAATTAGTTTATTCAACCAAAATGCTGTAAAAATAAAATAGTAAAAAAGACTTGAAAATAGTAAAAAAAACCAAATAATAGGAATATGAGCTATTCAGAACAAGGGGATATTCAAATCCTGGGCAATTCCAGGATTTTTATGGATTTGCTGGACCAGGTCTCCTTGCTGGCGCCGCTCGACCGCCCGGTTCTGATTGTCGGCGAGCGCGGGACCGGCAAGGAGCTGATCGCGGCGCGCTTGCATTACCTCTCGAAGCGCTGGGAAAACACTTACATTAAATTGAACTGCGCGGCATTACCGGAAACCCTGCTGGAAAGTGAACTGTTCGGGTTC
Organism: Pseudomonadota bacterium; assembly: GCA_022566215.1. Classification (GTDB taxonomy): domain Bacteria; phylum Pseudomonadota; class Alphaproteobacteria; order Sphingomonadales; family SMXR01; genus SMXR01. The sequence goes on along the minus strand of JADFJJ010000005.1, from coordinate 22,003 downwards.
GAGCAGGGCGCTTTTACCGGGGCCACCCGGCGCCGCCAGGGCCGGTTTGAACTGGCGGATGGGGGTTCGCTGTTTCTCGATGAGATTGCCTCGATGAGCCATGCCGCCCAGGAAAAGCTGCTGCGGGTAATTGAATACGGCCAGTTTGAACGGATCGGCGGCGCCGAGACCCTTAGCGTCGATGTCCGGATCATGGCCGCCGCCAATGTCGACCTGCCGGCGATGGCGGACCAGGGCGAATTTCGGGCCGACCTTCTGGACCGCCTGGCCTTTGACGTCCTGACGGTGCCGCCGCTTCGCGCCCGCAAGGAAGATATCATGGAGCTGGCGTTCCATTTCGGCCGCGGCATCTCCCAGGAATTGGGCTGGCGGCGTTTTCCCGGGTTCACACGCCAGGTCCAGGAGGTTTTGATCGACTACCCGTGGCCGGGAAACGTGCGCGAGCTGAAAAACGCGGTGGAACGCGCGGTCTGTAAGAGTGCGAAAAAGAACGCCGCCATAAGTGAGCTGGCGCTTGACCCGTTTGAAAACCCCTGGCGGCCCGGTGCGGCGGCCGGAACCGAAAAGGATAAAGCCGGGGCTGAGCCGCCGCCAGCCAAGCCCAGGGAAAACACCCTTCCCTCCGCCCGGCAGCCCCTGAACCTTAAGGAAACTCTGGCGGGAGTGGAGCGGGCGCTTCTGAAAGAGGCGCTGGTGGCCAACCGCTATCGCCAAAAAGAGACCGCGCGTCATCTGTCTCTGAGCTATGACCAGTTGCGCCACGCAATTAAAAAGCACGGCCTGTTGTAACGGTCTTGGAAGGTCTTGCCGGAGCCGGGACATGGCCTTAAGATAGGCGGCGATGGCACGGCAAAAAAACAAACCCGAAGGCAAAACCTCAAAGAGACGGCATTTAACCTCGATCAGGGTTGTTTTGATGACCGCGCTGGTTTTTTATCTGGTCTTTTTGACCTACCGGTTTTTTGGGGTGACCGATGCCTGGGGCTGGCTCCGGGAAGTTCTGATGCTGGTTGGGATTCTCGCCCTGGTTATCCTGGCGGCGGCCGCAGTGATTGCCGTGCTGATAGTGGTGCGGAAAAAAACCGGAAATTTTTAAACAATCCCGGGGGAATGTCATGCCTTTGTTTATAAAAGTTTTGTTTGCCAGCCTGTTTCTGTTTTCCTGCGGGGAGGCGACTGATGAGGCCAAAACCCGAGCCAAAATTTTCCTTAACGGGACGATCTACACCGGGGACGATGCAAATCCCGTGGTCGAGGCCGTGGTGGTCGAGGGCAACCGGATAGTTTTTGTTGGGGCAGAACAGGAAGCTTTGAAAACGGCGCCAGACGGTGCGGTGGTTGATCTCGGCGGCGCCTATATGTATCCCGGCTTCACCGATGCCCATACCCATCTCAGGGCGGTTGGCAACCGGGAGCAGACGCTTAATCTGGAAGGAACATCCTCCCTTGCCGAATTGGTGGAAAAAATTAAGACCAGGATTGAAAGCGCCTCCCCTGGTGAGGTGATTACAGGCCGGGGCTGGATTGAAACCCACTGGCCTGAGGGCCGGTTTCCAACGGCGGCCGACCTGGATGCAATATCCCCGGCAAACCCGGTTATTCTAATCCGGGCGGATGGCCACGCCGCAGTGGTAAATACCAGTATGATGAATGCCGCCGGCCTGACCGCCACAACAGAAGTTCCCTTTGGCGGTGATGTTGTTTTGGATGAAGCTGGAAATCCCAACGGGATTTTAATAGATGCCGCAATGTCTCTGGTGGCGGAAATTGCTTTTTCCGATCCTTCACAACAAGAAATTATCAATATGTATCAAGTGGGCGGGGCCGTTTATAATGCCTATGGCTGGACCGGTGTTCATTCCATGTCGGTTCCTTTGGCGGATGTCCAGCTCATTGAGGGCCTGGCCCGGGATGGTCATCTGACCCTTCGGGTCTATAACTCCCTGAATGGCGGAAACCCGGAGGTTCTGGGGTTTTTTAGCAATCGGATACAAACCCCTCAAAATGGTTTGATTACCACCCGGGCCATCAAACTTTATATCGATGGATCTTTGGGATCCCGTGGGGCCATTTTACTGGAACCTTATTCCGATGATGAAACAACCGGGTTGCAGCAGATGAAAAAAGAGCTGGTCATGCCGATTTTAATTGAGGCCCTGAAGGCTGGCATCCAGATCAATACCCATGCTATCGGCGATGGCGGCAACCGGCTGCTGCTGGACTGGTACGAAGAAGCTTTTGCCGCCGTCCCGGCGGATCAACGGGCGATTGCCGAGCCCCGCTGGCGGGATGAGCATGCACAAATTCTGAATTTGGCTGATATTCCGCGCTTTGCAGAATTAGGCGTTATCCCTTCGATGCAGCCCTCGCACGCGATTGGCGATTTGCATTTTGCCCCGGAGCGGCTTGGCCTGGAGCGTCTGTCGGGGGCCTATGCCTGGCGTTTATTGATTGATGCGGGGGCGATTATTGCCGGCGGAACCGACGCCCCGGTCGAGCGCGGCGATCCCAGGGTAGAGTTTTATGCCGCGGTCGCCAGGAAGGATCTGTCGGGATTTTCCGGTCAGGGCTGGCATCCGGAACTGGCGGTCAGCAGAGAGGAAGCCCTCAAAATGTTTACCATCTGGCCGGCTTATGCTGCGTTTATGGAGGATGATCTGGGCACCATCGAGGCCGGGAAACTGGCTGACTTTACGGTCTTTTCAGGCGATATCATGACCATCCCGGAAGCGGAAATTCTTGAGGTCGAGGTCGTCATGACCGTGGTCGATGGAAAGATTATCTATCGGCGGGATTAATCTTTAAAGGCCAGATCACTGGTCCAATATTTTCCCTAAAGGCCCTTGCTGACATAAGGATAAATCCTGCCAATAAAGGCTATAATTTACCCATTTTTTATCAATATTCTTCTTTCGTTTATTTAAAAAATTCTCTTTCCATTGTATGCATGATTAAATAATGTTACTAGAAAGTAACTTTGGGGAGAAATTTTTTGGCCAAAGATCTTCGGAATTCGCAGCGAACCAGGCAAAAAATTTTAACGGCGGCGGGCGGTCTGTTGGTGGAAGCTGGCCTCAGGGGTTTTGGCGTTAATGCCATCGCCGAGCGCGCCGGGTGTGGAAAGCCCCTGGTTTACAGGTATTTCGGGCGCCGGGAGGCGGTTCTGGATGCCCTTGCCCATGCCCGGGCGGGCGAGGCTGAAAGGGCTTTAAAAGACCAGCCGCTGCCAAAAGGGAGCCAGGTTTCGGAGATTGTCTACCGCCAGGTTATGTTTGCCAGGATTTTGGCCGGGGATGCGGTCCTGCGCGCCTTGTTCCGCGCGCACCTATCCGGCGATTTAGGATCGGCCGCAGCCCGGGCGCTTGAGGGTCTGGCGCCGCGGTCGGGCGCAAAAGGGGATGCCGGAGCCGCCGAAGCGTTCCTTCTGGCCGGCATCAGTTATGTCCTGATGATTCGCGATTTCCAAAACGAGTGCTTAAGCGTTCCAATTAAAACCCCAACTGATATGGCCGCCTTTGAACGCGCTTTTGTCCGCCTTTGTTCGCAAATCCCGGGAGAAACCCGGCAAAGCCATTGATCCGGGGGGACTTTTGCATTAGCCAAATAAAAACCACCCGCGCAAGCGCGGGTGGCTATTGTTACAGCATGGTGGGAGCAAAAGCTGTAGGTTATTAATTACAGGAAAGTCCTTAAGAAATGGTTACCGGAATCGAGATGTGGTAATTTAAGACAGGGATTGAATTTACCACAAGCAGAAATGAGATTACGACAGGCAGAAATGGATTTATCCCGGAAAATAAAGAAATATTTGAAAAAAGGATTTGGAGGATTAATAAACGTTACTAAACGGTAACATGTGGGGAGAGATATGCGTTGTAACAAGAACCCGGGTATTTAAACATTTAAGTATCCCGGACATTTAAACCCTTAAGGATTATGATAATTCTTTATTGGCGGGCTGGCTTGTGCTTAAGATACATGACCTAAGGGAGCGCTTTTGAAAGGAAAACACCATGGCTGCACCAAAAAAGAAAACCCCCGCCAAGGCCAAGGCCGCAAAACCCAGGGCTGTGCCCAAAACTGCTCTGGCCAAAAAGGATGATCCGGTTCAGGATACCATTGCACTTGTTAGAGGCTTTCAACTCAATACCCTGATCGCCCTTGGTCTGGCGATCGTTTTTTTGCTTTTCCAGCTTTTTCCCGAAACGCGTTTTAACTGGTTGCTGAACATACCGGTTGCCGCTCTTTCCGGGTACCTGTTCTGGCGCCAGGGCAATGAAACCAAAGACATAGAGCAAAAGGTCTGCCGTTACGGTCTTCTCGCCGTTGTGGCGGTTTTCCTGTGGCGCGATATCAATATCAGCATGACCTTGGCCGAATATATCAATTAATTTGGCGACCTTGAAAAGCTCTTGAAAGCAGAATACTCGGGAAAGACAGGCTGGTTTATGACTGTGAATTACTACGCGCGCCTGAAAAAAACCCTCGACGAAATTGACGCGGCCGGGCTGTACAAGCGCGAGCGCCTGATCGCCACTCCGCAGTCTTCGGGGATAGAGGTTTCTGAAAACGGCTCGACCAGGGAGGTTATCAACTTTTGCGCCAACAATTACTTAGGGCTGGCGGCCTCGCCCGAAATAATCGCCGCGGCGCAAAAAGCCATGGACGATTTCGGCTATGGCATGGCGAGCGTGCGTTTTATCTGTGGAACCCAAACCCTTCACCGTGACCTGGAGCAAAAGATTGCCTCTTTTTTCGGCTATGAAGCGGCGATCCTCTACATCGCCTGTTTTGACGCCAACGGCGGCCTTTTCGAGCCGCTTTTGGGGCCCGAAGATGCGATCATTTCCGATACCCTCAATCATGCCTCGATCATCGACGGGGTGCGGCTGTGCAAGGCGCGGCGGTTCCGCTATGCCAACAACGACATGGCCGATCTTGAAGAACAGCTGAAGGCCGCCGGCGGGGCCGGCGCGCGCTTCAAAATGATCGTCACCGATGGGGTTTTCTCGATGGACGGGATCATCGCCAATTTGCCGGGGATTTGCGACCTGGCCGACAAATACGGCGCCCTGGTGATGGTTGATGATAGTCATGCCTCGGGTTTTATCGGCGATCATGGCCGCGGCACGCCCGAACACTGCGGGGTCGAGGGGCGGATCGATATCCTGACCTCGACCCTCGGCAAAGCGCTGGGCGGCGGCGCCGGCGGGTTCACCGCCGCCAAAAGGGAAGTGGTCGATATGCTGCGCCAGAGATCGCGTCCCTATCTCTTTTCCAACTCGCTCCCCCCGGCGCTGGCGGCCGGCGCCATCAAAGCCCTTGATCTGATCAAAGATGGGGATGCGCTCCGGAAAAAACTTATGGATAACGCCGCTTACTTCCGCAAAGGCATGGAAAAGGCGGGCTTTGACCTGGTGCCCGGGAACCACCCGATCATCCCGGTGATGCTGGGTGAGGCCAGGGTGGCCCAGGATATGGCCGCCAAATTGCTGGAGCGGGGCATTTACGTGATCGGCTTTTTCTTCCCTGTGGTGCCTAGGGGCGAGGCGCGCATCAGGGCCCAAATGTCCGCGGCCCATACCACCGAACAGCTTGATCAGGCGATCACCGCCTTTAGCGAGGTCGGCAAGGAACTAGGGGTAATTTCTTAGCATGACCAACATGATGAAATGCCTGATGAAGCTGAAGCCCGGGGAGGGCATCTGGATGTCTGAACAGCCGGTGCCTGAGATCGGCGACGACCAGGTTCTGATCAGGGTCAAAAAGACCGCGATCTGCGGCACTGATATTCATATCTACAACTGGGATGACTGGGCGGCCAAAACCGTTCCCATCCCGATGATCACCGGCCATGAATACTCAGGTCAGATTGCCGAGGTCGGCAAGCACGCCACGCACCTGAAAGTGGGCCAGTACGTCACCGGCGAAGGCCATGTGATCGGCCAGTTTTCCAGGAATGCCCGGGCCGGGCGCTTTCACCTGGCGCCCGACACCAGGGGCATCGGGGTCGACCTGCCCGGCGCTTTTGCCGAATACCTGGCCTTGCCTGCCTTTAACGTGATCCAGCTGCCTGATGACATTCCCGGAGACATCGCGGCGATCATGGATCCTCTCGGCAACGCTACCCACGCCACCCTTTCCTTTGATCTGGTCGGCGAAGATGTTTTGATCACTGGCGCCGGGCCGATCGGCATCATGGCCGCCGCCATCGCCCGCCATGTCGGCGCCCGCCACATAGTGATCACCGACGTTAATCAATACCGGCTCGATTTGGCGTCCAGGGTTGCCGACGTGGTGCCGGTGCATGCTTCAAAAGAAGATCTGAAAGATGTCCAGAACAAACTGGGCATGACCGAAGGTTTTGATGTCGGGCTTGAGATGTCGGGCAGCCCCGAGGCGCTCTCGCAAATGATCGACAACCTGATCATGGGTGGCAAGATTGCGCTTTTGGGCCTGCCCTCAGGTCCGGTCGAGGTGGATATCCCGGCGGTGATCATGAAAGCGCTCCGGATTAAAGCCATTTACGGGCGCGAGATGTACGAAACCTGGTACAAGATGGTGGCGATGCTGGAATCGGGCCTCGATGTTTCGAAAATCATCACCCACCGTTTCGATATTGACGATTTTCAGAAAGGCTTCGACGCCATGCGTTCGGGTCAGTCCGGCAAGGTCATTCTGAACTGGGAGTAGTCTTTATTCCAGCACCACCAGCAAATCGTTGGTCTCGACCGTGGCGCCTTTGGGGGTGACAATTTTTGCAATCTTGCCCGCCTTCGGGGCGCGCACCAGGGTTTCGATCTTCATCGCCTCCAGGACAATCAGGACCTCCCCTTCGGCGACCTTCTGGCCCTTCTTGACCTTGACGGCGGCGATCAGCGCCGGCATCGGCGCCCAGATATGGTTCGGGTTATCGAGGTCCGCGACCACGCGGGTCTGGTCTTCTCCCGCCGCCTCCGGCTCGATCGCAGCAACCCGGGCCTGGCCGTTCAGCTCGAAGAAGACATCGATCTTGCCTTTTTCGTTCAGCTCCCCCAGCGCCAGATAGCGGATAAAAAGAGTTTTGCCGCGTTCGATATCAACGCTGATTTCCTCGTTCGGCTCAGGGCCGTAGAAAAACACTGGCGTGTCCAGCCCGGAGATGTCGCCGTAAAGGGTCCGGTGTTCGGCGAACTCCAGAAACACCGCCGGGTACATCAGGTACGAGGCCAGGTCATATTCAGAAATTTCCCGGCCGATTTTTTTCTCGCATTCCTGGCGCTTTTTATCAAGGTCGGCGGGGGCGACCAGCGCGCCCGGCCGCTCGGTATAGGGGGTCTGGCCGGCCAGGACTTTCCGCTGCAAAGCTTCGGGCAAGCCGCCCGGGGGCTGGCCCAGATCCCCCTTGAAAAACGCCACCACCGATTCCGGAAAGGCGGTGTCATGGTCCGGGTCGGCCACCTGTTCCCTGGTCACGCCGGAGGTCACCATCATCAGCGCCATGTCGCCGACCACCTTGGAGGTGGGAGTGACCTTGACGATATTTCCAAACATTTCATTAACCTGGGTGTAGGCCTTCGAGACTTCCGGCCAGCGGTCGGCAAGACCAAGCGAGCGGGCCTGTTCGCGCAAGTTGGTATACTGGCCGCCGGGCATTTCGTGCTGGTAGACATCGGCCGTGCCGGCCCGGATCTTGCTTTCAAAAGCGCCGTAGTTGTGGCGCGTAGCCTCCCAGTAGCGGGAAATTTTTTCGATGTTCTTAAGTTCCAGATTGATCTCCTTGTCGGAATTTTGCAACGCCGCCACTATCGCTCCAAGGCTCGGCTGGGAAGTCAGTCCGCTCATCGAATCCATCGCCGCGTCAACCGCGTCGGCTCCGGCCTCGATCGCCGCCAGCACGCTGGCGACCGCTCCGCCGGCGGTATCATGGGTGTGAAAATGAACCGGCAGGCCGGTTTCTTCCTTGATCGCCCTGACCAGGATACGGGCTGCTTCGGGCCGGCACAGTCCGGCCATGTCCTTGATCGCAATGATATGGACATCCAGCGCCGCCAGCTCCCTGGCCAACCGGAGGTAATAGGGCAGGTTGAACTTGGACCGGTTGGGATCAAGCAAATCCCCGGTATAACAGATCGCCGCCTCGCACAGGCCGCCCTCCTCAAGCACCGCCTCGATCGCCACCTTCATGTTTTCCACCCAGTTGTTGGCATCGAAAATCCGGAACAGGTCGATCCCGGCTTTTTTCGACTGGACGACAAAATGACGCACCACGTTATCCGGATAGTTGGAATAGCCAACCGCGTTGGCGCCCCGCAACAGCATTTGCAGGATGTGGTTGGGAAGCGCGGTGCGCAAAGCCATCAGGCGCTCCCACGGGTCTTCCTTCAGAAACCGCATGGCGACGTCAAAGGTCGCCCCGCCCCAGCATTCCACCGAGAACAAATCCGGCATCAAATGGGCATAGGCGGGGGCGATTTTCAAAAGGTCATGGGTGCGGACCCGGGTCGCCAGAAGCGACTGGTGGGCGTCGCGAAAGGTGGTATCGGTAATCAACGGGCTGGTTTGTTCCAGCATCCACTTGCTGAAATTCTTCGGACCGACTTTGTCGAGCAAGTTTTTGTTTCCCGCCGGCGGCCCGCCGAGATCGGTTACGGTTGGTGTGACCGGGACCTCGAACTGCGCCGGGCGCAGCCGCCCCTTGACCTCGGGGTTGCCGTCGACAATAATCTTGCCGATAAAATTCAGGAGCCTCGACGCCCGGTCACGGCGCTTTTTGAAATGGAACAGTTCCGGGGTTTCGTCAATAAAGCGCGTGTTATAGTCCATGGTCCGGAATTTCTCGTGGGCGATCAGGTTTTCGAGAAACGCAATATTGGTCTTGACGCCGCGGATGCGGGTCTCGCGGAGCGCCCGGTCGATACGCCGGATCGCCTCCTCAGGGGTTGGCGCCCAGCTGGTGACTTTTTCCAGCAGCGAATCATAATGCGGCGTGACGATCGCCCCGGTATAGGCATTGCCCCCGTCGCGCCGGATGCCAAATCCCTCCGCGCCGCGGTATACCTTGAGACGCCCGTAGTTGGGCATGAAGTTATTCTTCGGGTCTTCGGTGGTGATGCGGGCCTGTATGGCATGGCCGTTGAGCTTGATTTTGCCCTGCGCCGGGATACCGCATTCCTTCAAGGTTTGGCCGCCGGCGATTTTGATCTGCGCCTTGACGATATCAATTCCGGTTACTTCCTCGGTGACCGTGTGCTCCACCTGCAGGCGCGGATTGACCTCGATGAAATAAAAGTTTCCGGTCTCCCCTTCCAGCAGGAACTCGACCGTCCCGGCGTTGCTGTAACCGACCTTCCGGCAAAGGTCGAGCGCGAGGCCGCAAATAACTTTCCGCTGCTGGCCGTTCAGGTAAGGCGCCGGGGCGCGTTCGATAATTTTCTGGTTGCGGCGCTGGACCGAACAATCGCGCTCGAACAAATGAACCAGGTTTCCTTTTGCATCCCCCAGGATCTGAACCTCGACATGGCGGGCGTTGGTGATCAGCTTTTCCAGGTAAACCTCGTCCCGGCCAAACGCCGAGGCCGCCTCAGAGCGGGCGCTGTCAAATTCCCTGGCCAGGTCCTTGGCGTTAAAAACCGCGCGCATGCCGCGCCCGCCGCCGCCCCAGCTGGCCTTGAGCATCAGCGGATAGCCGATTTTTTTCGCCTCTTTTTGCGCCTGCCCAAGATCATTTAGCGGCGGCGAGGCCGGGATGATCGGCAGGCCGGCCTTTTTGGCGATTTCCCGGGCGGTAATTTTATTGCCGAATTTTCGCATCACCTCTGGATCCGGGCCGACGAAAATCAGGCCATTTTTGCGGCAGGTTTCGGCAAAATCCGGGTTCTCGGATAAAAATCCATATCCCGGGTGAATAGCGTCCGCGTCCGCCTCGAGGGCAATTTTTATGATCGTGTTGATATCCAGATAAGCCCCGATCGGACCCTTGGACTGGTCCAGAAGATAACTTTCATCGGCCTTGAAGCGGTGCAGCGAATAGCGGTCTTCCCAGCTGAAAACCGCGACCGTACGGAGACCCAATTCAGTCGCCGCCCGGAACACCCGGGTGGCAATCTCCCCGCGGTTTGCGACCAGGATTTTATCCATGCCGGTCCAGAATTAATTCAAAATATCCCATCGGAGCCCCTCCCCCGTCAAGGCTGTTTGTAGCACGGGAGCGACCGGGGCAAAAGGTGAGTTGGAAAATTTCGGGATGTTTTCAGATAAAAAAAAGGCGGCCAAAATGACCGCCCTTTCTCGAAAACTTTGTGGCTTCAGTTATTCGGCCACTTTAATGTTGGCTGCTGAAGAGCGGCCGCGGTTGTCTTCTTCCATATCGTAAGACACCTTCTGGCCTTCATCGAGGCCGTTGAGGCCGGAGTTTTGTACGGCTGAGATGTGTACAAACACGTCCTTGCCGCCATCTTCAGGTTCGATAAAGCCAAAGCCTTTGGTGGCGTTAAACCATTTAACGGTACCATTTGCCATTTTACTAGTCCTTTCGCGCGAGTGTAGAAGTGGAAAACGTGTCGAATATTATTCGCGCGAAACCAATTCAGATCAGTCGCAGTTTAGAGTTAAAGTTATGCCGGGGCCATAAGGCTCCATCGGCAAAACAGCTTCTATGGGAAAAACCTTTGCTTGTCACCAACTAAATTTCATCCGGGTAGGTGGGCTGGATGTCGACCGGGATATCATCGAGCCGTTTAACGGCGGCGCTGAAGGCCTCATCGGTTTTTGCATATTTTTCCAGAAACGCTTTTGCGGCGTTATAATTGCCGTGTGCTTCCAGGATGACAATGTCGCGGGTCAGGTCGGCGATCGCCTGCTCCAGGGCGGCAAAGTCGACCGTATAGAGGCCAGTTTCCTGATCGACGCTGAACGCGCCCTTTTCCTTGAAATAGGAATACTGGAACGCCGCGCCCCGGCCGTGGGCCTCATTGATGCCAAAGCGCATGGAGCGGAACAGGCCGGTAAAATAGGTCGCCAGCAGGTTTTCTTTTTCTTCCACGGGAAGCTCACCAATTTCCATCATATAAAGGATATTATAGATCCCCATGACATCGGCCTTGCCTTCTTCAATGGCGGAATAAAGCTCCTTCAGCTCGGCATTTACGGTGGTCTCAACCCCGTTTACGGTTATTGTCCCGGGACCCAGCGAGTGTGACAGTTCATGGAACAGGGTGTTCATCGCCATGTATTTCCTGATCAGCAGGTGGGCCTGTTCAGGGGCCAGTATCCGCTCGGCCATGGGCGCCAGGATTAGCTCGAACTTGGCGTTCAGCACATTGTTCAAAAGAACTTTCTTGGCCCCCTTGGCCTCGCGCACCCGCTCGTCATTGGGAAGATTAAAGGCGATTGTCTGGACCCCCGGAACATTGTCGCCGCCGCCGTGAAGCTGGTAGACCACGGCCATCGGGCTTTCAAACCCGCGCTTGAAGTTTTTGTAACGCTCCTCGACCGGCAGGTTGGCCTCCATATCGCGCAGGTACTTGATGTAACGCTCAACCGCGGCGCTTTCCTGCGGGTCGCGGATGGTGATAAAGGCCTCAAACGCCGCCTTGTAACCGAAAAGCCCGTCGGTGTAGACCTCGTAAGGGCCGATCACCACTTCGATCGGGGTGCCTTCCAGGTCCATCCAGGCGATCTCGGATTGGTAATAATCATCGCTAAAGAACGCATCGGCGCGAAGGTTGAGGAATTTCTTCAAAGAGTCGTTCGAGGTGATCCGGGCGGCTTCCCGCATCAAATCCGCCGCTGGCTCCAGCCACTCGGCATAATATTCGGAATAAGGAAGGGCAATCAGGGTGCCGCCCTCGCGGCGGATCACGGTATAAAGGCTGCGGAACGCTTCGCTGTCCTCCGGGTGTTCAGCGATCCAGGCCTCGAATTCCTCCCTGGTCATATCGGCGGGGTAAAACCCGGCCCCGATAGGATGGGGAGTATCGCCGTAAAAGGGATAATTCTCTGCGAGCGTATCCCACGGCCCGAAGTGCAAATCGAACATATCAAGGACCAGATCCTTGTTTTCAAGATCGCTGGCGGCGATCTCGGCGCGGATTGCCGGGTTGCCTTCATACACCTGGCGCAGGTAAATTTCCGACATCAGATCGCCAACCCGATTGAGCAGGTTGATCACCTGGCGCTCCTCACCGGTGAGAAACGAGGTATCGACATTCATCCCGATGCGGGCGATTTTGGCCCGGCCGGCGGCTATGTCATAGGCATCTTCGTGAACCCCGGTTTCATCAGAAGGCGTTTGCTCCGAACAGGCGCTGATTGCCGCCGCCAATGAAAAAACGAATATAATTTTTAAAAGCGCCTTCAGATTAATCATGGTCTTCCTCCCGGTTAATCGCCTGGAGTTTTCTAGCATTTACAGGAAGATGAAGCCAGCCGGTTTCAAGTATTCTTTGCAACAGAATTAACCCTTTATTGGATCAGCCGGCGCTGGAGATAAAAGGGAAGTTTTTTGGAAGCCCCATCACAAACTGCGTGACAAAGCGCGTTAAATTTACCACAGTTGGGGTAGATCAAAAACCAACAAGGGGCCGGATATGCCATTTCGTAAAATCGTAATCACACTTGCTGCTTTTTTCTGCTGACCGGGTTTAGCGCGCCGGAAGATAAAGAGGCGATCCTGAACATTATCGCGGACGTGAAACATGGCTGGGAAAACGGTGACGGCGCGCCGTTCCGAAAGCATTTCCTTGATTTTGACGGCGCCCGCTATATCGAATCCGGCGGCCAGAATGTCGGCCTCGATGACCTGGTGGGCCATCATGTCGAGCCGGAAAAGGATGCGCTCGAGTACCTCAGCCTCGACTTTGACAATATCGTGATCTATTTCGAAGGGGATTTCGCCTGGGCGATCGCCGATACCGAGGTCAAGGGCAAGGTGCGCTCGTCCGGGTTTGAATTCGACAAGACCGGTTACCAGACCTTCCTGTTCCGCTATCTCGACGGCGCCTGGAAGGTGGTCCACACCCACTCCTCGTCGCGCGACAGAAAATAAGAAAAAAGCGAAACCCAGGCCAAGCCGGAATTTAAAGCCTTTCAGGGTGATTTTTTGCCGGGATACTATTTTTTCTCTATTATCTGGTTTTTGACTAAAATCAAGGACACCGGCCTTATCTCAACCTACAATCGTGGCGTTACCCTTGATGGCAGGTGAGAAGAATTGAATCATCGAGAGGTTCAAAGTGTGAAGAAGGAAAAGTGTTATGAGCACCAAGAATATAATTGCAAAATATAGAAACTGTTTTGTCACCTTATGCGCCGCCGCTTTTGTGCTGACCGCCAGCGCCGTCACCCATGCGGATGAGGTCATTACCATGTACAAGCAAACATATTGCGGCTGCTGTGAAAAATGGGCCGAACATGTCCGGAAAGCTGGATTTGAAGTCACTGTTGTCAACATGTACGATCTTGCTCCCTTTAACGAACGATTTGGCATCCCGCAACACGTAGCATCCTGTCACACCGCAAAATTAGGGAGCTATTATATTGTCGGCCATGTTCCGGCAGCGGATATTTTCAAGCTTTTGGATGAAAAACCGAATGTCCGGGGCCTTGCGGTTCCCGGCATGCTGGTTGGCACCCCGGGCATGGAAGTGCCGGGCCGGGCGGCCGCGAAATATGATTCAGTGCTTTTCACTTACACCGGAGAAACAACCGTTTACGTATCCCATTAATTTAAACGAATTTTTTTGGGTGATTTGCATGAAATTAAACTCACAAAGAAAAAGATAAACAACAGGAGAAAAAGGATGAGAAACAGAATTTTGGCCGCTGCCACGGCATTGGCAATTGGCTTTGGCGGCAGCGCAGCCGCGCAGGAACAGGATCATTCCGCCGCCATGCCGGAGGGCGCCCAGCAGGAAATGATGCAAAATATGATGCAAAGCATGCACCAGTGCATGAAGCAGATGAAGGAGGGGCAAGAAGGCATGGGTATGCATTCCCAGCCGTCCGGAGAAAACGATGACCAGGCCTCCGGGGATATGATGCAGTCGATGATGGAGCACATGATGAAAAAAATGGAAAGCTGCATGATGCAGATGGAGGCATCAAAGGACGAAGGGGGGTCTCACGATCATTAACCCTGTGAGGGAAAAGACGTCGCGGTCGAACTAACCTAAAGAAAAAGTGGCGCCCATGGGCGGAATTGAACCACCGAACTTAAGGATTTTCAGTCCGTGTTTGGGCGGTGTCAGGGTATTGCTGATATCGGGGTCAAATGTTTTTTCTATTGTTTTTTCTCGGGCGAAGTTTGGATTTTAACCAACTCCAGATTTTTTTTCGGCTCTCAAAAACACTGATGCCAAAGATTACTGCAACCGCCCAAAACAGGATTTCCGAGGCAATAGCGGCCACAGCGACCATGATGATTAAAATTATTTTTTCCACGCCAAATGCAAAACCGGCGCCCGCCACAATCCATGAGGCAACAGTAGCGCCAACGGCGGTATACAAAATTACCTTTTTATATTTCATATAAATCTCAATTTGCCCCTTTTGCCCTGGACACCTGACATGGGAGGTCACCGTCATGGTATCAAGTGTTCCTGGCCGTATTTTAAGTTGTTTCAGGTCTTTGAAAAAAAATGGTGCTCAGGCGGCGGGACCGGCCCAGGCCTTACATCACCCGCTTTAACAGCCCCATATATGAGAACCCCAAGGGACGGGCAAACGCCTGATATTTCTTTCCGGCCAGGAATTCTTCCAGCTGTTCGCCGCTGTCGCCCTCAAACAGGAATATCTTATGGGTGACAAACGGCATTTTGTTGCGCTGGCCGCCCCTGGTTTCAATTGCCAGGGTGGCGGCGCTTTCGCTGGCGAAATGCAATGAGATTTTTTTACCTGAAGCAAGCGCTTTGATTTTCTCAAACTCAGCCCTAAGCGGTCCCGGTGAGCGGAAGTGATGGATCGCATAAACTTTTTCCCGGTCAAATTTCTGGCGTTTGTGCTCAAGCCGCTCGGGGCCGTCGAGGCGCCGGTGAAAGACAAATGAATAATCCTTCACCGCCGCAATCCGCAATCCGCTGATGATCTGAAAATATTTGTTCTCCAGCAAATCCAGAAAATTAATCCCTGAGGCATAATTGACAATCAACAGCAGATCGCGGCGGTCTTTTGGCTCGCCCTGCAGGGTCTTGATAAGCTCGGCTTTCAGAAAGACTTTTGCCCCGGCCCGGAAGGCCGGACCGGCAACCAGAATATTGTAAAGGGTATAAAGCCAGGCCCTTTTGGTGTTGAACCAGTTGATGGCGAACAGCGGCCCTTTGAGGGCGTCCCCGGCCCCAAGCGGCTTTAGCGTGGCGGTGGTGGTTGCGTTTATTTGCCGTTTCAGTGTGATGTTGAACCCCCCCTGTTATTTGCGTGCCTTTGGAGCCGGCCTGATTTTCACGATTTGCGCGGAAAAGGCGGCGTTCCCGGTCAGCTTGTCAACGATCTGGTCATCGGTGAGGTCGTTGATGCTTTGCCCGGCGTGCGCTTTTGCCACCCTAAGCTCCAAACCCTTGCCCGTATGGCCATAGCCGTGCGGGATGCTGACCACGCCGGGCATGATATCATCTGTCAGCTCCGCTGGCAGCACAATCTTGCCGACCCTGGAGGAGACCTCAACGCTCTGCCCATCGGACACGCGGAGGTTTTTTGCATCCGCCGGGTTGACCATAACCGTGCAGCGGCCTTTTCCCTTCATCAGTCTCTGGGTATTGTGCATCCAGGAATTATTACTGCGCACGTGACGCCGCCCAATCAGGGCGAATTCATTAATATCGGCGCTCACCTTGTCCCCGGGGCCGGTCATAATTTCCCCGAGTCTGGCCAAAAACACCGGCGGCGCAACATCCAGTTTTTTATCCGGGGTCAACAGCGCCCCGGGCAAGCGGGGCTGCAAGGGGCCGAGATCGATGCCGTGTACGCGCCGCTTCAGCCGCCTTAAGGTGAGCCCGGTAAAGAATTTTGCAGGCGATTTCCAGACCCCGTAAGGTCCCAGCAATAGGCCCAGTTTAAGAATTCGGGCCGGGGTCTTGAGTTTGTATTTTAAGGAAGCAAAGGCGCTTTTTTTAGGCGTAAGCCGTTTGGTCAGCTCTTTCAGTATCTGCCAATCGGCCAAGCGCCCGGGCCCGGGTTTGAAAAGAACGGGGCTGTATTTTGCCGTATTGCGGACCGCCAGACCGTTGAAAACCAGGTCATAGTGATCGGTCTCCAGCCCGGTTGTCGGGGGCAGAATAAAATCGGCATGGCGGGTGGTTTCATTAATGTAGATATCGATCGAGACCATCAAATCAAGTTTACCCAAGGCTTTTTCCAGCTGCTTGCCGTTCGGGGTGGACAGCACCGGATTGCCGGAATTGGTAAACAAGGCCCTGATCCGGCCTTTCCCCTTGGCCAGCATTTCCTCGGCCATCACCGCCGCCGGCAAGGCGCCGTCAAATTCGGCCAGGCCGCGGATCCGGCTTTTCCAGCGGCCCGCTTTGCCGAGGGTGCTTTTGCCGCCGGTCAGGTCGACCGCGGGAAGCGGGAACATCGCGCCGCCGGAGCGGTCAAAATTCCCGGTGATGATGTTGAGGGCGTTGATCAGCCATTGGCACAGGCCGCCGTGGGCTTGCGTTGACAGCCCCATGCGGCCATAGCAAACCGCCGCTCCGCTGGCGGCAAATTCACACGCCATGCGCTCGATGATTGCCGCAGGGATGCCGGTTTTTGCCTCAGCGACCGCCGGCGTCACACCCTGCACCGCCGCTTTAAGAGCGCCCAAATTTCGAGTGAATTTTTCCAGCCGTCCGGGGCGCTCCAGCCGCTTTTCAAAGATAACGTTCAGGAGGGCCAACAGCAGGAACACATCAGACCCCGGGGCGATAAAATGGTGTTCGTCGGCAACTCTGGCGGTTTCGGTCTTGCGCGGGTCGACCAGGATCACCTTGCCGCCCCTTTCTCGCAAAGCGCGCAGGCGGCGCTCGAAGCCCGGGGCGGTCATCATGCTGCCGTTCGAGGCCAGCGGGTTGGCGCCCATGATAAGAATATGCTGGCAGCGGTCGATGTCCGGGATGGGCAGCAGCAGCGAATGCCCGAGCATGAAACTTGCCGCGAATTGATGGGGCAGCTGGTCAACCGAGGTTGCGGTAAAAACGTTGCGGGTTCCCAGCGCCCTGATAAACGGGCGCGAGAATATCAAGGAGCCATAGTTATGAACCACCGGATTGCCGAGATAAACCGCGACGGAATTTCGCCCATGCTGGCGGCGGATCGGGGCGAGCTTTTGGTTGATCTGATCGAAGGCCTGGCGCCAGGAAATTTTTTCCCAGCCCTTGGGTGTTTTCCTGACCGGGGATTTCAGCCGGTCCGGGTCTTCATAAACGTCTTTCAGCGCCACCGCCTTGGGACAGATATGCCCCTGGCTGAACGGGTCGTCTTTGTCGCCCCTGATCGACAGCACCGAGCCGCCATCGTGCTCGATCTCCAGGCCGCAAATCGCCTCGCACAAATTACATGCCCGGTAATGTTTCATCCCGCCCCCTTGGCTTTCAATGGCGAGCATAGCGAAATTTGATGATTAGTGAAATATTTTTACTTGGGGGGAAAAGCCCTCCGTCGCTAAAGCTATGGAGGGCACTCCTTCGCCCAAGTTTCGGTCCCGGGTGGTCTGCCAAAGCCCTCCGCCGCTAAAGCTATGGAGGGCACTCCTGTTCGCAATTCAAGGCTCCTTGGGCGTAAGCCCTGCGAAGCCTTGGCGAAGCAGGGTGGTGCCCAGGGGCGGAATTGAACCACCGACACGCGGATTTTCAGTCCGCTGCTCTACCAACTGAGCTACCTGGGCATATCTCGAAAGCTTGCGCGTTATAGAAAAATTACGAGGCCCTGTCCACACCGAAGTCGTGAGGAAAATACATTTTTAGTCTTCGTCCTCATCATTTGCCGCAAGTGGCGCAGGCCTTTCGGAGGTGGGGATTCTATAGCGCCCGCCGAGCCAGTGGCCGAGGTCCACCTCGGCGCACCTGTTGGAGCAGAAGGGCGTGTATTCTTTGTCCGCGGGCTTTTTGCAGATCGGGCAGGTTTTGGAGGGCCGGGTCATGGTTTTTTCCTTAAAATAGCTTTCAAAGGGCTGCCGCGCCGCTTGCGCCTTAAGGACAGCAACCCGAAGCGGTTCAGGCCGGTGCGCTCGACCGGCAGCGGATCACGGGCCAGGCCCTGGTCGAGCGCGGCCACAACCTTTTCCTGATCCGCTTTCGATCGCATGTCGATAAAATCCACTACGATCAGGCCGGAGATATTCTGGAACCGGAGCTCCCGGGCGACCGCTTTCGCCGCCTCCAGGTTGGTGGCCAAATACACGCCTTCAGGAGATGTTCCGGTTCGCCCGGCGCCGGAGTTGACATCGATCACGGTCATGGCCGAGGTTTCCTCGATTTTGAGATTGCCGCCGGAGGGCAGCAGGATGACCCCGGACAGCGCGGCATCGATCCGCATCCCCACCCCGAAGGCCTCGAACAGCGGCGCAGGTTCCTGATAATGCCTGATTTTTCCCTTCAGATCCGGCCATTTCTCATCCGCCAGCTTGGCCGCCTTAAGGTATGTCACTTGGTGGTTGATCAGGACTTCCTCAACCTCGTGGGGGGCATAATCGCGCAAGGCCCGTTCAACCCCGTCCAGGGCGGACAGCACCATCCCCACCTTGCCATCCCCAGCTTCAAGCGCTTTCCACAGGGCTTGCAGAGTTTTGACCTCGTCCGCCACCCGCGCTGGCGGGACCGCCTCGGCATTGGTGCGGATCACCAGCGAATTGCCATCACCAACCTGGTCCAGCAAGGCGGTGAGCGCCGCGCGTTTTTCCGGGCCGGCAATTTTTTGCGACAGCAGCGCTTTTCCCGGCAAATGGCCGCTCAAGGCATAACGCCCGGCGATCATCGGATTGGCGGTCGCCAGCGGCAACTTGCCGTCTTCCTGGGCTTCCGGGGCGATCAGCTTGACCAGCAGGGTTTGGCCCTCGGCAACCAGCCTTGAGATATTTTTCTGTCCCTGGTCTTTGAGCGCCCGGGCATGGCGGAAGGGCAGGAACGCCTCACCGCCGCCCAGGTCGAGGAAGGCGGCGTTCAATTTGGCCTCGACCTTCTTCACCCTTGCCAGGTATATGGCGCCCGCCCGGTCGTCGCCTACATCAATAATGTGCAGCTCAACCGCCTCGCCGTCCTCCACAAGGGCACAGCGGATGGTGGTCTCGCCTACCTCTATCAGGGTGTTCAGGGTCATTTTCTCCTAATCGGTCACCGGGTAGCCATGCGCCCTCAATATGGCCAGGGTTTCATAAAGGGGCAGGCCGACCACGTTGGTGTAAGAGCCGTTGATCCGTTTGACAAAGGCTCCGGCCTTGCCCTGGATGGCATAGCCGCCCGCCTTGCCCTGCCATTCGCCACACTCAAGATACCAGTTTATCTCACCCGCCGTAAGGCGTTTAAAGGAAACCGAGGTGGTGACCGTCTTTAGCACCAGTTTTCGTTTCGGAACTGCCAGGGCGATCGAAGTAATCACCCGGTGGCGCCGCCCGGACAAAAGTTTCAGGAATTTTTCAGCCTCGGCCCGGTCCCCGGGCTTGCCCAGAATCCGCACCCCCACCGCCACCGCGGTATCGGCGGCCAGAACCAGAGCGCCACGGTTCTTTTTGGCAACCAGGGTTGCTTTTTGCGCGGCCAGACGCCGGGTATAATCCCCTGGCTTTTCACTGGCAAGCGGGGTCTCATCCACCTCAACCGGGGCGATCGCTGAAGGGATAATTCCCGCCTGGTTTAAAAGTTCACGGCGCCTCGGTGAGGCTGAAGCAAGGATCAGGTCCTTATGTGAGGGGGCGGGCAAATTCAGGATGTCCTGAAAGATAAGTTATTTAAAGCGGTAGGTGATGCGCCCCTTGGTCAGGTCGTAGGGGGTCAGCTCAACCAGAACTTCATCTCCGGCCAGCACCCGGATGCGGTTCTTGCGCATCTTGCCGGCGGTGTGGCCGAGGATTTCGTGACCGTTTTCCAGCTTCACCCGGAACATCGCATTGGGCAGAAGCTCGGTAATGGTCCCGCGCATCTCGAGAATTTCTTCTTTCGCCATTTATCCTCCTGATTCAGTGGCTTTTGATGGCCACATACATGAGCGAAACAAGGCCGGAATTCAAGCTTTATTGTCGCTTTTGATCAAATGCCGGGGCGGAAAATATTGCCGGGATGAATTTAGGCCACAGGGTGTTCAGGCTTGTTTTTGGTCGCCCACGGACCGGTGATGTCATCCAGATAAACTTCCAGGATTTCAGTTTTCAGCCGGATCGCGATGTTGCCGGAAAAAATCAGGGTCAGGGCAAAACCGCCCTTGTTCTTTTTTCCCTCAATCGAAAGCAGCGACAGCACATGGGCTTTATCGCTCATGGGAAGGTTCATGAAGTTGGCCTCAAGCACCCCTTCAAAGCGCAGGCCGGAACGGATCCGCTGGTAAAGTTTTTTATCCTTTTTCTTTTTGTCAAAAAGCACCTCTTTTTCCCAGCGGAAGCGGTTGGCGACGAAAGCAAAGCGGTGGCGCGATGGCAGGTACGCCATGTCACCGACCTTGAACGCGGCGTCCTGCAGAAGGGAGGAGACGACCTTCAGATCCGCCAGGGTTGCCGCTTTTATTTTGATGCCCGCCTTCATCGGTAATTGAGTCCAGACCCTAGTCTTTGAGGCGCTCGATGGCAGCGCCGACCGCGCTTAATTTGTCTTCAATATGCTCGTACCCGCGGTCGAGATGATACACCCTATTCAGCACAGTCTCCCCCCTGGCCGCAAGCCCGGCCAGCACCAGGCACATGCTGGCTCTTAAGTCAGTGGCCATCACTTGCGCGCCGACCAGGTGATCGACACCGGTAATCCTGGCGTGCGCCCCTGAGATGGAAATTTTGGCCCCCATGCGGTTCAGCTCGGGGACGTGCATGAAGCGGTTTTCGAATATCGTCTCGGTAATCCCGGAAGCGCCATCGGCCAGCGCCAGCAGCGCCATAAATTGCGCTTGCATGTCGGTGGCGAACCCGGGGAACGGCTGGGTAGTGATTTTAAGAGGTTTAGGCTTTCCCTGGCCATTCCCGACCAGCAGGCCGCCGTCTTTTTCTTCAATCACGCCGCCGGTTTTCCGAAACGCCGGCAGGACCGCGCCGAGCAGATCAGCCCGGGCGTTTTCCAGCAACAGCCGGCCGCCGGTAATCAACGCCGCGATGGCGTAGGAGGCGGTCTCGATCCGGTCGGGCAAGACCGGGTGGCTGGTTCCCTTGAGGCTTTTCACCCCTTCAATGGTAATGGTCTTTGTTCCCGCGCCCCTGATGTTCGCTCCCATGGCGGTGAGACATCTGGCCAGGTCCTCTATCTCCGGCTCGCGCGCGGCGTTCTCAAGAACGGTTGTTCCTTTTGCCAGGGTCGCCGCCATCATCAGGTTTTCGGTGGCCCCGACCGAGACCAGCGGGAAAGTGATCCGGGCCCCCCTCAGTCCGCCTTGCGGCGCCCGGGCCTCGACATAGCCTTCCTCCAGAGCGATGTTTGCGCCCATTTTCTCGAAACCGGAAAGGTGCAAATCGACCGGCCGGGTGCCGATCGCGCAGCCCCCGGGGAGCGAGATTTTGCCAATCCCGCAGCGCGCCAGCAAGGGCCCGAGCACCAGGATCGAGGCGCGCATTTTGCGCACTATGTCATAGGGCGCGATCACCTCCCCGACATCAGCCGCTTTAAGGGTCAGGGTATGGCTGTCGCTAACATGGGTTTTGTCGATATTTATTCCCAGGCAGACCAAAAGCTGGGACATGGTGAAAATATCGGCCAGGTCCGGCACATTGGTCAGCTCTAACCGCTGATCAGTCAAAAGCGCCGCGCACATCAGGGGCAACGCCGCGTTCTTGGCGCCCGAGATGCGCACCCGGCCCTTTAAGGGCCGGCCGCCGGGTATCAGGAACCTGTCCATTTTTTTGGATGGTTTCTGTTTTTTG
>JADFJJ010000079.1 GCA_022566215.1 Pseudomonadota bacterium | reverse complement strand
GATGTTTTGCTCTTGTGGGTTCATATCCTTAAATAGACAAATATACCGTGCATAAAAAAAGACTTCTAATTAAAGAAGCCTTTTTAAAAACGCTTGCGGATAAAAAAAGATTTATTTCTTCTTTTCCATTTTTTTATCATCTTTCTTTTCAGCTTTTTTGGCAGGTTCTTTTTTAGCCGCCTTTTTCTTCATTTCTTTTGTGCCGGCAACTTTACCGCCAACGGCATCACATACACCGGGGGGCATCCACACCCATTCTTCAGGGTCATTATCAACTTTAGCCTGACCACCACAGCTATGCTTTGAAGTGCCGCAGTTGTTTTTACCTTTTTTCACAACACCGGAACACTTCTCAATCTTATCCAAACCCTTGGCCCAATCGGGACTCATTGCACTGGCTGAAGTAAAAACCAGACCTGAGATTGTCATG
Organism: Pseudomonadota bacterium; assembly: GCA_022566215.1. Classification (GTDB taxonomy): domain Bacteria; phylum Pseudomonadota; class Alphaproteobacteria; order Sphingomonadales; family SMXR01; genus SMXR01. The sequence goes on along the minus strand of JADFJJ010000079.1, from coordinate 4,432 downwards.
GCTGCTAAAGCACTTTTACTTAGAATTTTCATTGTTTTCATTTTGAGGTTCCTTTACCACCAAATTCAATGGTTGGTTTTTCTCCTTGTTCATGAAGTTCGTGATCTTGTTTTATCGCCCAAGGTAGAACATACTCGCTTAAGTATGAAATAGCTTCAGCCACAGCAGAGGCATGTCCACGTTCCATTGCACCAATATACTTTGTTCCTTTTCTATCGAAACTCCCTGTTATTTCTATTGCGATTCTTCCCATTTTATTTCTCCTTTTAAAATGTAGGACTTTTTTCTTCTTCGAGGAAAGCCCGTAAAACCTTATATGACGGAGCGCGAAGGCCGATGAGGCCAAATTTGCCCGTCTTGATTGTGCCCGATCATATCTAACTTATATGTCGAGCCTCGCTCAGTTGCCCGGTATTGTTAACGGGGGCCGGGCTCCCCCGACTTTCTACTTCTTGCGGGGTTTTTTCTTAGTCCCGGCGTCCTCACCGGTCAAGCCTTGGCGGGGGAGCAGGGAAGGGCGGTTGCCGAGGTCGAAACGATCGCTCCGGGGCGGCCGATCTGGATCGCTTTTTACATCGCGCCCGAAGAGGGGGCTTACGTCTCCTGGGTCGACCAGACCAGCGGCGACAAGGGCCTTCATGTCGACCTGAAGCTGCCGGATGGGTTCAGCAAGGGGGAGCTGGTGCGTCCCGCCCCGCAGCCGGTTGGCGACGGGGTGTTTGGCTATGGCGGGGCTTTCTGGGCGCTGCAGGAAATACTGATAGACCGCAAGGCCGGTTTTTCGGATGTTTATCAAATTGCCGGGACTTATATCTGGCATGAATGCGCCTCCGGCCCGGATTGCCGCGATATTAAAAAAGAGTTTTCCCTGAAGCTTCCCTACGGCCAGGGCTTGCCCGACCCGGAAGCCGCGGCGATTTTCAGCGGAGCCCGGGCGGCGGCGGTTCCCTACCTGCCGTGGCCGGTCTCCTACCGCGCCGACAGTATCTATATCGAACTGGAGCTGTTCATCGGCGAGGTCATGGCGGACACCATTGCCGAGGTTTATATCCTGCCCGTGCGGGGCCGCGAAAGGGGCAATTTCCGCACCCGGCTGGAGCTGTTCCGCTCGGAAGGAGGGGTGCAGCTGCAGGGCGAGGCGGCGGATCAATTCCTGGCCGGGGAAAAACTCGATGCGCTGCTGTTCATTACCTTTAAGGGGGACGGCGCAGCCAAGGTTTACCGCGTCCGTTCGGCCAATGATTTCGAGCAAAACACCGGTTTTGACCTGGCCGCGCCGGGGGTCGCCAACCTGACCCTGTGGGCGGCGCTGGGGCTGGCGTTCCTGGGCGGAATTCTGTTGAACCTGATGCCCTGCGTGTTCCCGGTGCTGACCCTGAAAATATTCGGCATCGTCAAGGCCGGGGCGGTCTCCTCCCGGCGTCTCAAGGCCGACAGCCTGGCCTATACCGCCGGCATCCTTTTGAGCTTTTTGATTGTCGCGCTGCTGCTGCTGACCTTCCGCTCCTGGGGCCAGCAGGTGGGCTGGGGGTTCCAGCTGCAATCGCCTTATTTTATCACGGTCATGGCGCTGGTTTTATTTACCGTTTCACTGAGCTTCGCGGGACTGTTTGAAATCCGCCTGCCGTTTGCGATTGGGGGTAAATCGGACACCGAGGGGGCGCTCGGGTCCTTTTACACGGGCATGCTGGCGACCCTGATGGCGACCCCGTGCACCGCCCCTTTCATGGCCCCGGCGCTCGGCTTCGCGCTGACGTTGCCGACCCCGGACGCGGTGTTAATTTTCCTCGGGTTAGGTCTCGGCCTGGCGGCGCCTTATCTGTTGATCGGCTTTATCCCGAAGGTTTCCAGCATTTTCCCGAAACCGGGCCGGTGGATGGAGACCCTGAAAAAAATATTGGCGATCCCGGTCTTGCTGACGGTCGGCTGGCTGATGTGGGTATTGTTCGCGCAAACCGGATCCCAAGGGGTTTGGATTGCCCTGATGTACATGGTGCTGGTGCTGGCCTTTCTGCTGTTTCTTAGGGCCAGCGCTTTGTGGGCCAACAGAACCAGGGTTCTGGGGCTGGCGCTTTACGCGCTCTCGGCGCTGGCCATTCTGCAAATGACTTTGCCGAAGTTTGTGGTGGTGGAGCGCGCCGCGGTGGCAGGCGCGGAGGCGGTGGAATTTTCCGAAGCCGCGATCTGGAATCTCAGGCTGCAGGGCAAGGGGGTGTTTGTCAACTATACCGCCACCTGGTGCATTACCTGCATCATCAATGAACGGCTGGTGTTCAGACAGGAAAAATTCCAGCGCTTCCTGGCCGAGAACAATATCGTCTATATGGTGGCCGACTGGACCAATCCCGATGCCGGGATCGCGGCGAGCCTGGAGGGGCTGGGCCGCACCGCGCTTCCGGTTTACGCCTTTTACCCGCCCGGCGGGCCGACCCGGGAGCCGATCCTGCTGCCGGAAATCCTGACCCTTGAAAAGACGCTCGAGATACTCTCTTCCAGGCTGCCCTAGCAAACGTTGGTAAAAAACAAAAAGAGAGGGATGCGATAAAATCGCTCCCTCTCCCTTTTAACTCAATAGAAAGTCTTAGTTAACGGCTTCTTTCAGCGCTTTGCCGGCTTTAAACTTGGGCCGGTTGGAAGCGGGAATCTGAATCGGCTCGCCAGTCCGGGGATTTCTCCCGGTGGTCGCTTTGCGGTGGCCGACGCTGAATGTGCCGAAGCCAACCAGGCGGACTTCACCGCCCCCCGCCAAGGCGCCGCTAATGCTGTCCAGAACTGCGTCCAGAGCGTTTCCGGCATCAGCCTTTGAAAGTCCGGCCGAGCTTGCTATTTGGTCAATGAGATCGTTCTTGTTCACCGTAATCCCCCTTTTAGTTGTGGTTTCGGTATGGATATTAATGACTCATCATCAATATGTTGTGTAGTCTAAGGCCATCATATACTAAATGTCAAAAGAAAATGGCTAATTTCTGCCGAAGTGCCTTAAATTAAGACTTTCATAATTGCCCCGGAAGAGTATCCTTAAGGAACTCCGGCCCAACCAACAGGAGCTGCCCATGACCCGATCCCTTCGTTTTCCCGTAATCGCCCTGATAATTCTTGCCGTTGGTTCGATAGGTTTTGGCGCCGATGCCTACGCCGCCAAGAAAAAGAAGATCGACCGGCGGGTGGTCGAGGCCCTGGAAGAGTTCCATGAAATTGTCTCCGGCTCGGAGGAACTGATTGCTGGCGCCGCCGGGGTGCTGATTTTTCCCAAGGTCAAGAAGGCCGGGATCGGGATCGGCGGGGAAGGGGGCTCGGGGGCCTTGCAGGTGGACGGCGAAACGGTCGGCTATTACCGCACGCTCAGCGCCTCGTTCGGCTTTCAGCTGGGCTATCAGGAACGCCGCCAGATTTTGATTTTCATGACCGGAGAGGCGCTTGAGAGTTTCCGTAATTCCGAGAACTGGGAGATTGGAGCGGATGCTTCCGTGGCGCTGATCACCCTGGATGCGGGCGGCAGCATCGATACCGAAAGTTTGAAAAGCCCGGTGATTGCCTTTATTTTCGGGGCCAAGGGCCTGATGTATAACCTGACCCTTGAAGGCACCAAGGTTTCAAGGATTTATCCGAAATAAAACCGGATCAGCCCCAGTCGCGGGGGGCCGGGACGTACATGTATTTGGTCACCCCGGAAAGCGGTGTGTTGGCGCCGTGGCGGTACCAGACGCCGCTATCGAAGCGGGCCGAGATCGGGTAGGAAAACTGCGGGCCGAAAACCACGTTCTGGTGCTTTTCAGGCCAGGTCGATTTGGCGCTGGGGCTGAAGGTTCGCCAGGTCGTTTCGGCCTCGGTCCAGGAATTTTCCATGGTCTTGGCCAACTTCAAGGATTGCAGCTGTTGCTCGCGGGTAATCTTGGCGTTCAGGGTTAGCTGAAGTTTTTCCAGCTCTTTTGGGATCTCGCCATCTTTGCCTTTAAGGTTCAGGATCAGGGTTTGCATGTTTTTCAGCTGGCGGTTGGTATAGCCCTCGCAAAAATCATAGCGGGCGTATATTTTCTCGACCACCTCGTCGGTAAAGCGCCCGGCGGCGTCAATCTCGCGGGTCAGGGCGAAGGGGGTGGCGGGATTGTCATTCTCGCTGGTGAGCTTTTTCCAGATATCGGAAATGTCTTTCCAGACATGCTCCATGTCACTGGTTTGTTGTCTTTGGGGCCGTTTGGTCATGATGCGGTCCGGGCCTAGGGACTGAACTCAATTACCGAGTGGAACTGTGTTGGCTCTGAAAAAGCTGTAAAACAGGAGAAAAACACAGGCGATAGCGTGTATCGGCGCGTATTTTCGACACATTTTACAGCTTTTTCAGGCCAACCCCGAAAGGGCCACGCCCAAATCGGGCAGAACTTTGTCAAAAGCGCCTCAAATAGATGGCTATTTTTCATCACTTTTTCCTTGT
>JADFJJ010000026.1 GCA_022566215.1 Pseudomonadota bacterium | reverse complement strand
ATGGTGTTGTCAACGATTTTTCGCAAGGAGCTTCCGATGATCTATCCCGCCACGCTATTATCCTAAAATGGCAAATCGGGCCGAGTCATGTCAATCAAGAGATATGCCGCGTCCAGCCAGGAAGAGGGGCCGCCCTCAACTGTGCGTCTTGAGTTGGGCCGGGAAAATTCGATTTACTGGCTAACCTGGGGTGAGGCCAATCAATATTAAATGATCTGGAGTTTGCTTAAAAACTCAAGCACCGCTTTGATGCCGCCGTTGCTGGAGAGATCGTTGTGGCCGGTATCGGCAAGCGCCTTCAGGGTTTTCGGCTGGTTCGCCAGGGCAAACAGCTGGCGCGACATCTTGGGCGGAATAATCGTGTCCCGTTCAGCGATCAGCACCAGCAGGGGGGCGGCAACGTCACCAATTCGCTCATCAGAAGGAAACTTGTCCTTGATCAGCCAGAGCACCGGCAGGTACCAGTAATGGTGCTGCCCGGCCTTGGCGATCGAGGTGTAGGGAGATTGCAGGATCAGCGCTTTGGGAGAATATTCGATGGCCATTTTAACCGCGATCCCGGTGCCCAGCGACTGGCCGAAAAAGACCAGGCCGTTTTCATTGATGCCGGCCCCCTTGAGAAATTCTATCGCGGCCCGGCCATCGGCATACAGGCCGTCTTCGGTGGGCTTGCCGGGATTGCCGCCATAGCCCCGGTATTCCACCAGCAGCACCCCGTAACCGGCCTCGATCAGGGGACCTGCGATCCACGAATGGTTCAGAAGATTGCCGGCGTTGCCGTGAAAGTAAACGATCGTCGGCTTATCCCCCTGCGCCTGTTGATACCAGCCGTAAAGGGTCAGGCCGCCGGCGGTCTGGTATTCGACCACCTCCATATCGGGCAACCCGGCCTCGGCCGGGGAGGGCTGGGCGGTGTAGGGAATATAAAGAATGCCGCGCTGGTTAAAGTAAAGCCAACCGGCCATGACGGCGTAAACCCCGCCGAAAATCAAAAGGCTGCTGAAAAGAAATGGTTTCATATCCAGAGCAGTTTAAACCACCGGCCCCCCACTTGGAAAGCCCTGCTAGAAAACCACCGGGCTGGCCAAAACCTTACCGTCCGCGCCCGGGGTCAGCTCCATGATCAGCGGAATGGTTATCACCGGGTCCGCCTTCGGCATGGTGATATGGATCACCAGGTAGAGCTTCCGCGCCTGCTGGAAGGCCTCCGGGACCTCGTTCTCGGCGCCGATCGTCAGTGGCATCGCCTCACTGATTTTCTCCATGAACCCGGACCTGACCAACGTCGAGGTGACGCGCATGATCCTGAATTCCGCCAGGGATATCGAAACCCCGGGCCGTGACCAGTACACCGGCCATGGCCTGGTCGATGCGGTTGCCGCGCTTCGCGCCGATCCGGATTTTGAGATCATTGCTGATATTTCAGGCATCGCGGTGGTTAGCGAAGACGGCCAGACATTCGTGGCGGTTGCCGGCACCGTCAGCGCCAACCAGTTTGATTATGCTGAAATTTCCATCGGCGAGGGGGAGAGCCCATCCTCCTTCAAGACAATGGGTGAACGGGTCATGACGCCGGTAATCAGCGGCGAGCTTACCCGCATCCCGGCGGATGAATTCCGCGCCGCTCCGGTCTGGATTGTTCGCATAATTGTGATCCATAAAAACGGGCAAATGAGGGAGGAATGGTTTACACTGCGGCTGGGATAGCTTATTCTCGGCAGACACCGCGATACAGGAGGATATGATGAAACACGCCGTTTGTTTGATTTTCCTGGCTCTTTTTTCTTTTACCCCCGCATCTTCCATGGCCCAGGGCAATGCTTCACTTTTTGAAAACCGGAGCAGCAACGAGTTTGAACCCATCAACCTGGCCAAAATTACAAAAATTTTCCCCCAGATTATGCATTATGGGTATGCCGGCAAGATACTGGTCACGTTTGATATCGATCTTTCCGGAGTTCCCCGCAACATCCGGGTGCTGGAGGCGACCCGTGAGGTTATTTTCGACCGGGCGGCGGAAAAACTGGTGAACAAGTTCAGGTTTGAACCGGGCCATGCCCGGCGGGCTGTTCCCTATGAGATCACCTTTTGCCTGATGAGCGACCGGATCACCCCGGTTTTGTGCGATATCCAGTTCGAGCGCATCGGCGGCCCGGCCGATCCCAAGGTAATCGTTTATTCCATTCCCTATTACAATTCCTATGCGGTCGGGAAAGGGATTTGCGGCAACGTAGTGGTGCGCTTTAATGTTGACAGCGCGGGACTGGTGAAAAAGGAAAGAATACTTTCGTCCTCCCGGCCGGGGCAATTCGAGATCAGCCTCAAGCGCGCGCTCGCCCGTTTCCGGTTTGAAAAGGGCAACCCGCAAAAAGGGATAGAATACAAGGTCAGCTTCAGCTTGCCGGGGAAGTGCAGAGCGCCGTAAGGATTTTGTAAAGTCAAAGGAGAAGGTCTATGCGCAAATGTATGAACCACTTTGTAGTGCCTTTCTCAATATTTGCATTATTGGCTCTGTTTTTACCCTTGGCATCCCAGGCCCAGACGGGAGATGAAACCCTTGATCAGCACCTGACAGACCTGCAGGGAACCCCGCCGGAAAGTCTTTCAGAGAAGGTATTGCAGGAAACCATCATCCAGATGGTGCAAAACATGCCCGCCCCGCCGGCAACCCCCAGTCAAGCCCGGCGTTTTTTAATCCGCGGGGAAACCGCCCTTGAAATGATCCCGGGAAAAGAACGGTTCAGAAGGGCTGCTGTGGAATTTCGTGAGGCCGCCCGGGCGGCCCCATGGCTGGCCGAAACCCATTTCAAACTGGGGCAGGCGGAAGAAAATGCCGGTGATCTTGGCGCGGCCATTTCTTCCTACAAGCTTTACCTGAGAGCCGCTCCCGGGGCGCCGGACGCAATGGATATTGAGGCTAAAATTTTCAAGCTTGAATATCAGCTTGAGATCGGCGCCAGTGCGCCCGAAACCCCGGCCAAGGTTGCCAGCCCGTCCCCGGCCCCGAAAATATCCGGGGTAGAGCTGTTGTTCTATATCCGGCCCGCTTCAACCCCTGAGCCGAAGAACATTAAAAGCCTCGCCAGCGATTTTCGTTATCTGGTGAAATACAAGCTCACAGGCAAGGCGCTGGTGGAGTTTGATATTGATGAAAAAGGGAAAACATCGAATTTCAGAATTATCAAAACCAGCCGCCAGGATATTTATGACGGGATCATCCAAAAGTTGGTCCGGAAGTTTCGATTTCCAGCCAATGCCCCACAAATGGGGGTTCTCTATGATTTGACCCTTTGCTTGAAAAGCGACCAGATTTCCCCGATTTTGTGCAACATCCATTTTGAGAAAATCAATGACGGCGCTGGGGATTCTCCCGCTCTGGTGGCCTATGTGATCCCCTTTTATAATCAGAACGCGGCCAACAAGGGCATTTGCGGGAACGTGGTAGTGCGTTTTGATGTCGATAGCAGCGGCGCGGTCAAAAACCAGGAAGTTGTCTCAGCGTCCCGCTCCGGACAGTTCGAGATTAATATCAAGCGCGCCCTCGCCAGCTTCAAATTTGAAAGGGGCAAGCCGGCCAAGGGGATCGAATATAAAATCAGTTTCGGCTTGCCGGGGAGGTGTGAAGCACCGTAGGTTGTATTGCTAGGTAAAGAGGGGGGGGAGATGAAAAAGATTCTAGTGGTTTTGGTGGCGGCGGCGTTGTCGTGGGCCTCGGTTGCTATCGCTCAGGATCAGCCGGTTCGCTCAATCGTCAACGTCACCGGTGATCTCTACCGTTTTCAGGAAAACAACCATTACGGCGTCTTTCTGGTCACCGATGAAGGGATCATCCTGGCCGACCCGATCAGTCACGATAATGCCCAATGGCTGAAGGGACAGCTGGCTGAGCAGTTCGGGGTTCCGGTCAAATATGTCATTTATTCCCACGACCACGCCGACCATACCTCTGGCGGTGAGGTTTTTGCCGATACCGCAACGTTTGTCGCGCACGAAAACGCCGCTCCCAAAATTGCCGCGAGTGGTCATACGCCTGTTCCTGATGAAACTGATTTTAAAAATATTAAACCTTTTGGAATTAAGAAAATTGTGAGTCTTGGGGGAAAACGCGTTGAACTTTATTTTTTTGGCTCCAGTCATTCTGATAATTTAATATCTATTTATTTTCCAAAAGAAAGAGCACTTTTTCAGGTAGATTCTGTCGCGGTTGACCGGCTTCCCTATAGGGATTTACCGGACTATTATTTGTCGGCGCCAAATGTCCTAAGGCTCATCTATAATTTTATTGATTTCAAAATTCTAATTCCTGGCCATGGTCCAATAGGAACTAAAAAACATTTTATTTCACATCAAAAATATTTAGAGAATTTACAAATGAAAGTAGCTAATGCCTTGATAAAGGGTTTAACTGTTGAGGAGGCAAAAAAGAAAATTAATCTGAAAAAATATAAAAAATGGGGCCAATATGAAAATTGGCGAGATCTTAATATAGAAGGGATGTATCGAGTTTTTCTTGAGGAAGAGGAGTACTTACCCTTTCATAAAGTTGCCGGGAGTTACCCATTATCTGCCGCTCGAAATGGGCAGTGCGGTTGGGTAATTGTCCAATATGATGTGGATGAAGAAGGTAGAACCAAAAATATTAGAGTTTTTGATTCAGAGCCCAAGAAAATATTTGATAAAGCGGGCATAAATGCGGCAAAAAAATACAGATATATTCCCAATAACCCTACTAAGAATGTAAAAACCCGTACAACTTATGAATTGGCTGGAATTTGTGAAGTACCTCCGCCCAGAGACATTAACAATGAATAACTTTTAAAAAAATAATACCAAATTCAAAATGACCCTCACCATCAAAGAACAGTTTTGCGGCCCGCCGGGGACCGGCAACGGCGGTTATGTGTGCGGCCTTCTGGCGAAATCGCTTGGCACCTGGCCGGTGGAAATCACTTTAAGAAAGCCCGTTCCCCTTACGACCGAACTTGAGGTTAGGAAAGACGGGGAAGGTATGGCCCTTTTTCTTAGGGATGAAGTGTTGGCTACGGCGCGGGCGGCCGGTCTTGATCTTGACGTCCTGGAACCACCAACGCGTACGGAAGCGCGGGAAGCTTCAAAAGGGTTCCTTGGCTTTCATCAACTGGAACACCCCTACGAGCGCTGTTTCGTGTGCGGTCCGGCGCGCGAAGCTGGTGACGGCATGCGTATTTTCGCCGGCCCCTTAAAGAATGGAGGCGGGGCGGCCACCGTCTGGACCCCGGAGGACTGGCAGGCCGATGATGATGGCAATATCGGCACCGCCTTCGTGTTGGGGGCGCTGGATTGTCCGGGGTATTTTTCACAGTTTCCCGATGCCAACCAGCACGCACTCCTTGGCCGCATGACGGCAGAGATTATCACCCCGCTAAAGGCCGGTGAGGACTACATTGTCTACGGCTGGCCGGTTGCGGTTGAAGGCCGCAAGCACTTTGTCGGCACCGCGCTTTATGGTGCCGGAGGGGTCTGCGCCGCCCGGGCAATCAGCATCTGGTTTCCGGTATAAAAAAGGCGCCAGGCGTGGCGCCTTTTTTTGTCTGAAAGCTGGAATTATTTTTGATACAGCATTCCCATAATGATTGCGCCGCCGCTGTACATTACAAAGTCGAACATTGCGTATGTCAGGCCAGCGCGAAGGGAAAGAGGCGAGGTCCCGGCCCAGATCAGATAAACTCCGAACATGAAAAGGGCGATCATCAGCCCGAAACGCACCCCCTCCATAAGCCCCTTATTCTCCAGCCCTCTGATAAATATATAGGTCAGGATAAAACCCTGGAACAGGCAGCCGAGGCCAATATATAGAAGGTTTTCCTGTCCGGGTGGTATGGCAAATGCGGCCGGTGAAATGCTGGCTACATAATCGGCAAACAAAAGATCATAAATGACCCAGCCGTAAAGAAAGAAGAAAACCGACGCCGCCAGCGAGGCGATAACGTATTTATTGGTGTTCATGATAGTCCCCCTTTTTGGTTAAAGTTTAATCAGGCAGCTCGGCCCGGCCCAGGGTATTGGCGTCGGTGCCGAACCAGATGCTGTTTGTGGGCGCATGATACATCATGTGGCGCACTGCACCCCCGCCGCTTTCAATCTCCGTGATGGAGAAGAAACTCTTAATGCCAGGGTCAAAGCCGATGAACCGGTTGGGCTTGGGCCCAACCTCGACAAACCAGATGCGGTCTTTGGCGTCCACCGCCATGCCGTAGGGTTGTGATCCCGCGCCTCCCGGCATCGGCCATTCTTCGAAATTCCCGTCATCCGGGTCATAACGTCCAAGATAGCCCTCCGCATAATCCACATACCAGATCATCCCGTCCGAGGTGGCCTCGATGCGGCGCGGCCGGGCGCCATCCCGCGGCAGTTCAATCTCACTCAAGACCAGGGTTTCCAGGTCGATGGTGGCGATTTTATTGGTTCCGAACAGGGCGATCCAGGGTTTGCCGTCCTGATCAACGGTAATGCCATAGGGCCGGGCGCCAAGGGTCGGAACCGGGAAAATTCTCAAGGTAAGACTGGTTTTATCCAACAGCCCGATCGAGTTCGCCCCCTGGGCGGTGAACCAGATATTGCCTTTTCCGTCCTCGATCAGGGTGTGAGGGTCAAGGGCGTTTGCCGGCATCTGGATGGTGGTCAGGCCGCCGTCCGGGGTAAACCGCCCGATCCAGCCCATGACGTTGCCGGCGTACCAGGCGGCGCCTTCATCATCGACAATAATGTTGTGGGGGCCGGAACCTTCCGCCAGCTGGATTTGGGTAAATTCCTCCAGCGCCGGGTTAAAATAGGCCAGATAACCGTCCCTTTGGCCGACAAACCAGATCTTGTTAGGGGCTTCCACAAACGGATCGCGGGGGCGCGAAGCTTCCCACGGCACCGCCCATTCGGTCAGAGTGACCTCGCTGCGGGCCTCTTCCCGGGGCGCTTCCTCGGAACAGCCCGCCAGCAGGGCCAGTGGCACAAGGACGATCAAAAGCCGTTTCAAAATCATCTTTAACCCCCTGGATTTGCTTTTCGAACAAGCAAGGTTAAAATGGTACGCCCGATGCAAAGGTGTGTAAAGGGGAACAGCAACAGGACCCGCAATGGCAATTTTTCCAACACTGACCGGGGCAAGGCCCAAAATCATCGCCCATCGCGGGGCCTCGGGGTACATACCCGAACATACCCTCGAGGGGTATTCGTTGGCGATCGATTTGGGCGCCGATTATATCGAGCCCGACCTGGTGTTTACCAGCGACGGGCAGCTGGTGGTCCGTCATGACGTTTATCTTTCCGCTTCCACCAATATCTCGGAAATCCCTTCATTTCAGAAGCGCAAGCGCCATTCCAAAAGGTTCGGCATGAGCGACTGGTTTGTCGGTGACTTTACCTATAAGGAAATCAAGACCCTGAAAGCCCGTCAGGCGTTTCCCGGGCGCTCAAAGGATTACGACGACAAATTCTCGATCCCGGTGTTTGCGGATGTGCTGCGGCTGGCGCATGAAAAATCAAAGCAAAAGGGCCGCCCGGTCGGGATCTATCTGGAAACCAAAAAGCCGGCTTATTACCGGAAACGCGGCCTTGATTTTGCTCCCGTGCTGTTAAGCACCCTGAAAGACTTTAACCTTGACCGGGCCGTGGACCAGGTTGTGATCCAGTCGTTTGACCCCCGGATCCTGATGCGTCTGTCAAAGATGACCGAACTGCCGCTGGTATTATTGCTGAAAGAGAATTTCAAATGGCCCATCCTGATGCCGCTGATCGCCAGATTTGCCGCCGGCATCGGGCCCGCCAAGAAGCTTCTGGTGAGGGACGGCAAGTCCACCGGTTTGCTTGAGCGGGCCCACCAGGCGGGGCTTCAGGTCCACCCCTATACCTTCCGCAATGACGCGGTGGGTGAGGGTTTCAAGGATATTGAGGCGGAGTTGGCGTTTTATTTCAAACTTGGGGTGGATGCGATTTTCACAGATTTTACCGATACCGCGGTCGCGGTTCGCAAGTCTCTAGGCTAGGCTGAGGCGATCACCGGCTGGCCGTCGAGATAAAGCGCTTCCAAAAGATTTCCGCCCAGCCAATAGCAAAGCGCCGCCGGGTTATCGGTATCCCACAGCGCGATTGAGGCAGTTTTGCCGACCTCCAGGCTGCCCAGCTCTTGATCCAGGCCCAGCGCTTTTGCGGCGTTTATTGTGACGCCTTGAAGGGCCTCATCCGGCGTCAGGCCAAACAGCGTACAGGCCATGTTCATCATCAGGCGCAGCGACAGGGCCGGCGAGGTTCCGGGGTTGCAGTCGGTCGCCACCGCGATCGGAACCTTCAGTTTTCGGAACATCTCAATCGGCGGCTTTTGGGTCTCTTTCAGGAAATAAAATGCCCCGGGCAGCAGCACCGCCACCGTCCCGGCCTTCGCCATCGCCTTGATGCCGGCCTGATTGGCGTATTCCAGGTGATCGGCGCTGAGCGCCCCGAATTTCGCCGCGGTCGCCGCGCCGTTGGTGTCTGACAATTGGTCGGCGTGGAGTTTGACCGGCAAGCCATGCTTTTTTGCCGCCTCAAACAAGCGCGAAACTTCCCCAGCTGAAAAGGCGATTTCTTCCTGATAGGCATCGACCGCGTCGGCCAGGTTATCTTTGGTGATTGCGGGCAGCAAATCATTGATCAGAAGATCTAGATAACCTGATGAATTCCCCTTGAATTCGGGGGGCAGGGCATGGGCGCCAAGAAACGTCTTTAAGACCCGGACCGGGAGCCCAATGCCGACTTGAGCAGAAGCGCGCAAGCATTTGATTTCATTATCAAAATCCAGTCCGTACCCGGATTTTATTTCAATCACGCCAACCCCCTCCGCCATCAGCGTTTTTGCCCGCTCCATAGCCAGATATGTCAGCTCATCCAGCTCCGCCTCACGGGTCGCTTTTACGGTCGATAAAATGCCCCCGCCGGCTTTGGCGATGTCTTTATAGCTGGCGCCCTGAAGGCGCATGTCAAATTCATTTGTCCGCTCCCCGGCAAACACCAGATGGGTATGGCAGTCGATCAGCGCCGGGGTCAAAAGCCGCCCGGCGCAATCGAGTACGGTTTTGGCTTCGGTTTCAGATTCCAGATCCTTCATCGGCCCGATAGTGGAAATTTTGCCGCCGCTGACGGCCAGCGCCCCGTCCCTGATCAACGCGCCTGAGACGGTTGCAATGGTGGCGTTTATGAATAACGTATCGGGCATAATTCGAGTCTTACAGCCTTGAGAATTTGATGTATACCTGTCTCATGTCAAAAAATGGCGGACAATGGCATTTCAAGAAAATCCTGCTTAAGGAAGGCTGGGCGGAGAATGTCACGGTTGAGGTCGGCGCTGGCGGCCTGATTTCAGGGCTTCACAGGGATTCAAAGGGGGGTGGCGAGAAAGTTTCGGGGATTGCCATTCCGGCGATGCTGAACGCCCATTCCCATGCCTTCCAGCGCGCTTTTGCCGGCCTGACCGAGAAACGGGGGAAAGAGGGGGATGATTTCTGGGCCTGGCGCCAGGTCATGTACCGGGCTTTAAAGGCGATCGGCCCTGACGAGTTGGAGGCGATAGCGGCGCAAGTCTATGTCGAGATGCTGAAATCCGGCTATGCCGGGGTCGCTGAATTTCATTACCTCCACCACCAGGCCGACGGAACGCCCTATGATAACAAGGCTGAAATGTCTGAGGCGATCATCCGCGCCGCCGGGGCCGCGGGAATAGACCTGACCCTTGTTCCGGTCCTTTACCAGCGCAGTGATTTCGGCGCGGATACGGTGGAGCCGGGCCAAAGACCCTTTTTCAATACCCTGGAGGATTTCAGGGAGCTTTTGGCGGGCCTCAAGGGAAAATGCCGCTCAGGTCTCGCCCTCCACAGCTTGCGCGCGGTCCCGGAGGAGGTTCTGGCCGAGGCCGCCGCTTTAACCGAAGGGCCGGTTCACATCCATATCGCCGAGCAAACGAGGGAAGTGGAGGCTTGCCTTGAGGCGCATGGCCAGCGCCCGGTTGAATGGCTGCTGGAGAATGCTGATGTTGATGCGCGCTGGAATCTGGTTCACGCCACCCATGTCATGGTTGAGGAAGTAACAGGGCTCGCCAAATCGGGGGCCACGGTGGTGCTGTGCCCGACCACCGAAGCCAATCTGGGCGATGGCATTTTTCCGTTTGAGGATTATTCCGGGGCAGGGGGGCGCTTTGCCATCGGCTCGGACAGCCAGGTCTCGATAGATCCGCGGGAGGAGCTGCGTTTGCTCGAATACGGCCAGCGCCTGACCAGCGGGAAGCGCGCCATTGCAGGCGTTCACCCCGGGGCCGCCCTGTGGACCAGAGCGGCCGCCGGCGGGGCCGCGGCGATGGGCTATGAAAAATCACAAATTCAGGTCGGCGCGCCCGCCCATATCGCAGTTCTTGACGATCGTTCTGCGGCGCTTATTGGCGGGAACTGCGATCAAATCCTCGATGCCCTGGTGTTTGCCGGCCAGCCCACCCCGGTCAAGGACGTGATGGTCTCAGGGACCTGGCGGGTGCGTGATTTTCACCATCCGAAAGAGACTGCGGTCCGGGCACGGTTCAATAAGGCCGTGAAAGAATTGGCTTAAGCGTAAAGTAATAAATTGCGGACCATACTCAGTTTATTTCCACGCCTTTAACAGCTTTAATAAGTTTCTGCTTTATCGCCGGGCTTAGCTCGTCCAGGTCCGGCAAGTCGAAGTAAATAAGGGTTTTTTTTGCCTCATTTGATGAAAAGGCATTGCCAAACATTTTTTGCGCCGTTTTAAGGCCGTCCTCCAGGGAAAGTCCAGCATCCAGAAGATGCGCGATATCAATGTAGTCTTTCGGTTCTATCCGGTCGAAGAGCACTTTCAGTTTTGTCCCCAGAAGCATTTTGATGGGGGCCACCCTCAAAACCTGGTCAGCCGTGGTTTTGATGTTTCCTTGCTGGGCGAAGGAAATGCCGCCAAAAAAGGAAACTTTCACGGGTGGTTCTCCGGGTTTTCCAGGCACCATGAATATCAACGTGTTCTTGCCGCGATGACTGAGTTTGGCTTTTTTCAGAAAAGGAAGCCGGTTTATCAGTCCGCTATCAATCGGTTTGTCAGTAAAGAAATCAAAATCAACGGATGTCCTGTGACCCAGGTAAAGGGCAATTGCGGTTCCCCCATACAGGACAAACCCCTCATCTGCCGCCGCTTTGAGCCTGGGCCAGATTTTTCTTTGATTTTCCGGGAGAATATCAATTTTTGGTTTAAAAACAGTCACCGGGTCTTCCTTTCAGGAGGTTTGGCAACCGCGCCGGGTTTGAACCGGCCCAGCACGACATTCCAGTAATTCCAGCTTTTTGGATGAAACCACCCCGGCCTTGCTGATTTAAGAACGCCGGTCAGCTCGGCCCGTTTGAACAGCTGGTGCATTTTTTCCGTATCCTTTAGATCCCCCAAATCCATAACCTGGGCAAGAATTCTTCGTTTGGTCAATTTATCGATATGGTCCCTTTGCCACCAGATATATTTTTCCGCCATTTCATTCAGGTAAATTTGCTGTTGGGTGGATTTTGACTGATTTTTTAAATGAACTGACAAGGTCTTGTTTTGCTGCTGTAAAAGGGCCTTCAAAATAAGCGTAAAATTAGACAGGGTTGGGTTTCCTTTGGAGGAGGTCATGCGCATAAGGCTTTTTGGCGGTATATTCAGATCCTGCCCGAGAGTTTCAAACCCGGGGCCTTCAAGGATGGCGGCGCGGAGATGTTTTTTCGCAGCCCGGGCATCTCCAGCGACCAGGTTATATATGGTTTTTTCTATATTTTTCATATTTATATAGTAACATAGAAGTTACTGTATTGTTAGATGTAAAATGGAATTTAGCAGCCATAGCCAAGCCCGGGTTCATGGGACTTGCTCTTAACGAAAAGTTATTGCAAAACAGTGAAGGAGGGAATTTTCATTCATGAGCGCCAAAGGTCGCATCGATAACACCCGCAAAATCAAAAGCCCGACCGGGTCGGAGATTACCTGCAAATCGTGGCTGACCGAAGCGGCGATGCGCATGCTGATGAACAACCTGGACCCGCAAGTGGCCGAGGCCCCGGAAGAGCTGGTGGTCTACGGCGGGATCGGCCGGGCGGCGCGCAACTGGCAGTGCTATGACGCGATCATCGAAACCCTGAAAACCCTGGAGGATGACGAAACCCTGCTGGTGCAATCGGGAAAACCCGTTGGTGTGTTCAAGACCCACCCGGACGCCCCGCGTGTCCTGATCGCCAATTCCAACCTGGTGCCCCACTGGGCGACCTGGGATCATTTCAACGAGCTCGATAAAAAAGGCCTGATGATGTACGGCCAGATGACCGCGGGATCATGGATTTACATTGGCAGCCAGGGGATTATCCAGGGCACCTACGAGACCTTTGTCGAGATGGGCCGCCAGCACTTCGGGGGCAATTTGAAGGGCAAATGGATACTGACCGGCGGGCTTGGCGGAATGGGCGGAGCCCAGCCACTGGCCGCGACCATGGCCGGCGCCCATTTGCTGGCGATCGAATGCCAGGCCAGCCGGATCGAAAAGCGCCTTGAGAGCGGCTATCTGGACAGGATGGCGGCCTCGCTTGATGAAGCGCTGGATATTATCAGCCGGGCCAAGACCCCGACCTCGGTCGGGCTGTTGGGGAACACCGCGGAAATTATTCCGGAAATGGTAAAATCCGGCATCCGCCCCGATGCCCTGACCGACCAAACCTCGGCCCATGATCCGCTCCGCGGGTACCTGCCGGCCGGCTGGAGCGTGGCCGAATGGCTGGATAAGCAAAAATCCGATCCCAGGCTGGTGGAGCGTGAAGCAAAAAAATCAATGGCCATCCATGTGAAGGCGATGCTTGAGTACCATAAAATGGGCGTTCCGACCTTTGACTACGGCAACAATATCCGCCAGGCCGCCTTTGATGAGGGGGTCAAGGATGCCTTCGATTTTCCCGGCTTCGTTCCCGCCTACGTCCGCCCGCTGTTCTGTCAGGGCAGGGGGCCGTTCCGCTGGGTGGCGCTTTCCGGCGATCCGGAGGATATTTACAAGACCGACCAAAAGGTCAAGGAGCTGGTTGACGATCCGCACCTTCACAACTGGCTGGATATGGCCCGTGAGCGCATCCATTTTCAAGGGCTTCCGGCGAGGATTTGCTGGCTGGGCCTGGGGGATCGCGACCGGGTCGCTTTAGCCTTTAACGCGATGGTGAAATCGGGCGAGGTTTCGGCGCCGATTGTGATTGGCCGCGATCATCTCGATTCAGGATCGGTGGCCAGCCCCAACCGCGAAACCGAGGCGATGCTGGATGGTTCGGACGCGGTATCCGACTGGCCGCTGTTGAATGCGCTGCTGAATACCGCCTCCGGCGCCACCTGGGTCTCCCTGCATCATGGCGGCGGTGTCGGAATGGGCTTCTCACAACACGCCGGGGTCGTTATAGTCGCTGACGGCACCGATCAGGCCGCTGCCAGGTTATCCCGCGTTTTGTGGAACGATCCGGCCACCGGGGTGATGCGTCATGCCGACGCCGGATATCGGAATGCAAAGGCATGCGCAAAGGAAAAAAACCTTAAATTGCCAATGCTCAAGTAACGCTTTTAACCTGAAATTTGGGGAGAATATTTTATGTCAGGTGCTGTAAAACACGAACAATGGTCGTCCAAGTGGGGCTTTTTAATGGCGGCGATCGGCGGGGCGGTCGGCCTCGGCAATATCTGGCGGTTCCCGTATATGACCGGGGAAAACGGCGGCGGCGCATTTGTTTTGATTTATCTTGTGGCCGTGGTGTTTGTTGCTATTCCCATTCTAATTGCTGAGTTGCAGCTGGGGAAGCGCGGCCACAGGGATATTATCAGCGGGACCGAAAAGGTTGCTATTGCTGCCGGGAGGTCGCCAAGGTGGCGTTTGATTGGCTGGCTCGGCATGCTGGCGGCGTTTTTCGTGCTGACCTATTACAGCGTCGTTGCCGGGCAGGTTTTAGATTATGTCGTTCAGTCCCTTACCGGGGGTTTCAGCGGTGTTTCACCAGAAGAGGCCCGCGCTGAGTTTGATAATTTGCAAAGCAATCCCCCGCGAATGATCTTATGGCATACGGTCATCATGGCGATAACAGTTGGAATTGTTGCTCGTGGTATTTCGGGCGGTATTGAAAAAGCGGCAAAAATAATGATGCCGGCCTTTTTTGTTATGCTGATGGCGATGTTCTTTTATGCCATGGTGGTTGGCGATTTTGTCCGCGGTTGGGACTATATGTTCAGCTTTAATTTTGATCAGGTGAAACCCGAAACGGCTCTGATGGCGATAGGCCAGGCGTTTTTCTCAATTGGCATAGGGTTTGGCTACATGCTCGCTTATGGGTCATACCTTCCAAAAGATATTTCTATCCCACGGACCTCGGTTATTATTTCCTTGGCAGACGCAGGTGTTGCGATCATTGCCGGCCTGGTCATATTCCCTCTGGTTTATGCTTTTGGCCAGGTTCCCGATGAAGGGCCGGATCTGATTTTCAGAATTCTGCCTATGGTGTTTGCTGAAATGCAATATGGCAGTGCCGTTGGGGCGGTCTTCTTCATTCTTTTAACATTTGCCGCATTAAGTTCCGCCATAGCCATTATGCAGCCGGCTGTGAGCTATTTGGAAGAAAAGCATGGTTTAAGTGTAAAAGCGGCGGCTCTTTCTGTGGGTGCTCTGGCTTGGTTAATTGGCCTTGGGTCAGTCTTTTCATACAATATTTGGGCAGGGCACGCCCTGCTTCCGATGTTTGAAACCTTCGCGGGCAAGCATGTCATGGATGTGATAGATTATATAACCGCCAATTACATGATGCTGGTGGGAGGCATTTTGATCTCGGTGTTTGTCGGCTGGAGCTTCAAGCCCGGCTGGGCGGAAAGCGAATTCCAGGGCGTGAGCCCGGTTCTTTTCACTATCTGGCTGTGGCTGGTCCGCGTGTTCGCTCCGGCAGCGGTGGCGATCGCGCTTTTTGTCCAGTTGAGCGCGTAGCGGAGGCGCAATGGCTGGCAAGGCAAAAACCGTGGCAAAGCTGACTACAGACACGCTTTCGCTTGAGACCTTGCGCGCCGCCTACCGGGGCCCGGCAATGGTCATATTGTCCGCGGCAGACCGCAAGAAAATTGAAGCCGCCCACAAGACCGTCGCCGATGTGCTGAAAGAGGGGCGCACGGTTTATGGCATCAATACCGGGTTTGGGATTTTGGCGCGCACCAAAATCGCCCCCGGGAAGCTTGAACTATTGCAAAAAAAGCTGGTGCTGTCGCACATGGCGGGGATTGGAAAACCATTGCCCGATAATGTCGTCCGCCTGGTCCTGGCGCTTAAATGCTTAAGCCTTGCAAAGGGCTATTCCGGGGTTAGTCTCAGCCTCGTCGAAGCGCTCTCAAAACTGCTTGAAGCTGAGGTCTATCCGATCATACCGGAAAAGGGTTCGGTCGGTGCTTCGGGCGATCTGGCGCCGCTGGCGCATCTTTCAGGTGTCCTGATGGGGCTCGGCGAGGTTCGCCAGGGCGGCAAAACCATCCCCGCCGCCGAGGGCCTGAGCCGGGCGGGATTAAAGCCCATGAGGTTTGGACCCAAGGAGGGCTTGGCGCTCCTGAACGGCACTCAGGTCTCAACCGCCTTGGCGCTGGCCGGCCTGTTTGAGATTGAAAAGGTATTCGCCGCCGCGGTCGCCGCCGGGGCCTTGTCGGTCGATGCCGTCAAGGGATCGGACGCGCCCTTTGATGCCCGCATTCATGAAACGCGTGGCCAGCTGGGCCAGATCAGGGTGGCCCGCCACTACCAAAGACTTTTGGCCGGCAGTGCTATTCGCGCCAGCCATGCCGATTGCGAACGGGTTCAGGACCCATATAGTCTGCGCTGTCAGCCTCAGGTGATGGGGGCGTGCCTCGATATGATCGACTATGCGGCTGCGGTTCTTTTCAGGGAATCGAATGCGGTGAGTGACAATCCGCTGATCTTCCCTGATAATGGCGATGTGATCTCCGGCGGAAATTTCCATGGTCAGCCGGTGGCTTTTGCCGCCGATGTTTTGGCGCTGGCGGTTTCGGAAATAGGATCAATGTCGGAACGGCGCATCGCCTTGTTGATGGATGATAAACTTTCCGGTCTGCCGGCGTTTCTGGTTCCCGAAAGCGGACTCAATTCCGGTTTTATGATTGTCCAGGTCACGGCGGCGGCGCTGGCCTCTGAAAACAAGCAGATGTCCCATCCGGCCAGTGTCGACAGTATCCCGACCTCGGCCAACCAGGAAGACCATGTCTCGATGGCCACCTTTGCCGCCCGGCGGCTTTTAGGAATGGCCGATAATACCGCGGGGATTGTTGCGATCGAACTTTTGGCCGCCGCCCAGGGGATAGACCTTGTGAAGCCCCTGAAAACTTCAGACACGCTTGCCAGAGTTCACAGCGAAGTCCGCAAAGCGGCGGCGTTTGTCTCGGAAGACCGCCCCTTTACACCGGATATAGAGCGGGCCAAGGACCTGATTGCGGGGCCATTCTTCTCGCAGCTGCTCCCTGATCTGCTATCGAAAGGGAGCGCTGAAACTTGATGGAACTTTTCCGCTACATCCCCGGCGCTGGTCCACTTCTGGTCAATTTTCCACATTCCGGAACCTTTGTTCCTGAAGTTATCGCTGGCCGTATGACCAAAGAAGGCCTGGCCGCCCCCGATGCCGATATCTATCTTGAACGCCTCTACGTTTTTTTAAGAACCTTGAAAATCCCGCATCTCTATGCCACCCACTCGCGCTATGTGGTGGATTTGAACCGGCCTCCCGATGATTCCAGGCTGTATCGGGGCACGTTCGGGACCGGCCTGTTTCCCGACATGACATTCAGAGGCCAGGCGATTTATAAAAAAGACGAGGAGTTTAAAGAGACCGAGCGCAAAGCCCGGATGGATGTCTATTACCGGCCCTATCACAACCGCCTCAAGGAGGAGCTGGAAAAGATCAAGGAGAAGTTCGGGTATTACCTCCTGTGGGACGCCCACTCGATCAAAAGCGAAGTCCCCAGCCTGTTCGAAGGGCGCCTCCCGGATTATAATTTTGGAACCAATAACAAGGCCGCCTGCAACCTGAACATGGAGCGGCCGTTCAAATCCCTTCTTTACCATCTGGGGGAGGGAAATGTGGTTTTTGACCAGCGTTTTATCGGCGGCTACATCACCCGGCACTACGGCAAATCAAAGGAAAAGCGCTATGCGCTCCAGCTTGAGCTTTCACAAAAAACCTATATGGACGAACTAACCGGAGAATATTCCCCCGAGAAATCTGTCCTGACCATGGCGTTGCTGCACCAGTTGATCACCACCTATCAAAAAACCATTATCATGTAGGACGCCAGTGGTTGAACTGGAACAAAGAGCAAGATGGAAACCTGGCTAATACTTCCGAAAATTCCGGTGGCTTTTGGCATTGGCCTGCTGATCGGAATGGAACGCAGCTGGAAACTGAGGGCCGCCCCGGAAGGATCCCGGGTTGCCGGAATAGGGTTGTTGCCTTTCCTTTAAAGAAGCTCCAGCGCCACCGCGGTTGCTTCACCGCCGCCGATGCACAGACTGGCGACGCCCTTTTTAAGCCGATATTTTTTCAAGGCTGCCAGCAGCGTCACCGAAATCCGCGCCCCCGAAGCGCCGATCGGATGGCCGAGCGCACAGGCGCCGCCGTGGACGTTAACCTTGGCGTGATCCAGCGAAAGCTCTTTCATCGCCGCCATCGCAACCACCGCAAAGGCCTCGTTGATCTCAAACAAATCGACCTCATCCTTTTTCCAGCCGATGGCCTTCAGAAGTTTCGTAACAGCGCCGATCGGGGCAGTGGTGAACCAGGCCGGCTCCTGGGCATGGGACGAATGGGCATGCATCACAGCGATCGGTTTAAGGCCGCGCTTTTCAGCCTCCGAGGCTCGCATCATGACCAGCGCCGCGGCGCCATCGGATATCGATGACGAATTGGCCGCCGTCACCGTCCCGTCCTTCCTGAATGCCGGACGCAGCTGCGGGATTTTTTCCGGCCGGCCCTTGCCCGGCTGTTCGTCGATGGTGACCTCGACCTCCGTTTTGCGGGTCTTAACGGTTACCGGGGTGATTTCTCCCCGGAAACTGCCGTCTTCGGTGGCCTGGTTGGCGCGCCGCAGGGATTCGATAGCGTATTGGTCCTGGGCCTC
The DNA here is from genome assembly GCA_022566215.1 of Pseudomonadota bacterium. GTDB lineage: Bacteria > Pseudomonadota > Alphaproteobacteria > Sphingomonadales > SMXR01 > SMXR01. The sequence goes on along the minus strand of JADFJJ010000026.1, from coordinate 4,259 downwards.
GCGGGTAAACTGGTATTTATCGGCGGTTTCCTCGGCAAAGGTCCCCATCAGGCGGCCCTGGTCGTAGGCGTCCTCGAGACCATCCAGGAACATGCTGTCCTGAATGGCGCCGTGGCCGAGACGCATCCCGGCGCGGGCCTTGGGCAAAAGGTAGGGGGCATTGGTCATGCTCTCCATGCCGCCGGCGACAATAATGTCGCCTGATCCCGCCCTCAGCGCGTCAAAGGCCATCATCATGGTTTTCATTCCAGAGCCGCACATTTTATTGACCGTGGAGGCGGGCACGCTCAAGGGAAGTCCAGCGCCGATCGAGGCTTGCCGGGCCGGGGCCTGGCCCTGGCCAGCGGCCAGGACACATCCCATCAGCACTTCGTCGATGTCCTCAGGCTTGAGCCCGGCCCGCTCAACCGCCGCCCGGATTGCCACAGCGCCCAGCTCGGGGGCCGTTACAGTTTGAAAATCCCCCATAAAACCGCCTATCGGCGTACGCGCCGCGCCAGCAATAACAATAGGATCATGTGCCATAAAGGACTCCTTAACCATTCATTTATAGACTCCAGAATCAGTCCTGGTTTTGCTAACGCGATTTTAAAGTTTTGACCGGCAAAAGGCAACCGCTTCGTCAAGTTGGAAGGAAACCGGAAGGGGCCGCTTTGAGATACATGGGAATTGGTTTTTTCGCAGGAGCGCTGTTAGGCGGCGCGGTGGGTTTATTGACGATCGAGGCGCCGGTTTTCGGGGCTATGGTTGGGGGGTTTGCGGGCCTGGCGATGGGCTATTTGATGCAACGCGTTGAAATTTAAAAACCCTCCCTGTTCCAATCCCAGCCTTTCTGCTATAGTTTTTTCATGCTTGACCGCACCCTTCAGCCGCTGGTGGTTTCGATCCTGGATGTTCCGGGCCGGATGCTTGGCGCCCGCGGGGTGGAAAGCGACTGGATCACGCTTGGCGGCTTTGTTTTGGGCCTGGCCGGGGCCGCGGCGATTGCCCTCGGGGCCTATGACGCCGCCCTGGTCCTGGTTCTGCTCAACCGCCTGGCCGACGGCCTTGACGGGGCGGTCGCCCGGGCCTCAGGGGTGAGCGATTTCGGCCGTTATCTTGATATCGTGTTTAATTTCATTTTTTACGCCGCGTTTGCCCTCGGCTTTGCCTTTGCCGATCCGGAGCTGGCCCTGACCTCGGCAATCCTGATTTTTTCCTTTCTTGGCCTGGGCGGGACGGTTTTGGCGTACGCCATCATCGCCCAGGGAGCAGGATTGGAGGCGGACGCCGCGGGCAATCTTTGGGTGGACAGCCTGTCCGAACTGGTGGGAACCTCTGAAACCACCCTGGCGCTGATTCTAATGGCTCTGCTGCCGGCTTATTTCGGGGCAATTGCCCTTGTTTTCGCCCTGCTGTGCATGGTTACCACAGTCTTCCGGATTGTCCGGGCCTGGCTTGTGCTGAGATAGCGAATAAGGCACGTAATAGTAGTATTTTTTACTGTATAGTTGTATAGGAAATAACCTATTTCTGATCGAATCAGATCACAAATTCCGCCCCACCCAGATCACCTGGCCGATAATATTGACCTCGGAGGGCTTACAGTCAGGCCAGGTTTCATAAAGTGGGTTATCACTTTTAATCGCCAGAAGGCCGGTTGACGGATTAACCGAGATCCGTTTCACAGAGAGCGTATCATCGTTACGAATGACATAAATTCCATCCCGCTTGAGGGTTGTTTCAAGGGTGTCGACCAGAATGCAGTCACCGTCTGACAGGGTCGGTGTCATGGAGTCCCCACAGACCTTCAAAATTGATAAATTATCCGGGTTGCTCTGGGTCAGAGAATTTATAAAGCGGTTTTGGAACGGCATGAAATTATCCGTCCATTCGCGCTCGACAAATGCCCCGAAACCCGCACTGGCGCTGATATCATAGCTGGGAATCATGACGATCCCGTCATCTCCGAAATCAGAGAAGCCGGGGCTGTGGGCAGACCCTGGCTGGTTCTGAAAGGGGCTCCCCAGCTCCCACTCCGGGACCTTGAAATAGCGCGCTATGGTGCGCCGGTCTTCTTCCTTCAGACGCTTTGGAATCCCCCGCTGGATGAATTGCTGGATGTAGGCATGGTTTTTTCCTATCAGGGCGGAAATTGATGAATAGTCATCCCCTTTACTTTGCTGGACCAAGCTGTCCAGACGCTCTCGCACAGTTTTGTTTGGCAACATTTTGCCCCTCCCGGATAAGTTTGTTCAGCTTTTTTAGTCTAACAATAGGAATTTCATTTGACAATAGGAATATTCCTATTGTAAGCATGTTACCATAGGTAGAATAAGTTAAGTATTTAATTTTAGTATTTTGGCAATTTCTGGAACTGGGAATATGGCATGGCGACCGACCTGAGACATCGGGTTTCAAAACCCATCAGCAGACTGGCCAAAACCGGAGCTTTAAGCCCGGCCGAGGTTCGTGCCGCCCGGTTGATTGAAGAAGCGGTGATCTCAATCCTGACCCAGGATATCCACTCCGGCGGGATTGCCGAGCGGGGGCTTGCCAGGGGGAATACCGGGCCGGGTTTTGAAGACCAGTTTCTCAGGCGCCATGATGTCCGCCAAAGCTATTATGGCTGGGTAGAACAAATGGGGGCAAATCAACTGCCCGCCGGTCCGGTTCTGGCTGTGATCATTGATGGCCGGGCCCTGACGGAGGTTGACCGGACCTGGAAAAAACGAAAAGGCTGGACCCGGGGAAAACTGATTTCCGGCCTCAGGTTGTTTATTGAAATCGAAAGCCAGGAACGGGAGAAAAGAAACCGCTTGACGGCGTAACGATCAAAAAGTACCATATTGGTTAAATATAATACTTTATTAACCAAACGTCCGGTTTAGGATTCTTTCCTGCCGGGCGTTTTTATTTTTTAACTTTAAATCATTGAAAGGAAATAAAATGAGTGCAGATGCCACCTGGCCCCTGCAAAAGGGGCTTTTGAGCCATTTAAGGACTGACTTGAGCTTGAAAAAACATCTTGGGAAACCCATCAGGATCTATGACCAGCAGGAAAAAGGCGGGGGCTATCCCACCCTGGTGCTTGGAGACAGTCATACCAGGGCTTGGTCCAGCGCCACATTTGACGGCCAGGAGCATGACATTATCCTCAATTTGTGGACCAGCGATGGCGGCAGTGCGGCCTCCAAAGAAATCGCCGGCGCGGTGATAGACAGGCTCCACGATGCCGATTTTCCGATTCCCGGACACGCCCTGGTGGATATGCAGTTTGCCTCCTCTGAAACTCGTTACCGGGAAGACCGGGGTTTGTTCCACTGCCGCCTGACCTTCAAGGCCCTGACGGTTTCAGATTGAGTCCAGGTTCTGGTTATTTTTTGGGAAACGGGGAAAACGGGAAGGGCAGCTTGTCGCTGGCAAACCCCATAAAGCTGAAAATTTCGAAAACATAGGTTCTGACCTTGCCGGTAAAGGCTTTCAATCCCCGGTTCGGCTGATCTTCGATAAAGTATAGAACGTATTGGATGGCGACCAGCACAAAGTAGCCCAAGACGATAAAATAGAGCAAAAACCCGAACAGAACGATCGCCAGCAAGCGGAAAATCTTTTCCTCCAGGTTTATCTCTTTATTGCTATCCCGGCGGGTACGTCGCGCGGGGGATGTTCCGGTTTCAGGTGAGGTGCTCATAATACTGTCCTTTATACCCTCTAAATGAGACAAAAAGAGGAGTTTTATGAGAAACCGGTGAGAGCCGCAACCTCTAAGTTCATGCCACAAAACTAATCGACCCTTGAAAGTTGGGAAAGTTTTAGCAAAAACATCTTGTGTTGTGCACTACATAACTAATGTAAATCTAAGACGCCGGACTTCCTATACCCAAATCAGTTGCAGCCACTCATTATGTCTCCGATTTGTGGGTAAAGCCGGGGTTGCCCCACCGGAGACCGGCTTTACCCCTCGTGATTGTGCGATGCTGGGTATGATCAATCGCCGCAGGGCGTAATCGAAGAATCTTCTCCATCTAGGTTAAATCCCAAGCAACCGGAAGGCAAACCAGGGGACGAACAAATCCGTCGATGAACTCAAGCTTAAGATATTCGGAATGTTCAGATGTCACCCGATTTTGGGCCATACCGCAACTAAAAACGCGCTGACCTTCGACTTTGCGTGGCTACGCCATCTAGTCGACATTGATTATCTAGCCGTGCTATGGACCTTGATATAGGGTGTACGGGCCTCTGGACTGGGCCGCAGGTACTGCCACCGCCAACGG
>JADFJJ010000078.1 GCA_022566215.1 Pseudomonadota bacterium | reverse complement strand
ATGGATGCCCGTTTCCACGGGCATGACAAAAAAAGGAGGCCTTCTCCTATTTTTTTGTCGCTCACGCAAGATAGCCTCTGGCTATCGCTCCGCGGGGGCGCGCAACGATGCGCGGGGGTCGGGTGGCCCCGGTCGGTGCTAGGCGCCCTCCAGTTTATTTCACCCTCACCCTACCCTCTCCCGTCAAGGGAGAGGGGTATAATAAATAGTCCTCTCCCCTACGTGGGAGAGGATTTAGGTGAGGGGGTAAATTTAAAAAAGAACCTGGCTTTTATCCCTGATCCATTTGGAAGCGAGCCATTTCTGGCCCGAGCTGACGGGCAGGCCTTCATGAACCGAATGCTCGTCGGCATCGCCCTCTTCATTGACGTTTTCAAAGACCAGCGATGAGCCGCGTTCACCGCGGATTTTTTTCTCCGGATACAGAAAATGGGTTTCCCCTCCCTCGAAATCATCATTCAGGTACACCAGGCAGGTACGGATGCGCTGGCCCCGGCGTTCGATCTCGGCCGCCTGTTCCGGCAAGTCGGGCAAAAAACTGTCGCAATGGGGATAATAGCGCTCGCCCCCCTGGTAGCGCAAAACCACCAGGTCTTCGGCAAAATCCACCGGGGTTTCGGCGGCCAGGGCCATTTTACGGTCGATCATACTGATCACCAGATCCTGGTTCATGGTCCAGAACTTGACCGCTGAATTGGTGCGGTATTCGCTGGCCTCCTCGCCTTTTTCCACAGACTCGCTGGTGACTGCCGCCTGCAGCTTCGGCGCCGCCCGGGCAATCAGGTAATCACACTCCCACTTGGCCAGCACCCCTTCGACGATCCTCGCTTTGGGATCGCTCAGCACTTCCCTGGATTGATACGGGGTCAACGGCTCTTCGAGGGCGGATACAAGTTTTTCGATGATCGGCCATTGCAGGGGCTGCAACGGTTCTTCCGGGGGCGCCGCCGGCTCTCCCCGGTAGGGCGCCAATTCGCGCGCCGCCAGCACATGCCCGCCGTCCCGGGCCTGGCCCAGCCAGAACAGCGCTTCCGGCCTTATGCTCTTCGGCCCCTCCAGCAGCAGACAGCCCAGATGATAGGCGGCCAGGGTATCCCCGGCCGCCGCTACGTGCCTTAAAATACTATTGGTTAACCCGTCTTCCTGATCCTGAAGCAGCAACGCCGCTTCCCGGTAGGCCTTCTGGTCGTTCAGTTTTAAGGCAATTTTAAACCAGTGGAGCGCCTGCTGCCAGTTGGGCAATTCACCGGCGCCGCGGGCATTCAGCACCACCATCCCCCGGATGGCATTCATGAAACCGAGCTCGGCCGACTGTTTGACCAGGTTTTTCGCCTCGCTGATTTCTTCCGGGGTGAGTGTTTTGGTAAGCCGCCAGATGCCCAGGCGGAACAGCGCCGGGGGGAAATCCTGGCTGGCCGCCTGCTGGAGCCAGTGGCGGAACTCATCTTCGTCGCCCTGTTCCAGGGCCGCACGGGCCAGCTGAAACTGGGCCTGGGGGTCGCCCTCCTTGGCCGCGCTTAGCGCCGCTTCGGGATTTTGAAAGCCTGGTTGGTCTTGCATGGGGCGCACTATATCCAAATTAGGGTCTGAACTCAATTACCGAGTGGAGCTGTGTTGGTGCTGATGTCCCCGCAGAACAGGAAATAATCGCAGACGATATGGGGTATCGGCGAGAATTTCTGACACATTCTGTGGAAACATCAGCCCAATCCTTACCGGACCGCGCCCAAATCGGGCAGGATGGCTTTGAGGCCGCTTCAAATAGATTGCTATTTTTCATCGCCTTCTCCTGATCCTGACCGATTCTTGCACCAATGTTTTCTGTGGCACAGCCCTCATCGGTAATGGAGTTCAGACCCTGAAAAGGGAAGGATAGTCCCTTCCCCGTCTCCGGCCGCTTTAAATCAGCGCCTCTTTGGCGGGCGTGTAATCGAGGTTCTGGGCATCGGCGACCGCCCGATAGGTGATCTTGCCCCGGCAGACATTGAGACCTTGCAAAAAGTACGGATCATCCAAAAGCGCCGCTTTGCAGCCCTTATCGGCAAGGGCGGTAACGAACGGCAAGGTCGCGTTATTCAACGCAAAAGTGGAGGTTCTGGCGACCGCGCCCGGCATGTTGGCGACGCAGTAATGGACAATCCCGTCGACCACATAGGTGGGGTCGGCGTGGGTGGTCGCCCTGGAGGTCTCGAAACAGCCGCCCTGGTCGATCGCCACATCCACCAGAACCGAGCCTTTTTTCATTTTCCTGAGCATGCCGCGGGTCACCAGCTTGGGCGCCGCCGCGCCCGGGATCAGCACCGCGCCGATCACCAGGTCGGCCTCAAGCACGTAGCGCTCCAGCGCTTCCGAGTTGGAATAAACCACTTTGGCGGCCGAGCCGAACGCCACGTTCAGCTCGCGCAAGCGCTCCACCGAGCGGTCGAGGATGGTGACATCGGCTTGCGCTCCGATCGCCATCATCGCGGCATTGGCGCCGACCACGCCGCCGCCGATAATCACTACTTTGGCCGGGGCGACGCCGGGCACGCCGCCCAGCAGCATGCCGCGCCCGCCCTGGCGCATCTCAAGCGCATGAGCGCCGGCCTGGATCGACATTCGCCCGGCCACCTCGCTCATCGGCGCCAGCAGCGGTAGGCGGCCGCGCCCATCGGTCACGGTTTCATAGGCGATCGCGGCAACGCCGGATTTGATCAGCCCCTGCGTCTGCTCCGGGTCCGGGGCCAGGTGCAGGTAGGTGAAAAGGATCTGGCCCTCGCGCAGCATCTTGCATTCGGAGGCTTGCGGCTCCTTGACCTTGACGATCATCCCGGCCTTGTCAAAAATTTCCTGGGGGGTCCGGGCAATGCTGGCCCCGGCCTCGAGGTAATCCTGATCTCCCAGCCCAATAGCTAGCCCGGCGGCCTTCTCGACCATCACCTTATGGCCGCGGCCAGTCAGTTCACGGACGCTGGCCGGCGTCAGGCCGACGCGGTATTCATGGTTTTTAATTTCCTTGGGAATCCCGATCAGCATCTTGTTTCTCCTGCCCGGCGCGCAATGCGGTCCATTTCCGCCGGTGCGGATTATACTCTCTTGCGGCCAGAATTTCCTTGCAAATACTTAACAAATAGATGATATTTAAGCAGATTATTCTGTTTTTTAAACGAATGGTGGCAGATTATGCGAATTTCAGACCTGGATGATAAAGACCGCGCCATACTGACCGCGCTGCAAAAGGGCGGCCGTCTGGCCAATGTTGAGCTGGCGGCAAAGGTCAGCCTGTCGGAATCGGCCTGTCTGCGGCGGGTCAAGTTACTCGAGCAGGCTGGCTTTATTGACGACTATGTGATGCTGATGAACCAGGCCAAAGCGGGCAAGCCGGGCAATGTTTTCGTTAATGTCACGCTCGAATCCCAGCAGCAGCAGGCCCTGCAGACCTTTGAAGAGGCGGTCAAGCATGTTCCCGGGGTGATGGAATGCTATCTGATGTCGGGCGACCAGGATTATCTGCTTCGTGTGATTGTCCGCGACGCTTCGGATTATGAGAAGGTTCACATGGAGCAATTGACCTGCCTGCCGGGGGTCGCGCGGGTCAAATCCTCGTTCGCGCTCCGCACCATTGTCAAGAAAACCGAAATTTCATTCTGACAACCCTCAGCGGGCGACCGCCCACGGAACGATGAAGTTTTTGCCCCTCTTGGCGGTGATTTTATAAACGTTTTTAAGATTTTCCGGGGTCAGCACCGCTTCCGCACTTCCAGAGGCGACCACCCGGCCCTGGTCCAGAAGCGTCAGGGTGTCGCAAAAACGCGCCGCCAGGGTCAGGTCATGGAGGACGATCACCACCGCCCGGCCCTTTTTGGCCAGGCCGCTTAATACGCTCATAACCTTCAGCTGGTGTTCGGGATCGAGCGAGGCCACCGGCTCATCGGCCAGCAGGATCGGCGCTTCAACGCTGAGCGCCCGGGCCAAAAGGATGCGCGCCCGCTCGCCAGCCGACAGCGACAGCACATTGCGGCCGGCGAATTTCAGCCCATCGACGGCTTTCAGGGCGTTATCGATCGCCGCCTCGTCCTTCATTGTCAGGGTTTCAAAAAAGCCGCCGTGGGGATACCGGCCCAGCGAGACGATCGCCCGGGCGGTCATCGGCCAGTGAACCTCCATCAGCTGCGGCAGGTAAGCGATATTTCGGGCCAGCGCCAGGCGGGCGCCCCCCGCCCGGCCCAGAACCTCGATTGTCCCCTCAAAGGGGATCAGGCCGATGGCCGCGCGCAGCAGGGTCGATTTGCCGGCCCCGTTGGGCCCGATCAGGCCGGTCAGCTGTCCGGCCCGGGCCGCAAAATTCACCTTGCGGAGGACTTTGCTTCCATTCAGCGTGACGCTGAGGTTTTTGAGGGAAAGCGCGCTCATCGCATCGCCCTGCGGGTAGCAATCACATAATAGAGGAAAAACGGCGCCCCCAGCAGCGCGGTCATGACCCCGATGCGCAAGTTCTGGCCACCTGGCAAAACCCTTATCAACAGATCGGCGCCGACCAGCAGCAGGGCCCCGGCCAGCGCGCTCGGGATAAAAATCCTGGCCGGGTCATGGCCGAACAGCGGGCGCACCATGTGGGGCGCCACCAGACCGACAAAACCGATCACGCCGGTGACCGCTATCGATGCCCCGACGCTTAACGCCACCCCCATGATCACCATTATTTTGATCGCCTTCAGGTTGATCCCAAGCGAATGGGCGGCCTCGTCGCTGAGGACCGTCGCCTTCAGGGGCCGGGCGGTTAAGGCCAGCACCAGCCAGCCGGCCACGATGAACGGCAAAATCAGCGTCAAATCCTCCATGCTTCGGTTACTGAGCGATCCCATCAGCCAGAACATGATGTCGTTAAAGGCGAACGGATTGGGCGAAAGGTTGAGCGCCAGCGCGGTCAGCGAGGCGGCGAAGCTGTTCAGCGCGACCCCGGCCAGAATCAGCGTGAGTACGCTGACATCCCACAACACCACCACGATCAGCAAGCTCATGGCCAGAAGCGCCATGCCGATCGCGGCCAGCGGCAGTGTGATATCGCCAACCCCGGCATAGCCGAAATAAAGCACCACCACCGCCCCCAGCGCCGCCGACGAGGAAACCCCGATCACCCCGGGCTCGGCCAGCGGGTTCTTGAACAGCGCCTG
>JADFJJ010000077.1 GCA_022566215.1 Pseudomonadota bacterium | reverse complement strand
TTTAAGGTCACTTTTCAGGGCCTTTTCATAATAATCGATGGCCTTTTGATAGTCTCCAAGGCTGTTCCATGCCAATCCCAGATTGTTCCAACGGGTCGCCACAGTTGGGTGATCCGGGCCATAGGTTTTAAGGTCGCTTTTCAGGGCCTTTTCATAATAATCGATGGCGATTTTATATTTCGCCAGAGTATTTGCCAGAATGCCTGCCTCATTCAAATATAATGAATTTTTCGGCTGCAATTCGGTTGCCCGTTTAAAGTGCTGGAAGGCCCGCCCATAATCGATCCTTCCATTTGCAATTTTGCCAAGCTGAAACTCGGCTTCCGCCGCCTGTTTGACAGAAACTTCGCTCTGTTCCTTGACTTGATAAAATAGTTTTTCCGCAAGTTTTTCATGACCATTTTTCAATTCAGCCAAAGCTTTTTCCAGGTCTTTTTCCGGAACCAGGCCTGATAACTCTGAAACGGCTTTTTCCCGCTCCGCCAATTCTTTCAACCGCTCCCGATAGCTTTCTTCCTGATTAAAAAGCTTCTCTACGAGGACTTGCTCTTTTTTTAAGAGGATGTCTCTTTCTTCCCCATGTTTTTTGGCGAGCTCTTTTTTTACTTCTTTGATTCTTATCTTAACGCCTGTTTCATATTGTTCCGGGGTGAACCCGATATTTTGGGTTAGATTAATTATAGTGCTTTTTTCAGCGATTAATTGCACTGGATTGACAAGATATATTAGTGCAAAAAGAGCAAGCGCACCGCCCGCTTCAAGTGTGCCTTGGGGTAGAGTTAAATCAAGATTGAGGAACCCGGGGAGCACCGCCCCGATGCCGCCTGCAGCAAGAGCCAAAACCACGCGGAAGACGGTGTATTGAAATGGTGTCGGGCGCGGAAATTTGATCGCTAATACCAGCATGGTAGCAATGAAAACAAGCCCGAACGAAAAAGCTAGAATCACTTCCAACCCCATTGGAATTCCTCCCAAGCTAGCTTTGGGAACGCAAAATTGATGGTGCTATCCCCCTGATTCTCCCACCTTACTCGCATTGATCGAATTTGAAAAGGTTTCCACACTCCAAGGGATTTACGGCCAACTATATTATTCATTTGATAATAGTGCCAAGCCTCGTATGTTCTCAAATTTTTGTGAGGGGCGGGACTGGTGCTGGTGCTTAAAAAGTTCCTTTCAGGGAAATTACAACCCGGCGGCCCCACCTGAGTTCGCGGATTTCCCTCGCAGTCAGGATGCCGCCGGCACGCCCGTCGGCAAAGAAATCGCGGTTCCTCCCGGCGTCAGGGTTGACCGCATTGGCCCAGTTCACGCGGAGGATAATCCCTCTAAAGAGCTGTTTTTCGACATACAGTGCCATCCAGTAGCGCGGTGATTTTACAACAATTACCTCGTCAAAATCGTGGAACGTTTCCTGGGCGTCACGGTTGACGCTTAACCCCCAGGAAAAGCTCAGTCTTTGCACGTCGTGGCGAATATCGATCCGAAGCCGGGTCGTCTGCGCCCAGTCGGGGCGCCGCCATTCGCCGGTAAAGGCATCCCGAAGGCGCACGTGACGAAACTGAAACTCGGTATTGATCACCAGGTTCCTCAGGCCCAGGTCAGTCAGCCGGTAACTGGTATCGAGGGCGATCCCGAAGTCCCGTGCGTCGCCAACATTGCCGACCCCGGAAATACCGGGGGCGATTTCGATTCGCTCGAGAGCGTCCTGGATTTCACGGTGAAACAGCCTGACCTTGATGAACCCCTTGTCTTCTTTGAGGCGGTGCTCATAGCCGATCTCGAACTCCCAGCGCTTCCAGGGCACAAGATTCGGGTTGCCGCCGACAATTTCGTCATCCTTGCTGACGGTGGTGGCGAAATCCTCAAAATTCAGCTGGCCGATGCGGCGCCGGAAGGAAACCTGGATTTGGTCGCGCGGCGTCACGTTATGGCGGAAATCGAAACTGGGGCGAAAAAAGAAAAAGGTCCTTGAATTGTTCAAATCTCCGGTCTGGCTGATCCTTGACCACTCGGTAAAAAGCGCGGTCTCGAGCGATGATTTCTCACTGATTTGCCAAGTGTGAATGATAAAGCTCTCGTTGCGGGTTTCCTTGACAAAAGCATTGGCCCCGGCCACCTCCTGTTCCACCAGCAGACCGCCCTCGCGTTCAAAGAACTGCAGCGCGGCATCGAGCTTGTTGATGGCAATTTCACTGCCCATTTCAAGGGAATGTGTTGCATTCGGGGTCCAGGCCGCAGAAATCCGCGCGATCGTCTCGGTCGCGGTTTTGTCCTCAATCGACAAGACATCGTTTTCAATCTCATCACCGGTGATGTCGAAGTCCTCGGCCTGGAGGGAGGTGACATTATCCCGTGAATAAAGGCCGATAAACTTCATTTCCCATTTGCCGGAAAGGCGCTTGGTGAAATCACCGCCAATCTCGTATTCCGGGCTTGAGGTGTCTTCCAGGCGGAACGAATTGCCGGTAAAAACCAGGCCGCCGATGCCGTCTGAATCAAACAGGGTTCCGTCCTGGGTGCGCATACTTTGGTATTTTTCATACTGGCCGTTCAGCCTGATCTGGTCCCCATTCTGGAAAGTGTAGCCGAGGTTGGCGGAAAAGGTAGTGTTGGACCGGTTGATCTCTATGAGTTCGTCTATCTGGTTGGTGAACACCCCGCCGCCGTCAAAAAGCCGGTCACTTTGCACCGGAGCGCGGCTCAAGGGTTCGCGGCCGATCGAGACAAAATACTCAAAACCGCCGCTCCGGGCGCCATAGGAAACCTGCCCGCCGGGCTGAATGCTGCCATCGGCAAGGATCAGCGCCTTGGCCTGCCACGAACCGGAACCGGAAATGTCTTCCCTGGTGATGATATTGAAGATCGCCGCCTGGGAAGAGACCTTGATGTCGGGCGATGAACCGCGGATAACCTCGATCCGCTCCACCTGGCCGACGGTGATGCGCGAGAGGGCCGAGCGGCTGTCGTTGCTTTTGCCGGAAATCCGTTTGCCGTTGATCAGGATGTTGTCCAGGTTGCGGCTGAAGCCCCTGGCGGCGCCCCCGCTCCCGCTCAAGGCCTGCTGGCCGCCGGGAATCCGGCTCAGGAGGTCGGCGGCCGTTACCGCATTGGGAAAACGGGCAAAAAACTCCTGGTCGTAGATAACCGTGCCTTGCTGGTTAATCTTGGCGCCGCCGGCATCCGAGGCTGTTTCCTGGGCGGCCACGGAAACGGCCCCGGCCCAGGCCAGAATTATCATCAGCAAAAACCTTGAGAGCCAATTTATTTTCATTGCGAAATTTTCCCCTGTCAGGAAAGCTGTCGAAGGTTTTAGGCAAAGGATCCGCCCTTGCATAGTCACTAAACCTTGAACTGCCGCATTAATGGGACGAAAGGCGGTTATTTTGCGATGAACGGGAATTATCTGGAATATAAAAACCGTTTTTTCAAATAGGTGTCCATGCGCAGACCTTAACTGTCAGGAAAGGCAAGCGCAAACGGATAGCGCTCCATCACATAGCACAAACAGTCGTTGCGGATGATGCTCTCGTCCCTGGTCAGCATCGAGGGCATGACCCGGGCTTTGGTTTTTAAAAACCCGTCCCCGATCAGGAAGTAGTCGCCGGTGACGTTGCGGCCTTGCTCGTTCAGAACCTCAATCAACGGGCGGTCCGTCTGATCCACCCGGGCGAGAATCGTCCCGGCCGGCAGTTCATTGAAATTATAACTGTCGAGATGATCGACAAAGCGAATGTCGGCGGCCTCGTCCCCAAAGCTGAAGCTGGCGTCTTTCGCCACCGTCACCCGGCCCACCGTGTGATAAAGATTAACGTCGTGGGCGGCCACCTCGCGGCGGGGAAATTCAGACAATTTCAGGCACGCCGACAGGAAATCCTCGCCGTGTTCGACCCCGGTCTTGTCACCGACCTTGCCGCATTCCACCGTCACCGCGGTGGTGAATTCCGAAAAGATAAGCGACTGCACACCCTTCGGAAAACGGAAATAAACCACCGTGCGGCTGAATAGCGAGGCGAGATGCAGAAAGCTGGCGTCCAGTTGGTTAACACAGGCGTAATGGGGGTTCATGCCGGTGGTGCTGTGGAGATCGACACTGGCGAACAGGCCGCGGGATTTCATTTCCCGGGCGATCTGCCGCATCATTTTGTGCTCGGGCGTCCCAAGCGCTTCGGCGCCGGGCCAGATGCGGTTGTAGTCGGGTTGCCCGGGCAAGTGGCGCAGGCCAGCCTCCGCCGCCGCTACGTTGCCGATGAAAAGGATCAGCGAGCGCGGCAGCCTCAATGTCCCGCCGCCGTATTCGGTTTTGGCCAGGACTTTCTGGATCGCGCTGAACCCGGCCGGTTCGTTACCGTGCAGCAGCACCGAGACAAACAGCGCCGGCGCGCGTTTGCCCTTTAAGTGAAACAGCGTCGGCCCGCCCAGCAGCTTGTTCAGGTCTCCCGGACTGGCTTCAAAAAAACCGGCGGGTAATGAGGTTTTAATTTTCAACATTTAAACTGGCCATTCGTGGACCGGATGGCCCGCTTCCTGATGCTCGAAATACGCCGCGCACAGGTCTTCCATGCTTTTCCCGCCCCCCGCCATGAAGGCGCGCTGCCAGGTTGCGCCGTTCTGGCCGCTTTTGGCGCGCGCTTCGATAATTCCAAGGTAGGTATCGCTATCCTCCTGATCAATGCCGAGAACCCGCAGGCCTTGGCGGGCGAGCGGCAGCAGCACCTCTAAAACCAGGTCTTTCAGCAGATAGCTTTGCTCCTTCCAGACCACCGTCGCCTCAAGGCCATGGCGCGCCGCCTGATAAAAATTGTCGCGCGCGTCAAAAAACGGAATATCCCAGACCAGGTCGGGCATTTCCTTGACCAGCATTTCCACCAGCCCGTAGAAAAACGCCATGTTGGCGATCTGGTCGATGACCGTCGGGCCGGCCGGGATCGGCCGGTGTTCGATCCGAAGGTGCGGGGCGCCGTCCTTGTCCCTGCCAATAATCGGCCGGGTCCAGCGCCAGATCGTGCCGTTGTGCAGCCGGGTGTGGCGCATCTCCTTAGGGGGGGCGTCAAACAGTTTGGGAAGCAGCACCGGATAGCGCTGGCGGTTGGCCTGGAACACCCCAAACAGGGAATTTTCAATGTAACGCACGCCGAAGGTTACGCGCTCGCAATAATCCCATTTGCCGACCGAAACCGCGCGCTCAAACAACGGAATGCGCGTTTCCGCCCACAGGTTCCGGCCGAACAGGTAGGGCGAATTGGCGGCAATTCCGACCATCGGCGCCGAGGCGATTTTCGAGGCGTTGTAATAGCGGATGCCGTTCCCCGGCCTGACCTTCAGATGAATCTGGAAAGAGGTCGCCGCCGCCTCCAGCATGACATCGGTATGGATGGTTTTAATGCCGTCGTTGAGCTTCAGGGAAAACTCGATCGGCTTGCCCTTGCGCAAGTGCAGGATTTGCTGGTTGATCGCCTTGTAGCGCTTGGCATAGGACATATTCCCGGGACACAGGTCTTTATTCTTCAAGGTCGGCAGAATGCCGATCATGAGGATTTTGAGACCCATTTCAGCGGCGGTTTTCTGGGCTTCTTTCCAGGTTTTCTCAAGCCCTTTGTGCAGCCGGCTCAGCCCCTTCC
>JADFJJ010000076.1 GCA_022566215.1 Pseudomonadota bacterium | reverse complement strand
CGCCGTCTCAGGACCGACAGAATCGAGGCGTAGGTGGAGGGCCGTCCGATCCCCAGCTGTTCCAGTTTTTTCACCAGGGTCGCCTCGGAAAAGCGCGGCGCCGGTTCGGTGAAATGCTGCTTGGTGACAATCTTGTTTAAGGAAGGCGTTTCTCCCTCGCGGATGGCGGGCAGCCGGGCCTCTTCATTTCCGTTGGCGGTATCGTCCCGGCCTTCCCTATAGAGCGCCCGGTAGCCGTCAAAGACGGTCACCGTTCCGCTCGCCCGGAACGCGGCCAGGCCATCGGCGGCCTCGATATTGACGGTGGTCAGCTCCAGCCGGGCGGCCTCCATCTGGCTGGCCAGGGTTCTTTTCCAGATCAGCTCATAAAGCCCGCGCTCATCCTTGTCGAGGGCGTGGGCGACCTGGCCCGGCTTCCGGCGCAAATCGGTGGGGCGGATCGCCTCGTGCGCTTCCTGGGCGTTTTTGGCCTTTGATTTATACATCCTGGGGCTGGCCGGCAGGTAGTTTTTGCCATACTCCGCCTCGATCACCGAGCGGGCGGCGGCGATCGCCTCGCCGGCGATGCTGACCCCGTCGGTGCGCATATAGGTGATCAGGCCGGTGACCTCGCCGTTGATCGGCTTTCCTTCGTAGAGCCTTTGCGCCACCTGCATGGTTTGGCGGGCGCTGAAGCCCAGTTTCCTGGCCGCTTCCTGCTGCAGGGTCGAGGTGGTGAAGGGCGCATAGGGGTGGCGTCGTTGCGGTTTTTTCTCAACCGAGGTAACCCGCCAGGCCCGGTCCTTGAGGGCGGCCTCGATCTCACGCGCCCGGGCCTCGTCCCGGATATCTTTCTTTTCCAGCTTTTCGCCCCTGAAAGAAGTGAGGCGCCCCTCAAAAGGCGCGCCCGCATCGCCGGTGAAAGCGCCGCGCACTGACCAGTATTCCTCGGGGATGAACTTGTCGATCTCCAGTTCACGGTCGACAATCAGGCGCAGCGCCACCGATTGCACCCGGCCCGCCGATTTGGCCCCGGGCAGTTTCCGCCAGAGCACCGGAGAGAGGGTAAAGCCGACCAGGTAATCGAGCGCGCGCCGGGCCAGATAGGCGTTGATCAGCTGCTGATCCAATTCCCGTGGTTCGGCCATCGCCTTGGTGATGGCGCTTTTGGTGATCTGGTTAAAGGCGACGCGGTGGACCGTAACCCCTTCCAGCAGTTTTTTAGCCTTGAGGATTTCCAGGACGTGCCAGGCGATCGCCTCGCCCTCGCGGTCGGGGTCGGTGGCCAGGTACAGGGCGTCCGCGCCCTTGACCGCATCGGCAATTTCCTTGAGGTGTTTTTTCGCTTTGGCGTCGATCTCCCAGGACATGGCGAAATCCTGGTCGGGCTTGACCGAGCCGTCCTTTGAGGGCAGATCGCGGACATGGCCAAAGCTGGCCAGGACCTTGAAGCCGGGGCCCAGGTACTTGTTTATGGTTTTGGCCTTGGCTGGCGATTCTACGATCACGACATTCATAAAATCTTCCCGGAGCCCTTCCTGTTGGTTGCCCGCCGTTCGCGGGCGACACTCTATACTGGCTTTTGCCGGGGAAGAAAAGGCTTCTCTTTCAAATCAGCGAAACCTGGTTGCCCGGGTGGCGCCTGATCTGGCCGGCCAGCTCCAGTTCCAGCAAAATGGTCAGCAGCAGGGACGCTGTCAAGTTTCCATGGCGCAAAAGATCATCGACCGGGGTCGGCGAGGGGCTCAGCATCTGAACCACCAGGTCCCGGGTTTCCTCAATGATTTCAAATTCCTGGGCGGCCTCTTCCCACCCGTCAAAAAGGTCTTTGGTGGGGTCGGATAAGGGCGTGCGCAGGCGTTCTTTGAGGGCTTCCAGAATGTCTTCGGCGCTTTCAATCAAGAGCGCCGAGGATCTGATCAGGCTGTTCGGGCCCTTGGCCCGGGGGTCCATCGGGTGGCCGGGAACCGCGAACACCTCGCGCCCCTGCTCGAGCGCCTGGCGGGCGGTAATCAGCGAGCCCGAGCGCAGCGCGGCCTCGACCACCACCACCCCGAGCGACAGGCCGGAGATAATCCGGTTGCGCCGGGGAAAGTTCTGGGGCTGGGGTTTGGCGCCGGCGGTGTGTTCGGTCAAGAGCAGGCCGTTTTCGGCAATTTTATCCTGAAGTGCGCGGTTTTCCCTGGGGTAATAGACGTCGATGCCGCCGCCCAGGACCGCGATGGTGCCGGTCTCGAGCGCGCCGATATGGGCGTGGGCGTCAATTCCCCGGGCCAGCCCTGAGACGATCACGAAGCCCTGTTGGCCCAGCTGGTTGGCCAATTCCTGGGAGAACCGCTGGCCGTTGATGCTGGCGTTGCGGGTGCCGACCACCGCCAGGGTTTTGCGCCCCAGCAGGTGGGCGTGGCCCTTGGCGATCAGATAAGGCGGGGCGTCTTCAAGCGCCGCCAGGGCTTCCGGATAAAGGTCATCGCCTAAAAACAGGAAAAAGCACCCTGTCCCGGAAACCTCATCGAAAATCTCCTGGGCCTGGTCTTTGGGGAAAATCCGGATGGTTTTTCTCAAACCCCCGCGTTTGGCCAGGGCGGGTAGCGCGGCCAGCGCTTTTTCAGCGGTGCCGAAACGGGCCAGAAGCTGGCGGAAGGTGATTGGGCCGACATGCTCGGATTGGGCCAGCCGGAGCCGTGCCAACTGCTCAGTTACCTTAAGCGGTTTTTTAACCATTTCACTCATTTAGCCATTTTCCCGATATGTCCGGGGATGTCAACCAAAGGGAGCGGCTGAGGAGTGGTTCAGTTTAAAAATTGACGGCTGAAAGCACGTTGGCGGGTGATACGTTACGCTGTGGCAAATCTACGGTGATATTTAAGCTCACGCGGGAGACTCCTTAGACTTGGGGACGGAGGAGGTTCAGCTCATTGCCGGCGCCTGTTTGTCAATCAGGCGCCGGACCGCCAAACCGACCCAGGGTCGTCAAGGTCGCGGGCGAAGGCTTCCTCGGCGATAAAACGCCAAGCCTTGAAGTTTGGCGACCAATGCCCAGGCGCCATCCCGGCCTTCTTTTTCAACTGCGCGAGGAAGACCGCCGGTTCCGCCATTTCTTGCCACACGGCAGGCAGGAACAGGGCCCGCATGGACCCGTCTTGAATGATCAGGCCATCCGTGCCGGGCCTGAGTTGGGCCAACAGATCGCCCTCACTCTGCACGGTCATCTCCGCTTGTGGACTAAGTACGGCAATGGACAAACGCAGGCCCGTCCGCTCGGCCTCGCTGACAGGTTTGAAACGGGGGTCATTGAAGGCGGCCTTGATGGCGCTATTCGCCACATCCATGGCCAACGGCTGATGCGCCTGGACAGAACCACTGCAGCCGCGAAGCTGTCCCTGGGCGGTTTTCAAAGTGACAAAGCTGGCGCCATTGGCCTTCAACGCATTTGGTAGGTTGGCAATGCTGATTTTCCTGTTGTCCGGGTTTTGACAGCGAAGGGTGATGGTGGCGCCGGCAATGTGCAGCAAGCGCGCACCGTGCTTGTCCAGCAGCGCCCGGGTGCGGGCTTCGAAATCCTGATCGAAAAACAACCACGAGCCATAGCCCACAACCCGGTCCTTGCCGCCGGCCGTGTCACCGGAATTTCGCAGATCGACGGTTTCCACCCGCATCCCGGAATTGGCGGCGATGCGCAGCAGTCCGCCAACCGGATAGCGGCCGCAGGCGCCACCCTTCTCTATATCTTGCGGCGCCAGGTTTTCGATGGCGTCACGGGTCCGGCGGTCGAGTATTTGCGCATTGTGATAGTCCAGGTAATGACTAAGATCGGACGACACCACAATCAATGTCTCCGGGCCGCCCCACAGGCGCCGCATGACCTCGGCCACTTGTTCCGGTGCCGCTTGCCCGACCACCAACGGCACCAGGGTGAAATCGTCGAACAGCACTTGCAGGAAGGGCAGATGGACCTCCAGAGAATGTTCCTGCGCGTGTACCGGATCGGACACGCCGACCTGGCCGAGCCCTTTGATGCCGGCGGCGGCTTGTTTGTCGAGGCGGATCCGGCCAAGCGGTGTTTCGAAATAATCGGCGCTGCTCATGGCGATGCCCTTGAGCGCGGCCCGGTGGCTTGGCCCCAACAATACAACGCGCTTGATCCGGTCAGCGGCCGGGGCCAGCCGGGCATAGGCCGAGGCGGCGACGGCGCCGGAATAAACGAACCCGGCGTGCGGCGCGATGATCGCCTTTGGCGCCGGCCCATCTCCGGCATCGGCTGCGCTCAGATATCCCTCAATCGCGGCGCGCAGTTCGCCCGCGTTAGCGGGATAGAATTTGCCGGCGACGGCGGCGGCTCGGACAGACATATTTGAAGTCCCCAAAATTTAGGGCCTGGACTCAATTACCGAGTGGAACTGTGTTGGCTCTGAAAAAGCTGTAAAACAGGAGAAAAACACAGGCGATAGCGTGTATCGGCGCGTATTTTCGACACATTTTACGGCTTTTTCAGGCCAACCTCGAAGGGGCCACGCCCAAATCGGCCAGAACATTGTCAAAAGCACTTCAAATAGTTGGCTATTTTTCATCCCTTTTTCCTTGTTCTGACCGATTTTGGCTGTGGCACAGCCCTCATCGGTAATTGGGTTCAGACCCTGGAAAGTGACACACAACTATACGCCATTTTTGCTAAAATATACCTAAAACCCTGAATCTCAGGTGCATATTTTACCCCCACTGGCGCTGAGAAAGTTGCCCGGGGTCAATCTGCTCATAAGTCGGATCAGAATCCATTTTGCCAAAATAGGCAACAGATCTTTTCTATTCAGGATTCTGAGTATAGTATGTTCATGAACCACGGGAGTGATAAAGCGATGAAACCGAACACGGCATTTCCCGGCCGGCATTGGCACGCGCTTTCCGATGGCCGTCTGCAATGTGATATCTGTCCGCGCTATTGCAAGCTGCGCGATGGCCAGCGAGGCCTGTGTTTTGTTCGGGCCCGCGAAGGTGGGCAAATCGTTCTGACAACCTATGGCCGCTCGTCCGGGTTCTGTATCGATGCCATCGAGAAGAAACCGCTTAATCATTTTCTGCCGGGCACGCCGGTCCTGAGCTTTGGTACCGCCGGATGTAATCTGACCTGCAAGTTTTGTCAGAACTGGGACATTTCGAAATCCCGCGAATTCGACAAACTGCAAAGTGTCGCGTCGCCGGAAATGATCGCCGCCGCCGCCGTGAAGACCAAATGCCCCTCGGTGGCGTTTACCTACAACGACCCGGTGATTTTTTTAGAATACGCCATTGACGTGGCGAAAGCGTGCCACGCGCGCGGCATCAAGACGGTGGCGGTGACCGCCGGCTACATTTGTGATGAACCGAGGCGCGAGTTTTTCCGCCACATGGATGCCGCCAACGTCGATCTCAAGGCATTCACGGAAGGGTTCTACAAAAAGCTCTGCTCGGCGGAACTGGATGTCGTGCTGGAGACCCTGAAATACCTGAAAAATGAGACCGACGTGTGGTTCGAGATCACCGATCTGTTGATCCCCGGCGAAAACGATGGCGCCGCCGAGATTGAGGAGATGACCCAGTGGATCATGAAAAACCTCGGCCCCGACGTGCCATTGCACGTCTCGGCTTTTCATCCGGACTATAAGATGCTCGACACTCCCCCCACACCG
>JADFJJ010000025.1 GCA_022566215.1 Pseudomonadota bacterium | reverse complement strand
AGTGTGCTTGTGTAATATGAATAGATAATTTTTACACCTTCCCATTCACCCGCCATTCATCCCCGCACCCAAAAGTCCGGATGCCTGCCTGCGCGGGCATGACAATGGATTTTCCTCTACCCAATCCCGCTGAAACCGGTTAGGTTTTTTCCTCAAAATTAAAAAGAGGGGATTTATCATGACGACACCGCTGTGGGTTTTGCTGGGCTTTGCGATGTGGACCATTATCATGGTTCTGCACATCGGTTTTTACCGCTGGAAGAGCGTTTTTACCGGCACCGTGCCGAAGGGCGGGTTTCCCAGCGACGTACCGCCCGAGCATGGCTGGTACCGCCGGGCCATGCAGGCGCACCGCAACTCGGTCGAAAATCTGGTGGTTTACGCCGCGATCGTCGTGGTGCTGACCGCCCAGGGGCTGGATACCCCGCTGTTGGACAAGCTGGCGCTGGTAATTATTGTGGCGCGGATCCTGCAGAGCCTGACCCACCTGTTGGTGGTGCAAAAGCGGCCGGTGATACTGGTGCGCTTTTCATTTTTTCTGGCGCAAATCGCCAGCATGATCTGGATGGGGGTGATCGCCTGGCAGGGGTAGGGGGCTTATCCTAAGCCATTCCGTGGCTCGCTGTCATTGCTCTGCCAATCAAATCCAAAGCAGGTAATGCTTTTTTTATTATTTTTTTCTATAATTAGCCGCACCTGGCGGGTTTGCTGTCCAGAGGCTATCGAAGCGATGTTTTGAGGAACCATAAATGACTGCTTTGGCAAAGACCAAAAAGACTTCCAAAGCTGCCAAACCGGCGCGCGGGCAGGTGGAGATCTTTATCAGCCGGGGCAAGGTTTTGTTTCACCTGGCTTTTTGGTCGGCGGCCCTGATGGCCATTGGCTGGGTTTTTATACTGCCTTACCGGGAGCTGTCCGGCGCTGCCGGGCGGGAATTTCCCCACCGCCTGATAGAGTTGCTGGGCGATGAGTTTTTCCTCGGCGTCGGGGTGCTGATTTGCGGCCTGATCCTCTGGTACATGGCCATTATGGCCGCCAAGATGCTGGTCAAGGGGCCCCTGTTCCGTGTTTCCAAGGAAGGCCTTTGGCTGTGCCAGGTAAATAATTTCTTTATCCCGAGAAAATTTATCCGCTCGATCTTTTTTGAATACCGGCAGGGATTTGTCTCCGCCGTGGTATTGGAATTGAACGACCAGAAAATCCTCCAGGCGCTGCACAACCGGCTGCCCAAACTGGCTTTTATCACCTGCAATCTGGACCGCGGTTACCTCAGAATAGAACTGTCCGGCGTGAAAAACAAAAAGACCTTCACCCGGGCCTTGGCCAACCTGGCCAACCGTTTGCGTTAGGCTTCAAATAGGGCAAAAGACGGCTTGTCAGGGGGGAATTTTTGCCCTAGCGTTTTGGCTGATTGCATCACCAGCCGGATGGGGGACTTTTCCATGAAATTCAGGATCATTTTCAGGTTCGTTATGGCATTGGCTGCCCTGGCGATGGCGGGGCTATTTTTTGGCGGCGGAATTCGGGCCCAGGAAACGCCTGAAAGCGTCCCGGCGGCGCCCGACCGGGCGGAGGGCGAGGGGCCATACGAGCGCTTGGTGATCCGCGGGGCGATATTGATCGACGGCACCGGCGCGCCGCCCTATGGCCCGGTAGATATTGTCATCGAGGGCAACCGGATCACCGAGGTGCGGATTGTCGGCTCTCCCTATTTGGTAATTGATCCGGCGGCCCGTCCCGAGGCCGGCGACCATGAGATTGACGCCGCCGGCATGTACGTGCTGCCGGGCTTTATCAACGCCCACGCCCATATTTCCAACCCCGATCAGTACCGTTTCGGTGAAGCCGCGCCGGCCGAATACGCCTACAAGCTGTGGCTGGCCCACGGGGTCACGACCATTCGCGAGGTCGCTGGCGGCAATGGCCGCGACTGGACATTGAGAGAAAAAGCCCGCAGCGCCAAAAACCAGATCACCGCTCCCAGGATTATCTTCCACATGTGGTTCCCGGACGGCCTGACCGCGAAGGAAGCGCGCGCCTGGGTCAAGGACCTGGCCAGGGATGGCGCCGATGGCGTCAAGTTCTACTCCGCTCCGCCGGATGTTCTGGCGGCGGCCATCGATGAGGCCAAAAAACGCGGCCTCAAAACCGCCATGCACCACGCCCAGCTGGCGGTGGCGCGCTGGAATGTGCTGGATAGCGCGCGCGCCGGGCTGACCAGCATGGAGCACTGGTACGGCCTGCCCGAGGCCTTGTTTGAAGACCGGGTCATCCAGGATTACCCCCTGGACTACAATTACCTGGACGAACAGGACCGCTTTAGCCAGGCCGGGCGGCTGTGGCAACAGGCGGCCCCGCCCTATAGCGAAAAATGGAACGCGGTGATGGATGAGCTGATCGCCCTTGATTTCACCATCGACCCGACCATGACCATTTATGAGGCCAGCCGCGATCTCATGGCGGCCCGCGGCCAGGAATGGCTGGACGATTACACCTGGCCGGCGCTGTGGGGATTTTTCCAGGCTTCGCGGGCCTCCCACGGTTCCTACTGGTTCGACTGGACGACCGCCGATGAGATCGCCTGGAAGCACAATTACCGGCTGTGGATGGCCTTTATCAACGAATTCAAGAACCGCGGCGGGCGGGTCACGCTGGGCGATGACGCCGGCTTTATCTACAAGCTTTACGGCTTCGGCTATATCCGCGAGTTCGAGCTTTTGCAGGAGGCCGGCTTTCATCCCCTGGAAGTGGTGCGTTCGGCGACCCTGATGGGGGCTGAACTGATCGGCCGCGATGCGGATCTCGGCACGGTCGAGAAGGGCAAGCTGGCGGACCTGGTGATCCTCGGTGAAAACCCCTTGCAGAACTTCAAGGTGCTGTACGGCACCGGCGCGGTGCGCCTGAACAATGAGACCGACAAGGTGGAGCGGGTCGGCGGCATCATCTACACCATCAAGGACGGCATCATCTATGACGCCAAGGCGCTGCTGCAAGACGTTAAAGATATGGTGGCGGCCGAAGCAGCGGCGCGGGCGGCCGCGGAAGCCCCCTAAAGCGCCGGGCTGATGATCGCCAGCGCTTTGATAAGCGCGTAGATGCTCATGCCCTTTTTCAGTTTCAGCTGGGTCGCCGAGCGCTGGGTAATCTCGGCGTGGATCAGGGTTTTCGCGCCCGCTTTCATTTCCACCGCCAGCACCAGATCGACGTGCTGGTAAAAATTCTTGTCGATTTCCTCGATCCGGCAGGGCAGGATATTGAGGATGCTCAAGTCCTTCGGTCTGTGAAGCGCCACCGCCACATCCTTGGCCAAAAGCCGGATGCGGATTTTCTGGCCCGGCCTAAGCCGTTCATCGGCGGAAAGCAGCTGGCCGCCGCCAAAATCAAGGGTGGCGATGCCGCCGGCGACCCCGCTCACCTCCGCCTCGAGAAGCGTTCCGCGCCCGGCCCGCCCGAGCGTCAGCTGGAACCCGGCTTCGCCATAAACATCGGCCAGCGGCCCGTGGCTGATGATCCCGCCGTCCCTGATAAAGGCCAGGTCGTCGGCCAGCCGGATAACGTCGTCAACCTGGTGGCTGACGTAAATCACCGGCATCGCGATTTCTTTTCTCAAAGTGTCGAGGTAGGGAAAGAACGCCTCGCGCCGCCTGGCGTCGATATTGGCCAGCGGTTCATCGAGCAGCAGGATATCGGGTTCGCTGAGCAGCGCGCGGGCGATCGCGACGCGCTTTTTCTCGCCACCCGACAAATTGGCCGGATAACGGTCCAACAGTTTTTCAAGATCGAACATTGCAACCAGCCGGCTATGAAGCTGACGGTTTTTCCGGGCGCCGAAGCTGAGGTTTTTTTCAACCGTCATGTGCGGAAAGAGGGCGTCGTCCTGGAACACATATCCGACCCGGCGTGCTTCCGGCGGGCGGTTGATTTTCCGGATCGAGTGGAAAAACGTCTCACCGCCAAAGGCAATCGCCCCTTCGTCCGGGCGCTCAACCCCGCTGATCAGGTTGAGGAGCGTGGTTTTGCCCGCCCCGGACGGCCCAAACAGGGCGGTGACGCCGGGACGGAATTCCGCTTTGGCCTTAAGCGTAAAGCCGGGGTAGCTTTTCACGACATCAATAACCAGGGAAGCGCTCACGGCAAACCCCCGATCCGTTTTTTCAGGCGCCTGGCCAGGTATTCGGAAAGCCCCAGCGCCGCGAACGCCAAAATCAGCGAGAAAACCATCAGGCGCAGCGCCGCCGCCTCTCCGCCCGGCTGCTGAATTGCCGAATAAAGCGCCAGCGGCAAGGTCTGGGTGATCCCCGGGATGTTGGAAACAAAGGTAATGGTCGCCCCGAATTCCCCGAGCGCGCGGGCAAAACCCAAAAGGCCGCCGGTGATCAGTCCCGGCGCGGCGAGCGGCAGGGTGATGTCGAAAAAAGTCCGGAACGGGGAGGCGCCAAGGGTCCGGGCGGCCAGCGCCAGTTTCGGGTTTTCGGCCTCAAACGACAGGCGGATCGCGCGCACCATCAAGGGCAGCGCCATGATCAGCGAGGCGAGCGCCGCGCCTTGCCAGGTAAAGGCAATTTTCAGGCCGAGGGTGTTTTCAAGGAAGCCTCCGACCGCGCCGTTGGGGGCGAAGGTGATCAGCAAAAAGTAACCAATCACCACCGGCGGAAGCACCAGCGGCGCATGGATGATCAAATCAAGCGCAGTCTTGCCGCGAAAGTTATGCCGCGCCAGAACGTGGGCGAGAAAGACCGCCAGGGGCAGGCCCAGGACGGTCGCCAGAAAAGCGACCCTGAAGGACAGCCACAGAGCGATGAATTCCGCGCTTTCAAACATCGGGAAACTGTATAGGGTTCAAAGCGTTTTCTCAAACCGTTTCAGGGCCGCGTCCAGGTCTTCCTTCAGATCATCGACATCCTCAAGGCCGATGTGAAGGCGGATCAGGGGGCCGGTGGCGTCCCAGCAGGTGGCGCTTCGGACCAGGGCGACTTCCTGCGGCAACACCAGGCTTTCAAACCCGCCCCACGAAAAGCCCATCCCGAAATGGGCCATCTGATCACAAAAGGCGCCCATGTTTTTCATCTCGCCGGCTTTCAGGACGATCGAAAAAAGGCCGGTCGCACCGGTAAAGTCCCGTTTCCATACCTGATGGCCGGGACACGGGGGCAGCGCCGGATGCAAAACCCGCTCAACCATGGCATGGCCCTCAAGCCACCGGGCGATCTCGAGGGCGTTTTGCTGGTGCTGCTTCAGGCGGACTTCCAAAGTGCGCAGGCCTCTGAGCGCCAGATAGGCGTCATCAGGCCCGGTCAGCTGGCCCAGCTGGAAGGTGGCGTACTTCAACAGCCCGTGGGTTCTGGCGTTGGCCAATGCCGCCCCGATCATGGCGTCCGCATGGCCGACAATATACTTGGTGACGGCATGGATCGAAATATCGGCGCCCTTTTCCAAGGCATTGTGATAGAGCGGGGTCGCCCAGGTGTTGTCGACCAGAACGTACATATCGCGGGCATGGGCGGCCTTTGCTATGGCCGGAAGGTCCGGCACCTCGAAGGTCAGCGAACCCGGGGTTTCAAGAAATACCACCCTGGTATTGTCCTTGAACAGTTTGGCGATGGCGGCGCCAATCATGGGATCGAAAAAGTCCGCCTCAATGCCCAGGCGCGGCAAAAATTGGCCGGCGAATTTGCGGGTTGGCTCATAAACCGTATCGGCGATCAAAAGGTGGTCGCCGGCTTTCAGGACGCTTAATAGCGAGGTGGTAATGGCGGCCATGCCGGAAGGGTAAATCTTTGCCCCCCTGGCCCCCTCCAGTTCCGCTAGCGCTTCCTCCAGCGCCCACAGCGTCGGGGTTCCCAGGCGGCCGTAGAACAGCTCTTCGGAAAAGGCCTTTTTCACGCCGTCGCGCATCTCCTTGTAGGTATCGAACAGAACCGTCGAGGCATGATAAACCGGCGGATTGACGACCCCCCCGGTCCACTTTTTGCGGCGCCCCGCCTTGACCAGCCTGGTTGATTTTTTATCCGCCATCAGGACCCCCCGCCGGTCTCGACCGGGGTTGCCGGGTCGCTGCCCCAGTCGGCCCACGATCCGTCATAGAGCCGGATATTTTTATACCCCAGCCCATCCAGAACAAACGCCAGGATTGCCGCGGTCATGCCCGACCCGCACGAGGTGATCACCGGCGCGCCGTCCCTGAGGCGGCACTTTTGCACCAGGCTTTTCAGTTCGGCGTCATTTTTCAGCGTGCCGTCAGAATTTAGGAGGCTGCCGTAGTAAAGGTTTCTGGATCCCGGAATATGGCCCGACCGCATGCCCGCGCGGGGTTCCTCCTCGGCGCCGGTAAAACGCCCCGGCCCGCGGGCGTCCAGCACCTCACAGTTTTTACTTTCAAGGTTTTCCAGGAGGTCCTTTTTACAAACAATATTTTCCGGGTGAAAATCAGCCGTGAAGCTTTTTGCCCGGATTTCCGGGACGCCGCACGTGGCGGGTTTTCCTTCCATCAGCCATTTCCCAAGGCCGCCGTCGAGAACCGCCACCTGGTCGTGGCCAAAGGTCTTGAGGGTCCACCACACCCGGAACGCCGGGCGGACCCCGCCGTCATCATAGACCACCACCTGGTCGTCATTGCCGATGCCAAGCCGGCCGGCGGCCTCCGCGAAGGCATCAGCGCTGGGCATCATGTGGGGCAGGGGGCTGGTGGGGTCGGCAATTTTGTCGACATCAAAAAGCCGGGCGCCGGGAATATGATTGCGGCTGTAGCTGGCCTCCGGGCTCCACCCGGGCGCGCCCAGGAAATAAGAGCAATGCAATATCACCAAGTCCGGATCCCGCAGGTGATCCAAAAGCCAATCGGTGCTGACCAGGCCGGTATTATTTTTCACACGCTGCTCCAGTAGGAATTGCCGTGACTGTGAAATTAATTTCGATCTCAAAGCCGACCCACTGTTCGGTTTCGCCCCAGCGGCCTTCGCCGATGTCGAAGTCGCGGCGGTCAATGGTCAAAGAGCCGGAGGCGGTATTGTCCACCAAATTCAGGATAAAAGGAAGGGTAACCTCTCTTGATACCCCCTTCATTTCCAAAAAACCGTTCCCCTGATAGCTGTCCGGCCCAAGCCTTTCGATCGCCGTAATCCGGAAGGTTGCGGTGGGATAACCTGCGCTGTCCATCCATTCCGGGGCCTTCAGGATTTCATCGCGCTCGAGGATGCCGGTGGTGGCGCTTTCCATATCAATCACAAGGGAAATGGAGGCCGCCGCCAGATTATCCTCCTCAAAACAGATGGAGGCGCTGAAATCCTCAAATTCACCCTCAAAGGGCCGGCCGATCTGAAACCCGGAGAACCGGATAAAACTTTCCTCTTTAACCAGCGTCCATTGCTCCGCCCGGGCAACGGTAAGGAACCCCATCGAAAAAACCAACCCGGCGATCAGGAAATATTTTGCCATTATTTTCCCGGCCACATGCGCTTCAGGGCGCCGTCCTTCAGGATCAGGGCGTGTCTGATGGCTGCCAGGACGTGCAGCACCACCAGCCCCAGCACCAGCCAGCCAATTGTGACGTGCATTTCCTTGAAAACTTCATAAATAATTTTGCGGTTTTCAATGTCATGGACGCCCGGGAACCAGGGCCACTGGAACAGATCGAAAAAAATGATCGGGACATCCAGGCTTGAAGTCGAAACCGTCGCCCAGCCGGCCAGGGGCAGGATGATCAAAAGACCATAGAAAAGATAATGGGTCCCCCTGGCGAGGATTTTCTCATGCTTTTTCATTGTCGGAATGAGCTTTGGTGCCGGGTTCATGAGCCGCCAGATCAGGCGCAAAACGCTTAATAGCAGGATCGTGATGCCGATTGAAAAGTGGAGCTGAAAGCCCTCCAGCCGCTCATAACTGCCCTTTGGCAGGTCCGTCATGTAGCGTCCCCAAAACAGCATAAAAATGACCAGGACGGCGATAACCCAGTGGAACGCTATTGCCACGGAATTATATTTTTTGCCTTCCGGTTCACGGGTCATTCTAGTCCTCCAGCAAATTGAACTCGGCATCAATCTCTATTGTAACTTCATCACCGGTCAAAGCCAGCAGGTTTTTCAGGCCGAAGGCTGAACGGTTGACAACCGCTTTGGCTGAAAAGCCCAGGGTGTATTTTCCGCTGATCCAGTTTTTTCCGGCGCCCCGGAAGGTGACATAAAAAACCACTTTCTGTGATACTCCATGAAGGGTCAGGGTGCCCGGCACTTCGGCGGTGGTATCGCTGGTGAAATAAACCGCATCGGAAAGGAACGTGGCTTCCGGAAATTTTTCCACGTCAAAGAAATCATCGCTTCGCAGCAACTCATCAAATTTTGCCACGTTGGTATTAACACTGGCCATATTCAGGGTAATGGAAAGGGCAGCCTGGCCGGGGGTGAGGCTGTTAAAATTAAGGGTGGCCGCGACCTGATCAAAACGGGCGTGGGTGGTTGAAAAGCCCATATGGTCAAATGAAAAGCTGAGGTAGCTGTGTTCGGGGTCAAGGGTATAGGCGCCTGATCTGATCTCCGTCAGCGCAACGTCCTGTTTGCCGGTCGGGATAAAATTCGCCGCCAGATTTTTGGCGGTATTGCAGCTGGTCAGCGCTAAAATCAAAACCACGGCCGGGATTTTAAATGCTGATAACACTTGATGACTAATCCTTTCCTTTTGCGAGGATTTTGTATTATACCGCTTTTCTGGGCGAAACAAACGGGCTCACGCAAATATGACCGGGAAAATGAAAAACCTGAAACATCTGGGGAAACCATCCCCGCTGCCGGAAAGTCCCGCTAAGGCTATTCTCGAGGTGGTCGATAACCCGCATAGCGATGCCGATTACCTGGTGCGCTTTACCTGCCCGGAATTCACCTCGCTGTGCCCGGTCACCGGCCAGCCCGATTTCGCCCATTTCGTGATCGATTACGTGCCGGACAGGGTGATTGTCGAGAGCAAGTCGCTGAAGCTTTTCATGCACTCGTTCCGCAATTTTGCCGCCTTCCACGAGGACTGCACGGTGATGATCGCCAAGCGGCTGGTTAAGGCCATGAAACCCAAATGGCTGCGCATCAACGGCTATTGGTACCCGCGGGGCGGCATCCCGATCGACGTCTTCTACCAGATCGGCGATTTGCCGGACGGCCTCTACGTGCCCGACACCGGGATCGGTCCTTACCGGGGCAGGGGTTAAGCAATATCCCAGATTTTGTGGGCCTGGAGGGAGAGGCGCCAACCCGGGTGGGCGGCGCAATAGATGAGGGTTTTTTCAGTATTTTCCTTCAAATCCGGCCCGTCCATGGGCTGGAGAGAGAACACTTTGAAATCCAGCCCCTCAAAATCCTCAGGGGCATTTTCTTTTTGCGGGTAAACCAGTTTCAATTCATCCCCTGAGGTTTGTTCCAGTGGCGCATCGGCCTTGGGGCTGACGGTGAGCCAGTCGATGCCCTCAGGCGCCTCTATCGTTCCATTGCTCTCCACCGCCACCTGGAAGCCTTCGGCATGAAAAGCTTTGGTCAAGGCGTCATCCAGTTGCAGCAGCGGTTCGCCGCCGGTAAAGACCGCATATTTATTCCCGCCGGGCCACAGTTTTGAGGCCTTTTTGGCCAATTCTTCGGCGCTTTTGAACTTGCCGCCGCCCGGGCCATTTATGCCGACAAAATCGGTGTCACAGAATTTGCAGACGGCGCCTGAGCGGTCCTTTTCCAGCCCCGACCACAAATTACAGCCGGCGAAACGGACGAACAGCGACGCCCGCCCGGTGCGCGCCCCTTCACCCTGATACGTGAAAAACATTTCCTTGATGGAATAGCTCATTGATATTTTGTCGGGTCGGGGAACCCGGCCTCCTCAAAGCCGTTTTTCCTTAAAATACAGGCATCGCACGCCCCGCACGCGCGCCCCTTTTTGTCCGGGTCATAACAGGAGATGGTGATCCCATAGTCGACCTTCAAAGCGGCGCCGGCCGTGATAATCCCGGCCTTGGACATGTAAAGCAGCGGGGTTTCAATCCTGATCGGGTGTTTCCCCTCGACACCCCTCCTGGTCGCGAGATTGGCCATTTTCTCAAAAGCCTCAATGTATTCGGGCCGGCAGTCGGGATAACCGGAATAATCCAGCGCGTTGACGCCGATGAATATCGCATCGGCGCCAATCACATCGAGATAAGCCAGGGCATAGGACAAAAACACGGTATTCCTGGCCGGCACGTAGGTGATGGGAATCTCGCCGCCGATCTCGGTGCGGTTCTTGGGTATCGGAATATCAGCGGTCAGCGCGCTGCCGCCAAAGGCGCCGAGATCGATTTCAATGGTCTGGTGTTCCTTGACGGCGGAGGCTTTGGCGATCTTGTTGGCGGCGATCAGTTCTATTTTATTGCGCTGGCCGTAGCTAAAGCTTAAGGCATAACAGTCATATCCCTGGTCCATTGCGATCGCCAGGATGGTGGCGCTGTCCATTCCCCCGCTTAAAAGTATCACCGCCTTTTTCATGGTTTCAGCAAGCCTTTATAAAAAAACATCAGATGACAGAAATTCAGGGCCCTGTCATGTGATGTTTTAACCGGTTTTAATTTTAAACAGGTTTAAAGACCGTCGTCCTCATCCTTTTTATCTTTTTTCAGCCGGTTCCAGTTGCGCATCGCGTCCCCCTTTGATTTAAAGGTCCGGCCTTCCATGGTCCCCTCGTGGCAGTGATAATTCCGGTGATTGCGGGCGTAATGGCAACCCAGGCTATCCAGGTCTTTCTCGTGAGCCGTGACCCCGGAAGGAAGGGTGAGGGTGAAAAACCCGGCGGATATAAACACAGAACCGGCCAGGATTACCTTCAAGACTGCCATGACATTTTTCCTTATATCTGGATTGTTGAATACAATATTACCGTATTTCAGGCAGATTCAAAAATCACACTTTAGGGAGATGCCCTTGAGCCCGAGATTTTCTGCATGACGGTGGTGGTCACCAGATCGCCGGTGACGTTGACCGAGGTCCGGCACATATCAAGAATCCGGTCAACCGCCAGAATCAGCGCGAAACCTTCGTTGGGAATGCCGAAACTGGCCAGAATGCCTATCAGGATGGCCAGGCTGCCCCCCGGAACACCGGGCGCGCCGATGGAGGCCAGTACCGAAATTGACACCAGGCTTATGATCTGGAACATGGAAAGATCGATGCCAAAAAACTGCGCCAGAAATATAATGACGACGGACTGGTAGGCGGCGGTGCCATCGAGGTTAATGGTCGCCCCGACCGGCACCACCAGGCGGGCGACGGTTGGCTCGACCTTGAGTTTGGTTTCCGCGGTGCGCAGGGTTACCGGCATGGTGGCCGACGAGGATGAGGTGGAAAATGCCAGGATAAAAGGTTCGCGAATCTGTTTGGCAAACTCAACCGGGCTGCGCCCGACATACAATTTCAAGACCAGGGCGTAAAATCCCAGGATCAGGAGCAGGATCAGGAGAAACGTGGCCATATAGGCGCCCAGGTCGCCAATCACCTCGAACCCGCTTTCAATCACTACCTTGCTGATCAGGCCAAACACGGCGATCGGGGCGAAGCGCATGATAAAATCGATTATCACCAGAGAAGCCCCCTGAATAGAGTCCAGAACCTTCAACATCGGCCGGGCCTGGGATTTTTTCATGACCAGCAAGGCGACCCCGAAAATAACCGAGGCGATGACAATTTCCAGCAATTTTCCTTCCGCCATCGAGGCCACCGGATTGGTCGGGAAAAGGTTTACGATAGACTTGGGCAAATCATCCCCGAGGCTTTGTGCGGTAGGCAGGCTGCGGGTCAGCTCGATCACCCCGAGGTCGCCGCCGCCCATCGCGCCGGGGGCGATAAAAGTGGTAACGACGATCGAGATGGTGGCCGCCACCGCGGAGGTAATAACAAAATAGACAACAATCGCCCCGCCAATTTTTCTCACCTTTGCGATATCATTGCTGCCGGCTATGCCCAGCATGACCGAGGAAATAACAATCGGGATAATAATGAACCGGATAAAGGTCAGAAACAGGTTTCCGGGGAGCGCCAGCCAGGCGGAAATTTCAGCCGTTGTTTCCGGCGAAAACGGCGCTACATCCGGGCCCAGAATATAACCGACAATCGCCCCCAGAATCAAACCGACAAAAATTTTCGCCCACAACTGGTCCAGCATTTTAGCCATAAAACCCCCCAGAAATTATTTTAATCAACGTAATCCCTAATGCATGACATCGCCCGCGTCCGTTCCCCCGGGTCAAACGAGACATAGTTTAGCGGCGATATGACAATTTCGGCATCGGGCTTGGTGCTGACCCTGGTGCGCAGTTTGCCGTCAGGGCGCCTGAGGCGGTCAACCGCCAGGACGGTCGGGTATTTTTCCAGCCGCTTTTTAACATGTTCAACGTCATGCGGGATGATTTCCAGCTCCTGATTACTGCGCCCGATTGGATGATCCATGGCAAAGATCATTTCCCCAAGGTAATGAATTTTTCCCGGCTCGATATCAATCCGGAGTGTTTTTTCCGGAAAACAGACGAACCGCTTCTCGAAAGTGTGGGCATAAAACAAGTATCCGATGACATAGGTTCCAGAATCAATCGTGCCGATATAGAACTGAATTCCTTTGTTTCCCCGGGCGCAAATAAAGCCGCACCCTGATGCGGTTCTTTTATCGGCATTAATGGTTTTGGTCTCTGCGTCGTAAGGGAAAAAGTAAAGGGAATAGTTCGGGGTGATTTCACCGATGAAATAAATATCGTAAGCAATCAGGCCAAAGTCTTTGGCGCCGTCAAATTCGAATTTTTTCCCGACCGCGCCATGGCTGCACGAGGCCAGAAAAATTATCAAAAGAAAACCCGCAAAAAATTTATATATTGAGGTCAAAACTGTGTCCTTTTCTGGTCATTTAGCGGCCAAGTCTAGCGGCTGTTTGGCGGCCTGTCGAGTGGCGGTTCCGCTCTTTTTCGCCCCTCACCAGATTTTTACCGACAAGACCGCATTTCTTGGCTATGATCCACACCGGGCGAGTGGAAAGGTATAAATAAATGCACAAAATTTCAGGAATATTGCTGGCGGGCTTTATGGTGTTTGCTCCAGTGGCGCCCACGGCCTTTGGCGCCGGGCATGAAACCTCCAGCATCGGAGCCAGGGAAGCGCTTGAGCAGTTGATCGCCTCAGATCACCGGAGTGAGGAACACAAGGCGCGCGACGGGTATCGCCACCCATATGAGACCCTGACCTTTTTCGGCATCGAGCCGGGGATGACGGTGGTCGAGATTTGGCCCGGCGGGCAGGGCAGCTGGTACCGGGAGATTATCGAGCCTTTTATCACGGCGGGCGGCGGCGCCTACATTCCGGTAACCGAAGACCACGATTTCCTGATGAGTGAGGAGGGCCTGCCCTACGGTGAGGCCGATATGGTGCTGGTGTTTCGCGCCCACGGCTTCATGATTAGCGACAAGCCGGCCCAAAGGTATGTCGACGCCCTTTTCGCCATGCTCAGACCGGGAGGAATTTTCGGCATCGTCGATCATGCCGGTGATGAAGCGATCCCCCAGGACCCGGAAGGCGAAAACGGCTATGTCAATGAAAGCCACTTCAAACTGCTCGCCGAAGCGGCCGGCTTTATTCTGTTGGCGGACGCAGACATCAACCGCAATCCGGCCGACACCAAAGACCATCCCAGAGGCGTCTGGTCGCTGCCGCCAACCTTGAGCCGCACCGCTCCCGGCACCCCGGAGCAGCAAAAGTACCTCGAGATCGGCGAGAGTGACCGCTTCACCCTGAAGTTCTACAAGCCCGAGGCGGACTAACCGTTTTCTTGAGAAAATAGACCATTAATTTTTTATCACCCTCACCCTACCCTCTCCCATCAAGGGAGAGGGTATTAGAAGGGAAGTCTTCATCTATGCTCCCTCTCCCCTTCCGCCGTCGCCGAAGGCTATGGCGGACAGGCCGAGGGAGAGGGATGGGGTGAGGGGGTGGTAAAAATTGTCATACCGGCTTAAGGCCGGTATCCGGCGTTGTTGTTTTTACTTGTCATACTCGCGGCCAGGCTAGGCCGTAGCGAAGCTAGCTTCGCCGAGGCGAGGGGCTATGGCGGACAGGCGGGGGCGGGCATGACAGGGCGGGGTAAGCCTCCTCGCGCCGCGCTGCAAAAAGCAAAAAGACCCGGCCGGAGCCGGGCCTTTCCTTGTTCCTGGCAAGAAAGCAGGACTGAATAGAGTGTCTGCGCCTCACCAGGGGGGCAATGTTATTTAATAGAAGGCGTAATAAACCGCCAGGATGTTGATGATCAGGAAAATCCAGATGAAAATTGTGATCAGGATCCAGGTGATCCGCTCGATAATGACGATTATACCGCCCCTGAACAGAATGACGATTTCCCGGATATGGATGATCGCCATAATGTAAATCTTGAGCCACAGAAACGCCACCAGGATACACACCAGCCATATAACGATGTGCGGCCAGAAATTCAGCTCGAGAAATCCCCCGAACCATAGCCCTTTGAGGACCGCGGCCTCGATATCCACCAGCCACCAGAAATTCCAGAAGCTGTAGTAAATCAGAAAGATGGCGTAGAAGAAAAGTACTATCAGTCCTGGCAAGCGCCAAAAGGGAGCAACCTCGCCCCCGTTGTTTTGTTGTGCATTCATAAGAAGTCCCCCTTAGTCGTTTAAACGAATCGTAAAAATTGAATAAATAATATAACAATCCCTTAATAAGAGCAACTGTCTTCAAAATATTAACCCCCGATTGTCACCGCCTGATGAAGGGCTTATTGTGTTTTTGAGAAATAATTCGGGGAAGATAATGAACAAACGCTGCGCCTGGGCCGGGACCAGGGATTACATGATCCACTACCACGATCAGGAATGGGGCCGGCCGGTCCACGATGATCTCCGGCATTTCGAGATGATCACGCTGGAGGGCGCCCAGGCCGGGCTTTCCTGGGATACTATCCTGAGAAAACGGGCAGGGTACCGGGAAGCCTTCGCCGGGTTTGATCCGAAAAAAGTAGCCGTCTTTGATGAAAAAAAACAGGCGGAACTTCTGCAAAACCCCGGTATTGTCCGCAACCGCCTGAAGGTCGCCTCGGCCATCCGCAACGCCAGGGCGTTTCTTGATATCCAAAAGGAATTCGGCTCGTTCGATGCCTATATCTGGGCCTTTGCCGGGGGTGAGCCGATCATCAACCAATGGAAAACCTTGTCTGACCTTCCGGCCATGACCCCGTTGAGCGATGCGATTTCAAAAGACCTGAAAATGCGCGGGTTCAATTTCGTCGGCTCGACCATCATCTACGCCTACCTCCAGGCGGCCGGCCTGGTCAACGATCACACGGTGGATTGTTACCTTCATCCCTCAAAAAAAGTGGTGATGGTATAGCGCCCGGAACCGGCAAAGGGGGTGACGCAGCTGACCGAGTGGTCCTGCGGCGGCAAGAACATGTTAAGCACGTTAAAGCGCGGCAGCAGACCGAGCTCGATGTTTAAAGCATCATCATAAAACTGCATATAGCCGCCCCAGTCGGCCTTCCAGTCCTTGGTAAAATTCAGCACGCACGCGGCGCGCCGCCCTTGGTCAGGCAAAAAATCGGTATGGTTCATCAGAAACTGGTTGTGGTCGTACCAGGCCGCATGGGCATTGCCGCGCTTGATTTCCGGCACTCCTGTTATGGTTTTGATAAAGGTTAGATAGTGTTGCGAATTGATGAACTCTAAAACCCGGTGCAGGAAAAGACCGGGATCGTCCTGGGCGCGATAGGCGTCCACCATCGGATAGATTCTGTAAAGAAAGCTGTTTTCGGAAGTGGCCCTGGCCAGAATGCCCCGATGCAGTTCTTCACGCTGTTCTTTGGTCTTGGCCTGGATTTCATTATCGGTCAGCACCACCGGCCCAAGGCCATCGTGGTAGGTCCACCGCCAGGGCGTCTCTTCGGTCAGGCATTTCCAGATTCTCTCGGCGCATTGTTCTTTCAGGATGTCACGAATTTGGATGCGCTTGTTGACCTGAAATTCCCGGGCCAGCGTCTGCCAATCCAGTTTATCATTCAGCTCGATTTCCATAGCCGGTCCCAATGCGCCAGTTGAATTTCCAGATCTTTCTGCTATTAGGTGCCCAGCAGGAAGTCATTGATTCAAATCAAAAATATTTTCCAGGGAACCCGGCGGACAAAAAAACCGGCGGTCATTGCTGGCTTCTTTTGCCGCTTTTGTTTTTGATTGCTGCCCACAAGAAAAAGGGGCCCGGGATCATAAGGCCCGGACCCATTTTCAGAATATGGCTCCCCAGGTCGGACTCGAACCAACGACAAAGCGGTTAACAGCCGCTTGCTCTACCAACTGAGCTACTGGGGATCAGAAACTCTTGCATGTCAGCCGCGCGTTTTATATCAAAAGCAAATCGAAAAAGCCAAGCCTTAATATAACGATTATCGAATTTCCCCAAATTGCCGCTTGTGAAGTGACCGGGGCCTCACCTATTGTGAGTGAAATTTTATTTACAGGGCAGAAATAACAAATCTTCATGGCCGATGCTTTTCAAACCGCTTACCGGCTTTACGCCAAGGGCGAGCTGGTGATGGCGCGCTCATCGCTGGAAGCTCATTTGCGCGACCAGCCCGGTGATGCCCCGGCCTGTTTTTTGCTCGGGATCATCGACATGGAAGAGGGCGCCCTGGAGGGCGGCCTGAGGCGTCTTGAGGAAGCGGCCAGCGGGTTCCAGCCCCCGGCCCAGCTGTGCCACCGCGCCGGGCGCATCCTGTTTGACAAAAAGAACTACCAACAGGCTGCCCACTGGCTGGGCCAGGCGCTGGCCCGCGATCCTTCGCTTTCAGCCAGCCATTTCTGGCTGGGCAACACCCATCGCCTGCTGGGGGACTGCCAAGCCTCGGAACAAGCGCTGAAAAAAGCCATCGAACTGGCCCCGGACCAGGCCCGGGCCTATGTCAGCCTGGCCTATCTGTACCGTGAGGGAGGGCGCCTGGATGAGGCCGCCGAGACCATGATGGCGCTGACCAAGGGGGCCAAGGGCCAGACCGGAACTTTTAAGAAAATCGCCGAATTTATGGTCGACATCCGCCGCCTGGACCTGGCCGAGCGGGTGCTGTCCCGGATTCTGCCGGAGGAAAATGAAAACCCGGAGTTCCTGACCCGGCTCGGCCAGATCCGGCAAAATCTTGGGATGTTCGACGAAGCCGCGCAAGTGTACCGCCGGGCGATCATCAGGAATCCCTCTTCGGATGCTGCTTATCTGGGTCTTTCGGTGGTCAAGAAATTTCAAAGTCCCGAGGACCCGGATGCGGTGATCCTGAGACAGGCGCTGGACAACCAGGGGGTAGATAGGGAAGCCATTATCTGTTCCCATTTCGCGCTCGGAAAGGTGATGGATGATTGCCGGGATTATGAACAGGCGTTTGAACACTATGAGGCGGCGAATTCCCTGAAATCCGAGAGCATTTCATTTGACCGTGCGGCCTTCCGCCGCTTGGTGCAGGGGGTGAAAAGCACCTTCTCCAAGGATTTTTTCGCCAGCTCTCCAAAAGATCCGGTGGCCGGGCCGGCGCCAATTTTTATTGTCGGGATGCTGCGCTCGGGAACCACGCTGGTTGAAAGCATTGTCGCCGGCCACGCCAAGGTTTTCGGCGCCGGAGAGCTGTCCCATATCGAGATGCTGGCCAAAAATCTCGGCCGTGAGACCGGAATTTCCGGGAGCTACCCGGGCTACGTGCCGATGCTGGACCAAGCGGCCCTCACAAGCGCCGCCCGCTATTACCTTCAGGAGGTTAGCGTACAGAGCGCCGGCGAGCCTTATTTGATAGACAAAAATCCTCTGAATTTCATGCACTTGGGGCTGATCGCCGCGCTGTTCCCGAACGCCAAGGTGATCCATTGCCAAAGGAATGCCCTGGATACCGCGCTTTCCGTTTATTTCCAGCATTTCGCCCATGAGGCCAACGCTTATGCCTATGATCTTGGGGACATTGCCGCCGTCACCCTGGAATACCGGCGCCTGATGGATCACTGGTATTGCGACCTGCCGCTGGATATTTTTGATCTGGATTACCAGGCGCTGGTGAAATTCCCGGAAAAAGTGACCCAGCGCCTGATGAATTACCTGGGTCTCGATTGGGACCAGGACTGTCTTGACTTTCATGACAAGGAAAGAGTTGTGGAAACCGCCAGCCCGTGGCAGGTGCGCCAGCCGCTCTACCGTTCCTCGATCGACCGCTGGAAGAACTATCAAAAACACCTCGGCCCATTGAAGGAAAAATTCGAAAAAGCCGGGGTTCTGTAAAATTCAGGGAGAGAAAGAATGAAAATACCCGCCTATTTGTTGAGTATCATGATTTTCGGACTTTCTGTGCAACCCTCTTTCGCTGATGAGGCCGAAAATGAAATCAAAACCCTGCTGGAGGCCCAGGCCGAAGCCTGGAATGCTGGCGATATAGAAGCCTTCATGGCCGGGTACTGGAAATCGGATGAGCTGCGTTTCGCCTCGGGCGGGACCGTGACTTATGGCTGGGCCGGAACCTTGGCGAATTATGAAAACCGCTACCCGACCCCGGAAAAAATGGGCCAGCTGACGTTTTCCGGACTGGATGTCAGGGTTTTATCGGACACTTTCGTGCTGGCCTTTGGGCGCTGGGATTTGAAACGCAAAGCCCTCGATATCGGCGGTCTTTTCACATTGTTGTTCGAAAAAATGCCTGAAGGCTGGCGGATTGTCGCTGATCACACCTCCTCCGATGATCTGCCGGTGGCGGTGATCAGTGAATAATGGTAAATGAAGGATACAAAGGAGAAATGCCATGAGCCTGAAATCGATACTTGTCTCAGCCAGTCTTTTGCTGTTGCTGGGGGCCGGCCAGGGCGCTAGCGAAGACCAAACGGCCAAGGGTAAAGGATTTTCCAAGGAAACCGTCAGTATCATCAAGGAGCGCCTCGGGATCGGAAACAGGAAGGCTGGGGAGGAAATCTACCCTGATGAGTATGGGCTGACCCAAAGTCAGGGCAAGGGAAAAGACCAGGGTAAAGGCGAAGGAAAAAGAAAATCAGCCAAAAGCGGCGGCCGGGGCCAGGGCTTGCCGCCGGGATTGGCCAAGCGCAACGCGCTGCCCCCCGGCTTGGCGAAAATGCAAACGCTGCCCCCCGGGCTTTCAAAATCACCCTTGCCGCTAAGTCTGGAACAAGCCCTTGGACCCCCGCCGTTTGGCGCCGAGCGGTTTCTTGTCGGCGGTCAAAACGTCGTCCTGGTGGAAAAGGGATCGGGCCGGGTGCTCGACATAATTATAGGCAAGGTTGACCAGAAAAAACTTGGCGCGGAAAGAAGAGTGTCCGAGCGGCTGCGCCACAAGGGCAAGGCGGCTGCTGGCGGGGGCGCCCCTGACCGGCCGCTGGTGACCGGCCAGGTTCCAAACGCTGAGGAACCGGCCAGCGATGTTGACCATGTGATCCGCAAAAAACCGGGCCGGACCACGTATGATCCGGGCGCCACGCCTGATGAACAAGAGGAAAAAGAGGACAAGGGCAAGGGGCGGAAGAAAAAATAACCGGAATGACCCTGAAAACCTCGAAACACAAGGCCGCCTGGGACCGGCAATGGCGGGGGAATTTGCTTTCCACCTGTCTTTTGCATGCCGACCGGGAAGCGGGCAGGGCGGTGGTCGAGGGCTGGGCGGCTTTTTTCAGCAAGTTGCCTGAGGGGGCGAAAATCCTCGATGCCGGCACCGGCAATGGTTTTCTGGCATTGATTGCTCTTGACGTTTCGGACCGGCTGGAAAGAAACTTTGAAATCCACGGCAGTGATTATGCCGCCATCAACCCGGTGGCCGCGGTCCCGGAACAAGGCGAATTGTTGAAGCGGATTAAATTCCACCCGGAAACCAGGAACGAAGACCTTCCCTTTGAGGACCGGACCTTTGATGCGGTAAGCGCCCAGCACGCGCTGGAGTATGGCGATCTGACAAAGTCGATCGAAGAGATTTCCCGCATTTTGAAAAAGGGAGCTAGGGTGAGGTTCCTGATCCATGTGGCGGATGGTGAGATTGTCCGGGCCAATGCGCCCAAGATCGCCCAGTGCCGGTATGTCCTGGAGGAGATCGGGCTGTTTGAGATTGCCGAAGCCGCGGTTGAGGAGGCCCTGGCTGGCAAGGGTGATGAGGGCAGGGCGCTCAGGAAGGCCCTTTCCGAGACCGCCGGCAACTTTAAGGATGATCCCAACACCCGTGATTTGGCGGAGCTTCTGGGGCTGTTGTGGGGGGCTTTTGAGGGGCGCGCCAATTTTCCGGACTTTGCCGCGTTCAAGACCTGGCTGAACCAGAACCGGCTTGAGACCGAGGCCCAGATGCTCAGGATCGAAGCCATGGGGGAGGCTGCCCTGACCAAAGAGAACGCCGAAGCCCTGATCGCGGAAATGAAAAGTTCAGGCTTTAAAGAGGTCGCCTTAAGGGAAGACCAAGACCCCAAAACAGGCGCCGTGGGCGGCTGGCTGGTTGAGGGGGTTAAGGGGTAAAAAAAACCCCGCTAGAGGCGGGGTTTTTAGGAGCAAAATTTATAATCCTAGTTGATTGTTTTGTGGCTGAGTTGTCCCCGGCAGTTTGCGGCCAGATCAATGCTGAGGGTCTGCGCCATTTCCCTGATTTCTTCGCCGCTCAGTTTAAAGGTGTACTTGCGCAGCATTTCACTTAAAATAAAGGACACCTGTTCAAACAGTTCCTTGCGTGAAACCGACAAAACTGTATCCGCGTCGGTAATTTTAACCAGTTCGGGCCGAATTTCATCCCGAAGACGCTTTAAGGCTTTCTGCCGCCGTTGCGGTTTATTCCTGATTTCAATTGTTTCCGGATAATAGGTCATGATTTTGCTCCCGGTATTGTTTTGTGGGCGAATTGCTTTTCTGCCCTTCAAATAAAACTCTAAAACAAAAAGGTTAAAAGAAGATGTTCAAAGGGTTAAGAAAAGGTTTCTTTGGAAATTAACTTTATAACCCGCTGATGGGCCGGGATAATAAAAAAGCCCCGGCGGGGCCGGGGCTGTGACTGTCTAAATCAGGAGCAGTGTTGGTGAGAATTCAATCCCTTATTAATTAACTGCCCTCATCGAGGAGCGGATCAGGTCTTCAACCACAAACCCGGTCAGGCTCGCCCGTTCTTTGCTGGAAAAACCATCTGTGCGGCTTTTGAGCATTTCGCTAACAATATATTCAACCTGTTCAAACAAGTCCTTGCGGGCAAGTGACAAAACCGCGGCAGGGTCTGTCATCCTGGCCAGTTCCCGGCCAAAATCTTTTCTGGCCAGGTTAATTACTGTCTCCCGGCCCGAGGTCCGGCGGTTTGTTTCCAGTTCGCTTCTGTTCAGCAGTTGCGTCATTTTTATAGCTCCCGATGTATTGCCAGCTCTCCTGACCGGCGTATGGCAAACACTACCGCCAAAAGGTTAATAATTTGTTTATAGTCCTGGCAACTCCCCCCTCCGGTGTTAACAATTAAGTATTATTCAACTTGTTAGGCGCATTTTTCTTGGTTTTTAGCTTTTTTACTTGGTCTTTTCCGGAAACAGGTTAATCTGGCGCCATGGCAAAATATGACTTTAAAATCACCGATTATTCGGTTCACCTGGGTGAACGGGCGCTGGTAAAAGTCCCCCTTGAGGGGGGGGCAACGGCGGGCATCACAATTACCGCGGTGATCACCTGCCGGGGCGAGGGGGACGAGCGGATCAGGATCAACTTTTACCGCACCAGCGACGATGCCGCGCTGACCCTGAAAAGCACTTTCGGTTTGGGGGACAAGGGGAAACCCGTCGGCACAATCTGGGAGCGGGTCCATAACTACCCTCATTTCCTTGACCTGCTGCGGAATGAATCACCGATCCTGGGTCACATCGAGGACACAGGAAAAGAGGTTGACGTGCGCATTTATACCGGACGGTGGGAACCGGTCGGCGCCGGCGACGAGGATTTCATGAAAAAACCCTGAAACAACACCAAAATCCCTTTGCCAATACCAGATTAAGCCCCCCTCTGAACTTTTTTCCTCATCCCGGAGCAAGAAAATGATCTCCGGTGCATATTTTTTGCTGTCCGGGCCATATTCAGGGCCAAATAATGGCCTGAATTTCAGAAATTGTGAAAATCAGCGTCTTTTAAAGCACCGTAACGGAATTATTCATCCAGTGTTTCAAATACCAATGTGATGTTTTCCACCAGGATATCGTCAATGATCTCGATCGCTTCGCGGTCTTCCAGGGTTCCGGTACTCAGGAAAATCATTGCAACATCGTACATGTCAAAAATGCTCAGGCGGAAAAACAGGGATATTTCCTCGGCCTCGTTGGAGCAGGCCACGGACCCCTGGTGGAAGACATGATTGGTGCGGGTTTCCTCAACCAGCTTGGTGGTGGCCATGTCCTTGCAGACTTCGTTAAAAAAAGTAAAGACATCGGCAAAGACGGTGCTGGTTTCACGGGTGGAACTATCTTCCTCCCAGTAGAGGGTATAAAAAGCCTCTTCGATCAGGGCCTGGTATGTCCCGATATCAAAGCTGGAAGGGCCAACCTCCACCTGGAAGCCTAAATCGGTAAAATCAACAAACAGGTTTTGATAGCTGTCCAGTTCCAGGAACGGGTCCAGAAGATAACCTGAAGGCTGAATGGCGCTGAAACTCTGTTCGCTTTGTGGCGCCTCAAAGGGGTTTGAACCGCCCCCGGCCCGGCCGGCCAGGAAGGGATTTTCAGGCGCCACATCCAGCACCTCCCGGAGGCACGCCTGGGCCGCGCTGATGGCCTGCGAAGCCCCGGTCAGGTCATACTGGAAAGTGGTCGATTCGGTATGAAGATAAAGTCTGCGGCCGGCCTTTATTTCTTCCAGGATTGAGGTGATGTCCTCATCAATCATAACAGCGTCCGAGGTGTCCAGGGTATTTATGGTGGCTTCAATCGGGTCATTGTTGTCGATTTGCAAAAAGACCGGGTAAAAAATATTGGCGGGCAGCTGCCAGTCGTCCCGCTGGATCATCAGGGTCGTCCCGCCATCCATGAGCAGGAAATAAATGAAATCGGTGGCGCTTTGCTCGTGGAATGTAAAACACCCCCCCAGCTCC
The DNA here is from genome assembly GCA_022566215.1 of Pseudomonadota bacterium. Taxonomy (GTDB): domain Bacteria; phylum Pseudomonadota; class Alphaproteobacteria; order Sphingomonadales; family SMXR01; genus SMXR01. The sequence continues at coordinate 1,876 of JADFJJ010000025.1, read as the reverse complement.
TCGGGAGAATTGGCAAGTTGCTTGTAAACCGGCCAATCCCCTTCTTGAGAATAGAAAATGTTGTCGAGGCCGTCCTGCGCCAACGCCGGAAAGGCGGCCCCCATGACTAGAAAAGAAGCCAGAAAAGAGACCAGAAAAGCGATCTTTTTCATTGTAACCCTCCTTGCGGTATTATGTCCCAAGGACAGTCTGCCACAAAAGCCGGTTGGTTTAAAGAACTAGAAGGAAATCTGGAGGCGCGTGGGGTTGGTTTGCGGATGGTTTGCATTTTCCCGAACGCCATTTTCTGGTAAGCTTAGCCATGTTTAGATGCTTCGTTCAAACCGCCCTGATTCTTTTGATGGGGCTTCTGATTATGACTTCCCCGGCGGCCAAAGCCGATGAGCTGACCGATTACGGCGATGTCGCCCAGTACGGAATTGCCGGCATCGCCCTGATCATTTCCGCCAGCAAAAAAGACACTGAAGGCATGATCCAGCTCGGCCTGACGTTCGGCGTGGCGACCTTGGCGACCGGCGGCATCAAACGCCTCGCGGATGTTGAGCGGCCGGGCGGCGGGAAACACTCGTTTCCCTCGGGGCACATGACCAACGCCATGTCGGGGGCCTCATACCTCCATTACCGCTACGGCTGGAAATACGGCCTGCCAGCCTACCTGATGGCCGGGGTTGTCGGTCTTAGCCGGGTCAAAGCCCAGGCGCACCGCTGGGAGGACGTGCTGGCGGGCGCCGCGGTCGCCAACCTGACCGCTTATCTTCTGACCGACCGGTTCAATGAAAACGTGGTGCTGATCCCGGTCTTCAATTCGAGGGAGAAAAGTTACGGCATCCGCATCGGCGCAAGATTTTGAGGAAAATTGGTGGAGGTGTTAATACGCTGGATAACCCTGGCCCGGCCACAAAATTTTGACATCAACTTCAATCTAATATAGAATTATAAATTGTTAATGCAACCGTTTGTGCGGGTACCAAGTTTTGGTTAGGATGATTGGGAGATTTTAAATGACCGTAGAAGAAAAACGCTGGTCACAGTATTCAGAAAAATCCGAAGCTATTCTTTATTATTTTCTTGGTTTTTTCAATATGCGCGAGGCCAAAAATCCGGCCGGAACGATTTCCAAAAAATGTATTAACAATCTCAAATGCCTGATCAGAATGATAAGCTGGGTCGAATCCAAACACGGCAAGGCGGGGGCAAACCAACCAACCCGCGACCCGATGCAAACCGGGAATCCGGGTGATGCGTGGTGGAAAGAATTAACCGGACAAAGTGGCCGGGGGAGCAGATTTGTAGGGGGCCCCGGGCACCCCAACTATTGGGCCAAGCAATTGTGTAAGGCTTTCATTAAAGATCTAAAAGCCCGAATTAAGCGGTTGGAAAACGCCAATAAAAAACTTATTAAAAAACCAGGGGGTTTACCCTCGGACCGGTTTTTTGAGGTTTTAAGGTCAAATGAGCGTTATATTATAATGTATTCGCATTGGCTTCGCAACATCCAGTGGAGCTGTAGTGCAGCGGCTAAAAAAAGTGGCCACCGAAACGCGAAATTTGAGCCTTGCATGAGTTTCTTTTGGGGGACCCTGTACCTTTTACACAAAATTCGCCGGGGACCGTTCTATAAAATTGATTGCCAAAGCTGTGAGAAGTTGATCACTAAAGCCATTGATTACAACGGAGGGGGCGATCCAAAGTATGGTGAGAAATTGCGGCAAACCCACAAAGAGATCGGCTGTTGTAAAGATTCGTAGGTTCTTTGCTAACCGGCAAAAGTCCTTTAAAATCTGGAGGCGCGGCCCGGATTTGAACCGGGGTACAAGGATTTGCAGTCCTCTTACAGATATTAACTAACCTGTTGTAATATAAAGGAAAATAGATT
>JADFJJ010000004.1 GCA_022566215.1 Pseudomonadota bacterium | reverse complement strand
ACTATGTTTTATAGACTCATTAAACTGGCCCGGTTCGGCTCTCTGGTTTTTGGCTTTTTTCTTTCCATCCCTGTTCCGGCGGAGGAGGATGGGTTTTCATATGAGGAGGGGTCTGTCTGGGTGGTAACCTTTGTTAAAACCAAAACCGGCAAATTCGACCAATATATCGAAGACCTTGCCGGCCATTGGCGCGCCCGGAGAGAATTTCAAATGGAGAAAGGTGATGTTCTTTCTTACAAAGTAATGTATTTGCCTTGGCCGCGGGACAATGAACCGAGTTTACTACTAATGATAGAATACCGGAATTTTGCCGCTTTTGACAATGAAACAGATTATTGGGCTGAAATGACGGCAGCAACGGAAGGTTCGGTTGAGGTTGCCCACCAGTCCTTTATTGAGCGGGGGGAGTTAAGAACATTGAGAGGCTCTTTCGTTGCCCGCGAGATTACCTTTAGGAACGAGGATTAAGACTTGGGTCTTCAACGCCCCGGCGACCCCTCCTCCAGGTATCCAAGCGCCAGGCAAACGCGGTGCAACAAGTCGTTGTTTTCCCCGATCATGCCTTCCGCGGTGGCATTGCTGACTTCCTGAGCGTCATATTTCCAGCGTTTCAAAAGGTCAATTTTGTCGCTCCTGCTAAGAAAAGGATTTTCCAGCAAGTCCTCGGGCGTTTCGAAGACGGAGCCCGGGTCGAGGCGCGCCTGGGCGATATCGTTTTTGCTGAGTTTTTTGTCTCTGGCCACGGCCGGCTCCTTTGAAACCTGATTTCCTGAAGCCTAACACACTGCGTGAGAAAACATCAAACGTGGCAAAAAACATCCATGGGACAAAAAGGCCGGGATGGCCCGGCCTTTTTCTCACCTTGCTTTTTATTTACCCTTTTTTACCTTTGCCCTTTTTGCCGGTCAGGTGCTGCATCAGGTCCATCGGGATCGGGAACACGATGGTCGATGATTTCTCGCCGGCGATGTCGTGCAGCGCCGAGAAATAGCGGAGCTGCATGGCGTTGGGTTCCTTGCTCAGGATCTTACCGGCCTCGACCAGCTTCCGGGCCGCCTGCTCTTCGCCCTGGGCGTTGATGATCTTGGCGCGCCGGATGCGCTCGGCCTCGGCCTGTTTGGCGATAGCGCGGATCATGCTGGGGTCGATATCGACGTGCTTGATCTCGACATTGGCGACCTTGATCCCCCACTGGTCGGTCTGTTTGTCGAGAATCTTCTGGATGTCGGCGTTGAGCTTGTCGCGCTCGGACAGCATTTCATCCAGTTCGTGCTTGCCGAGCACCGAGCGCAGCGTGGTTTGCGCCAGCTGGCTGGTCGCCACCATGTATTCCTCGACGTTGAGGATCGCCTTTTCCGGATCGACCACGCGGAAATAAATGACCGCGTTGACCTTGACCGAAACGTTGTCGCGCGAAATCACGTCCTGGGTCGGCACATCGATAACGAAGGTCCTGAGGTCGAGCCGGACCATCTGCTGGATGACCGGGATCAGGATCACCAGGCCCGGGCCCTTGACCCCGGTAAAGCGTCCCAGGGTGAAAATTACGCCGCGTTCGTACTCACGGAAGATTTTGATCGCGGCGGCCAGAAACATCACCACGATTACCGCAGCCGCCAGGTATAAAACAGAATCTAGTATCATCATCAAACTCCTTTTTTAGGTTTATTCTTTTTGCCGCCGACCACTATGGTCAGGCCCTCGAGGGCGGCAATCCGGACTTTCTGGCCGGGCTTGAGCGGCGTTTCGCCCCGCGCCCGCCAGCGTTCGCCTTCGGCCCACACAAAGCCATCCTTGCCGGCCCATTCCAGCACCCGGGCCTCGGCCCCGACCAAATGTTCGGCGCCGCTGGCCAGCGGGCGTTGATGGGCGCGCCAGACGTAACCCATCAAAAGGATCAGCACGGCCCCGCTGACCGCCGCGGTGCCGAGGATCACCGGCCAGGCAATCTGAAACTCCGGCACATCGGTGTCGATCAGCATCGCCGCCCCGAAAATAAAGGCGACCAGGCCGCCAGCCCCCAGCGCCCCCATGGTCGGGGTAAAGGCCTCGGCGATCATAAAGCCAATGCCCAGCAAAATCAGGATCACGCCGGTGGTGTTCAGGGGAAGCTGGTTGAGGGCGTAAAGGGCGAGAATCAGGCTGATCGCGCCGACCACCCCGGGGCCGATGCTGCCCGGGTTGGCGAACTCGAAAAATACTCCGTAAACCCCGACCATCATCAGGATCAGGGCGATGTTGGGATTGCTCAGGATGGTCAGGATCCTGGTCAGGAAACCAGGCTCGAAGACCACAAAGGTAAGCCCGCTGGTGTCGAGCGTCCGGGTCTCCCGCCCGATCGTGACCTCAAGGCCGTCGATCGCCTTCAGCAGGGTTTCCATGTCGGGGGCCATGATCTCGATGACGTTTTCTTCAAGCGCCTGTTCGGCCGAAAGGCTGGCCGCCTCACGCACCGCCGCCTCGGCCCAATCGGCATTGCGGCCGCGCATCTCGGCCAGGCTTCTGATCCAGGCGATGGCGTCGTTCATGCTTTTGCGGTCCAGCGCGGTGGTGTTTGAAGGGGCCGTTTGCTGGTCCCCGGAGCCGTTCTCATCGTCAGCCTCCTGGCTGTCCTGTTCCGGGGCCGGGTCGCCAGTGGGGGCGCCGCCGATTGTCACCGGGGTGGCGGCGCCGAGATTGGTTCCCGGCGCCATCGCCGCTACGTGGGTGGCGTACATGATAAAGGTTCCGGCGCTGGCGGCATGGGCGCCCGAGGGCGCGACATAGCCGATCACCGGCACCGGGGAGGCCAAAATCGCACTGATGATCCCGCGCGTGCTGGTCACCAGCCCGCCCGGGGTGTTGAGCCTCAGGATCAGGACTTCGGCGTTCTGGATGCGGGCTTCCTCAATGGCGTTTTCGATATAGCGCACGGTGGCCGGGCCGATCGGGCCCTCCACTTTGATCACCAGAGCCACGCCTGCTGATCCGTTCTCTTGAGCCCCGGGGCCGCCCAACACCAATGCCGCAAGGCCGGTGACAATCAGCAAAAGATAGAAGATTCGGAACTGTTTCAGTTTTGGCATCTTGGCCCTCATGCAACAGCGGTTTCGCCCGGCGGGGCTTCAGAGAGGGGTTATAGCACATTTTCCGGCGGCGCTTAACGGATTCGGCGGGGAGGGCGATTTAACCCGGAGATATTCCCCTCAAACAACAAAAAAAAGGCCGGGGCGGCCCGGCCTTTTAAATGTCTATGCAGGTCCCGTTAGAACGGGCTGTTTTGAAACGCGACCATCGCGAACAGCATCGGGATCGACAACAGCGTGTTGATCCGGCTGGCCATCCCGGCGGTTTTTGCCGCCGCCGCCTTGGCCTCCTTGGTGGCCTTGACCAGCCCCAGCACCTTTTTCTGGTTGGGCCAGATGATAAACCAGACGTTTGCGGCCATCACCAGGCCGAACCACATGCCGATGCCCAGCAGCGTCAGCTCCGGCGATCCCATCCCCCAGCCCAGGGCCATGGCCTGATGAAGGTAGCCGTTGAGGTGCGCCAACAGCAGGCCGAAGATAACAGTGCCGAGCGCCGCCCAGCGGAACCAGAACAAAACCGCCGGGGCGATATGGCCGGAGATCGCCGGTTTCAGGTTGTCGGGGATTTTCGCCATCTGCGGCGTCTGGACGAAATTGAGATACCATAGAAGACCGATCCACATGATCGCTGACAGCACGTGCAGCCAGCGGACCAGAAATGTAATGTCAGGAAAGTCCATTTGTCTATCCCCCCCTTAACCGGCAATGATCGGTGAAATGTAATAAATGACGGCCGTGAGCACGAAGCCCGTAATCACGGTCAGTTTAATATCCGAGAGAATTTTTCCCATTCGAGTTGCCCCTATCCAAGCATTGAAATTAAGTAGCGGTAGCATAACACGCTTGCAAAAACCTGCAACCGAAAGCCGCCGGGATTTCAAGAAAAAGACTTTTCAGCAGACGGCCGGCTTATTTGTTCCGGGTAATGCGTGGATCGAAGGGAATGGAGAAATAAAAAGTCGACCCCTGGCCGGGTTTTGATTCAAGCCAGATCCGGCCGTTGTGTCTATTTACAATCTTTTTGCAGACCGCCAGGCCGATGCCGGTTCCGGAATATTTCATTTGGGGGTGCAGTTGTTCAAAAACCTGGAAAACTTCCTCATAATATTTTTTATCTATGCCAATGCCGTTGTCGGCCACCGAAAAAATCCATTCCGTATCATTTTTCCTGGCGGAGAGATGAACCCGCGGGGCCTTTTTCCCCCGGAATTTAATCGCGTTGTCAATCAGATTTTCAATCAAATGCAAAAACTGACCGTAATCGACAACAATCTTCGGCAAGCAACCGTGGGTAATTTTTGCCTTGCTTTTCTTGATCTCCAGCGCAAGATCGTCGATCGCTTCTTCCAGTATTTCCTGGATATCATTTTGCCTGAGGATGTATGGCTTGCGCTGTGAAACCGAAAAGGTCATCAAATTCTTGACCAGGTTTTGAGCGTGGTCCGCACAGTTGTCGATTACAGCAATGTTTTTTAACGATTCCTGATCCAGCGTATCTTCCCCGTCTTCAATTAATATTTGTACATAGGTGCGGATGCCCCTGAGCGGCGCCTGGAGAGTATAGCTCACCACATGGGCAAACCGCTCAAGGTCAATATTGCTGGCTTTAAGCTCTTTTGCCTGGCGTTCCAGTTCCAGTTGGGCATTTTTGCGCCCGGTGATATCACGCAGCATGGTGAGGTAGGCGGGCTTGTTTTCCCACTTAATTTCGGCCACCCGCAACTCTGCTGTCCGGCCTCCGGGCAGCTGCAGTTCAGGGGTCTCTCCCTCGCTAACGGTGGGGATGCCAAACAGCTGTCCCTTAAGCTTGTCTCCCTTTTTACCGAGCAGCTCTTCAGTCGCGGCATTGGTGAAAAGTATCTCGCCCTTAAGACTAATCAGCAAAACGCCATCCGGGCTCTGCTCAAGCAGGGCGAGATACTGCTGGCTGGCGTTTTGACGCTCCAGCCCATAACGCAAGGTGTGGTGCAGCAGGTCGGCATCAAACTTTCCCTTCACCAGGTAGTCCTGGGCCCCTTGTTGTACTGCCTTTCGGGCCACTGCCTCGTCCTCAAGTGCGCTAATAATAACAATCGGAAGCGTTGGCGCAATTTTGCGCAGCCTGGAAAGGGTATTCAAGCCGCTCGATTCCGGCAGACCGAGATCCAGAAGCGCGATATCGTAACTATTTTTCGCCAGCGCCGCAACGGCGTCGGCAAAGCATATGACATAATCCCCCCGGGCGCCCTTTCCCAGGTAACGGCGCACCAGTTTTACATCATTTATGTCATCTTCTATGACTAAGACACGCAAACTGGTTCTCCTCTTGGTTTCGCGCAATCCGGCTTGCCCTTTATTTACTTGCCGCCCCCTAACATCTGCTCAAGATGCTCCTTCTCGGCTGCAAACGCATGGACCGGGATTCCGGCAAGAATCCCAGCCCAGCGAAGCGGCATTGGTAAACATTTCTCCGGGGTTTTCCTCAAACCTCACCATAGCGCCCGGGTCATCGTAAAGCCGCGCCCCCCCGGCCGGAAATTGCCGGGCCAGGACGCGGTCTTGCCGCTGCCGGCGGCGCCCGCCAGCAGGGTTGTCCGGCCCTCGGGAGCGCCTCCATCCGTAATCAGGCCGAAACCGGGAACCCCCAGCAGGCACTTCTTGATTGGGATTATTTTTGCCGGCTTGGTCATCAGGATTTTTCCTTTTTGGTTGAACCCGGGGAGGGAATTATATCCAGTCCCAGCAAAACGTTTTCAAGCTGGCTGAGATCACCTATGATTTTGCGTATCGGCTCTGGAAAAGTCTTTACCAGCGTCGGGGTGGCAAGAATTTTTTCGTCTTCCGCCAGCTGCGGATGCTTAAGAACATCAATCACTTTGAAATCATAATCATCACCGGTTTGCGCCTGTAAGATGCGCTCAAGGTTTTTGATGGCGCGCGTTGAGGGTCCGGTGCGCCCGGTGACATATAACTTCAATTGGTATTTCATTGGTAGCCTCCTTCTAAATTGCCGGGAACCTTAAATCGATAGCAGCAATCCGCCATCAGGCCCATCATTTCCAAGGCCAAAAGCCTTCCTTCCACCGTGTAAGCCAGCGTTCTGGCCCTATTTGTGCCGTGCGCTGCGGCGGTAACCGCCCGCCGGCGAACGTCAAAAAGATCACGCCGCCGCCGCTTATTCTTAGCATTTTTTCAACAACATCTTTCATTCGCCTTATGGGTTTTAGCGCTTTGCCCGCCAGCTGCCCCAGACAGTCATCAAGAAGAAACCGGTATGACCTCTCAAGCGTTGAAAAAAGCGGCGGGTCCCGCTCCCGGATAGGCAGCGCCCCCGAAAAGCTTGAATGAGTTTCGCGGCGATCCGGTGTCCGGTGCTGTTGTCTCGAGAAATTTGCATACCCCCCTCGGCAATTTTTGTTGGCGCGGTAGTTATTTAAAATCTCTTTTGGTTGCTAAATTAAAATATAACATTATCCCGATGCTCAAGTATTTATTATATTATTATCAAAAAGTATCTATTATGTTATTATTAAAAAGAATTTCAGGCAAGTAATTTAATTTAATCACCTGTGAAATGAATAAAAAAACAAATATCAGGCAGATTGATTCACAAATAAATGTAATCAAATAATGGTAATACTCATTCTTAGTTGCTTTAGTTTATAAAGATAACTCCGGGTGGTGTTTGCTTGGTACGGCCTTGGGGTGCTTTTTTTAATCTTGCCGGGGCCGCAGCCGATAACCCGGGCCTTGTAAAAAAAATCTCAAAACCCCCCTTGCAATCAAAAGCACTTGTTATTATAAAACCCCCGCGCGTCAAATTTCCGCGTCATTAACGCGCCGATAACAAGACAAATGCAGTTCATTCAAGGAGACTTTCATGGCCACCCGACTGCCCAAGGATTATTCCCCGTCCGAAACTGAAAAGTTCATGAGCGCCCGGCAAAAGGAATATTTCCGCCGCAAGCTGCTGATCTGGAAAGACCGGATTTTGAAGGAAGCCATGGGCACTCTGGAATCACTCCAGACGGAAAGCCTGAAAGAGCCGGACATCGCCGATCGCGCCTCGTCGGAGACCGACCGGTCGATCGAACTTCGCGCCCGCGACCGGCAAAGAAAGCTGGTGACCAAGATTGAAACGGCGCTGGGCAAGCTGGAAAATGGCGAATACGGCTATTGTGAAGTGTCCGGCGAGCCCATCAACCTGAAACGCCTGGACGCCCGCCCGATCGCCTCGATGACCCTGGAAGCCCAGGAAATGCACGAAAAAATGGAAAAGGTCCACCGCGACGACTAGCCGCCTTTTCCAGCGACAAGCCTTCTCCTGACATCGCAGCCATGCTATAAACCCCCGGAACCGAACCCCCGGTCGCCTGGTCGGGAATAAAGGGTTGTGGCGCGAGCAATGGACCAGACAAACATTTCACCCCCCCCGGAGGCAGCCCGCCGCCCCGGCCAAACGCAAATGGGCGCCGCCGGGGAATACTGGTTCGGCAGCGGCCTCCAGAAACCTGAAACGGCCATCACCGGCAGTGAAAAATACATTGGCGTGGCGCTTGCCGGCGGGCTGACGGCGCTGGCCACGATCGGCTTTTATCTGGTTGACGGCAATCTCGCCGGGGCGACCCCGGTGGTCTCGCTGATCCTCTTTTTCACCGTCCTTGCGATCGGTTTTTTCATGCTCAGCGCCAAAGACCAGGTAACCCGTATGGACCCGAAAATAATGGCTGCCGCGCTCGCCCACATGGACGAGGCGACGGTTCTCAGCGACCGGGAAGGGCGGCTGCTGTCGGCCAACAAAAAATACCAGGATTTTTTCAAGGGAAGATCCCCTTCAATCAAGAAACTGCTGTTTGACCGGATCTATGGGGAAACCATCCGGATGCTTCTGAAAGCCAGCCTGGAGGGTAACTCCGCCAGCCTCAGGGTGCAGGGCGGCAAAGACCAGACAAGCCCGCTGATCACGGCCCGCCCGCAAGGCCCCTTTATCATGTGGACGTTTGCCCAGGCCGGGGTTTCGGCCACCCCGCTGGCGGCGATCGGCAACATGGAAGACCACTTCCAGGCGTTGCTTGACCGTTTCAGCCTGGGACTGGTTATTACCGGCAAGAATAAAAGAATCCGCTACGCCAATCCGTTCGCCACCGAGTTGCTGGGGGTCAAGCCCAAGGCGATCCACAACAAGGACGCCGAAGAGGTTTTTTCGGCCAAACTGCTGCGCGCCAAAAACCTGACGGTTGACTGGCTCGATATCCCCGGGGCCGAGGACGGGAAGAGCGAGTTTTACTTTGCCCTGGTGCAGAAATTGGGCGAGGAGGGCGCCGAGGCCGCCCCGGTCGGATCAAAAGAGTTCGCTGAATATGTCGCCGATGCGCCGATCGCCATCGCGGTGGTCGATACTCTTGATTTCAGGGTTGAACAGCTCAACCGGGCGTGTGTCGACCTGTTTGGCAAATACAACAAAAAACCACTTCTGAAAGGCGATATCCTGACGGATTTTATGCCCAAGGAAACCAAGGCGCCGCTGAAGCAAAAGGTCAAGACGGCGAAGCAGGGGAAGGACCTGCAAACTCCGCTGGAATTTTTCTTCGATGCCGCCGGCAAGGATGTCATCCAGGCCTTTTTCAGTCCCTTGAAGGGGGGCAACCGGCGCCTCGGCATCCTTTACCTGATCGACACCTCGGAGACCAAACGGCTTGAACTGCAATTCGTCCAGGCGCAAAAAATGCAAGCCGTGGGCCAGCTGGCGGGCGGGGTCGCGCACGACTTTAACAACCTGCTGACCGCCATCCTCGGTTTTTGCGACCTTCTTTTGATGCGCCACAAGGCTGGCGACCAGTCGTTCGCCGACCTGATCCAGATCAAGCAGAACGCCAACCGGGCGGCCGATTTGATCCGCCAGCTGCTGGCCTTTTCCCGGCGCCAGGCGCTTCACCCCAAGGTGCTGGACGTGACCGATATCCTTTCCGACCTTACCAACCTGATCCGCCGCCTGATTGGGGAAAAGATTACTCTCCGTATGACCAACGCCAAGAATTTGAGGAAGATACGCGCTGACCAGAGCCAGTTCGAACAGGTGATCGTCAACCTGGCGGTCAACGCCCGGGACGCCATGCCGGAGGGCGGGACGCTCACCATCACCACCCAGAACATCGCCGCCCGGGACATCCCGAAACTGGGCCGCAGCGGCCTCAAGGAAAACGATTACGTCCGCATCATGGTCTCGGATACCGGCACCGGGATCGCCAAAGAGCACCTCGACAAGGTGTTCGAGCCGTTCTTCACCACCAAGGAGGTGGGCAAGGGAACCGGCCTCGGGCTGTCCACCGCCTACGGCATTATTACCCAGACCGGAGGCGCGATCTTTGTCGACAGCAAGCAAGGGGAGGGCTCGACTTTTGATATTTTCTTTCCGGCGCTCGATCCCGCCGAAAAAGTTGAAACCACCAAGCCGGCCGAGAAAGACGCCGTCCCCAGGGACCTGACCGGAACCGAGGTTATTCTGTTTGTCGAGGACGAGGATCCGGTCCGCACCTTTGTCAGCCGGGCGCTCCAGAACAAGGGTTACAAGGTGCTCGAGGCGGACAACGGCGAGGCCGCGCTGGAGGTTCTGGAAAGCTACACCGGGCCGATCGACCTGTTGATCTCGGACGTGGTGATGCCGCAGATGGACGGGCCGACGCTGGCCAGAAAAGTGATCGGGAAATACCCCGAGATCAAGATCATCCTGATCTCCGGCTATGCCGAAATTGGCTTTCACAAGGGGCTCAAGCGCGAGCGTTTTTCGTTCATCCCGAAACCCTTTTCGCTCCAGGTGCTGGCCGAAAAAGTCCGCACCGTGCTCGATGAAGGGAAGGGGTAAGGCCGACAGCGCCCTCGATATGCTCTAATTACCAGTACTCGGTTCCCGCCAGCAAAGTCGAGAGCTACTCCTCCAACGGCCTCAACCAGTACACCGACGTCACGATAGACGGCATCCTGGTCGGGCTGACCTATGACGATGCCGGCAATCTCCTGAGTGATGAGACATGGACTTACACTTATGATGTCGAAAACCGCCTGACGGTTGGACAATATTAGATCAGAACAATAAAAAACACCGTAAAATCAAGCGTTTGAAGAATTCGCTTGCAAAAGAGAACAAAACGTGTACATTCGTGACAGGAATAAATTAATGATGATGGCAAAAAGTTTTACAAAACAGTCAGCAGTCGAAGTCTAGATTCTATTGCAACGGCTGGAAGCCTGTGAAATAACCAGGGGAGACAGAAATGACAACGGGGCCTTTGAGAGTGGTGAAAGAAACCGGCAGTGACAAACAGCGCGCGCTTGAAGCGGCACTCAGCCAGATTGAGCGGGCTTACGGCAAGGGCTCGGTGATGCGCCTCGGCCAGGACGGCGCCGCCATCGAGGTGGAAACCATACCCTCCGGATCGCTCGGCCTGGATATCGCGCTCGGTATCGGCGGTCTGCCCAAGGGCCGGGTGGTCGAGATTTACGGTTCCGAGAGTTCGGGCAAGACCACGCTCGCGCTCCATGTCATAGCCGAAGCCCAGAAAAGGGGCGGGATCGCCGCTTTTATCGACGCCGAACACGCGCTCGACCCGATCTATGCCAAAAAGCTCGGGGTTGACGTCAACGAGCTTCTGATCTCCCAGCCCGACACCGGCGAACAGGCGCTCGAGATCACCGATACCCTGGTGCGCTCGGGCGCGGTCGACGTTCTGGTAATCGACAGCGTTGCGGCGCTGACCCCCAGAGCCGAAATTGAGGGCGAGATGGGCGACATCCACGTCGGCCTGCAGGCGCGGCTGATGAGCCAGGCCCTGCGCAAGTTGACCGCCCATATTTCCAAATCCGGGTGCATGGTGATTTTCATCAACCAGATCCGCATGAAAATCGGCGTCTTGTACGGCAATCCCGAGACCACCAGCGGCGGCAACGCGCTGAAGTTTTATGCTTCGGTCAGGCTTGATATCCGGCGCATCGGCCAGATCAAGGAGGGCGACGAGATTGTCGGTAACGCGACCCGGGTCAAGGTGGTCAAGAACAAACTGGCGCCGCCCTTCAGGAAGGTCGAGTTCGACATCATGTACGGCAAGGGCATTTCCCGGGAAGGCGAGCTGGTCGACCTCGGGGTCAAGGCCGAGCTGATCGAGAAATCCGGCTCCTGGTATTCCTACGACAGCCAGCGGATCGGTCAGGGCCGCGAGAACGCCAAGAAATTCCTGATGGAAAATCCCGAGATTGCCGAAACCATTGAAAGTGCGATCCGCAAGAACGCCGGGGTGGTTGGCGAGTCGCTGATGACCGGTGACAAGGATGCCCCGTCAAACCAGGATAGTGAAAAAACCCCCACGGCGGCGAAAGAGGGTTAAATCCGCTTATCGCAACCCCGGATACCCCGCTCTCTAACCCCTCCAAAAAGCGGCGCCTTCCCCGGCGCCGCTTTTTTCTTGTTAAGGGTGAAAAATTGGATAAACGGGGAATTAGTATCAGTTTTTACCCCCACCTAAATCCTCTCCCTCGGAAGGGAGAGGATTTTTATTTGTCATGCCCGATTTATTCGGGCATCCGGTCTTAAGCTGCCAGAGGACAGAACACAGTTGTTAGTTAAACTTGAAATTTCTGTCCTTTCCCTATAACTGCTCACTGGCATCTGCCTACTGTCAGGCCGGATACCCGCACTAGGGCGGATATGACAAACTTTAACTATCCCCCTTTCCTTTGCTTGTCCGCCATAGCTACTCGCCTCGGCGTAGCCTCCGGCGGAGCCAGGTAGCGGCGGCGGAAGGGGAGAGGACTTTTTACAGCCCCCTCTCCCTTGCGTAGTCCGCCGAAGCCTTGTGCGAAGGAGGAAGGGGAGAGGGGTGGGGTGAGGGTGGAATGAAACGATGCTTAACGATACCTAAATAATTTAAACATTGCCTCACCAGAACTGGACACCGGCATATCCCCCCTGTAAAACCGGAACAGCGTTGAGCTAATAACAAACCGGCGGGGGATTTCCATAAAACATGACCAGCGTTAACGACATTCGAAAAGGGTTTCTGAGCTATTTCCAGGCGAAAGGGCACGAGCTTGTGGCTTCGTCCTCGCTGGTCCCGGCCGGCGACCCGACCCTGATGTTCACCAACGCCGGCATGGTGCAATTCAAAAATCTCTTCACCGGCCTGGAAAAGCGTCGCTACCGGACCGCCGCCTCGTCGCAAAAATGCGTACGCGCCGGGGGCAAGCACAACGACCTCGACAACGTCGGCTACACCGCCCGCCACCACACCTTTTTTGAGATGCTGGGCAATTTCTCGTTCGGCGATTACTTCAAGGAACAGGCGATTTTTTATGCCTGGGAGCTGCTCACCAAAGAATTCGGCCTGGCCCCTGAAAAACTGACCGCAACGGTTTACCATCAGGACGATGAGGCTTATGCCCTGTGGAAAAAAATCTCCGGGCTGCCGGAGCGGCGCATCATCAGGATCAACACCCACGACAACTTCTGGGCGATGGGCGAGACCGGTCCGTGCGGCCCCTGTTCGGAAATTTTCTACGACCACGGGGAGGGGCTGGAAGGCGGTCCGCCGGGCTCTAAAAACCAGGAGGGAGACCGCTTCGTCGAGATCTGGAACCTGGTCTTTATGCAGTACGAGCAGGTCGACAAGGAGACCCGCAACGACCTGCCCAAACCTTCGATCGACACCGGCATGGGGCTGGAGCGGATCGCCGCGGTGCTCCAGGGCACCCACGACAACTATCAGATCGATATCTTCCGCGCCCTGATCGAGGCCTCGGTTGCCGAGACCGGAGTGGCGGCCACCGGCAAAGCCCGGGCCTCGCACCGGGTGATCGCCGACCATCTTCGCGCCACCTCGTTCCTGATTGCCGATGGCGTGCTTCCGGCCAACGAAGGGCGCGGTTATGTGTTGAGGCGGATCATGCGCCGGGCCATGCGCCACGCCAGCATTCTCGGCGCCCAGGACCTTTTGCTCTATAAGCTGGCGCCGGTCCTGATCACGGAAATGGCTCCGGCTTATCCGGAACTTTCCCGCGCCAGGGCGCTGATTACCGAGACCCTGAAACTGGAAGAGGGGCGTTTCCGCAGCATGCTCGAGCGCGGCCTCAAATTGCTGGCCAAGGAAAGAAAGGGCTTGGGGCTTGCCAAAACCTTTCCCGGCGAAGCGGCCTTCAAACTTTATGACACCTTCGGCTTTCCCCTCGATCTGACCCAGGATGCGCTGAAACCCGAGGGCATAGAAGTGGATGTGAAAGCCTTCAACGCCGCCATGGATAAGCAGAAAGCGCAGGCGCGCGCGGCCTGGAAAGGCTCGGGCGAGAAGGAAACCGAAGAGATCTGGTTCGACCTCCATGAACAAGTCGGCGCCAGCGAATTTCTCGGTTATGAGAGCGAGCAAGCCGAGGCCAGGGTGGTCGCCCTGGTGGTCGCGGGCAAGCGTGTAAAAAAGGCCAAAGTTGGCGCCGAGACGGTGGTCATTGTTAACCAGTCGCCGTTCTACGGCGAGTCGGGCGGGCAGGTCGGCGATACCGGTTTGATGACCTCGGGGAAGATTAAAATCAAGATCACCGACACCGGGAAAAAGTTCGGCGGGGTGCTGGCGCATTATGGAAAAATTGAAGGCGGCGACCTTGCTGTCGGGGCGGTGGTTCACCTCAGTGTCGATCACGGTCGGCGCCTTAAAATCCGCGCCAACCATTCGGCCACCCACCTCCTGCACAAGGCGTTGAGAAAAACCCTGGGCGATCACGTGACACAAAAAGGCTCGCTGGTGGACGGACACCATTTGCGCTTTGATATTTCGCACCCGAAACAAATTACCAAAGATGAAATTAAGGAAATTGCAGCTGATGTAAATGCCATGATCCGCCAGAACGGGGCGGTTGCGACCCACCTGATGACCCCGGAAGACGCCATCAAAAAGGGCGCAATGGCTCTCTTTGGTGAAAAATACGGTGAAGAGGTGCGGGTGGTCTCGATGGGTCTGGAGGACGGCGATGACTATTCGGTCGAGCTGTGCGGCGGCACCCATGTGACCCGCACCGGTGATATCGCCTTATTTAAAATTACTGGTGAGAGCGCCATCGCCGCCGGGGTTAGGCGCCTCGAAGGGCTGACCGGCGAAGCCGCGCGGCAGGTTATGCTGGGGTATGAGGCAAACTTGCGGGAGACTGCTGGAATTTTGAAATCCTCGCCGGGGGAGGTGACCGGACGGGTAGCCAGTCTGGTGAAAGAGAGAAACCATCTGGCCCACGGCCTTGCCGATGCCAGGAAAAAAATTGCCCTGGGGGGAAGCGCTAAGGCGGCCCCGAAGATCAAGAAAATCGGCCGGGTATCCTTCATCGCTGAGGTCTTAAGCGATATTCCCGCCGGCGATCTTCGTTCAATTGCGGATCAGGCCAAGCAACAGATCGGGTCAGGCGTGGTGGCTTTGGTGACGGTCAATGACGGCAAGGCTTCCCTGTTGGTCGCGGTTACTGAAGACCTGACTGAAAAACTGAATGCGGTCGATCTGGTTCGTCTTGGCGCGGAAGTGCTGGGCGGCAAGGGCGGGGGCGGGCGTCCCGACATGGCCCAAGCCGGGGGTCCCGTTGGCGGCAAAGCTGATGACGCCCTCAAGGCGATCGAAAAACAGCTAAAAAGTCTTTTGAATTAACCCCCTCACCCCAACCCTCTCCCTCGGCCTGTCCGCCATAGCCTTCGGCGACGGCGGAAGGGGAGAGGGAGTTTAAGAAGCGCCCACTACAGTCCCCTCTCCCTTGACGGGAGAGGGTAGGGTGAGGGTGGTAACATAACCTAGGCCATCGCCTTCTCTAAATTTTCGACGATTTTTGCGAAAAACTGTTCGGTGGTCATCCAGTTCTGCTTGGGGCCGACCAGCAGCGCCAGGTCCTTGGTCATGAACCCGCCTTCGACCGTCTCGACGCACACATTTTCAAGCGTCTTGGCGAATTTTGTCACCTCCGGCGTTCCATCGATAACCCCGCGCTTTTTAATTCCCCCGGTCCAGGCGAAGATCGAGGCGATCGGGTTGGTCGAGGTCGGCTGGCCCTTCTGGTGCATCCGGTAGTGCCTGGTCACGGTGCCGTGGGCGGCTTCCGATTCGATTGTGCCGTCCGGGGTCATGAGGATCGAGGTCATCAGGCCGAGCGAGCCGAACCCTTGGGCGATGGTGTCGGACTGGACGTCGCCGTCGTAGTTTTTACAGGCCCACAGGAACCCGCCCTCCCATTTCATGGCGGCGGCCACCATGTCGTCGATCAGGCGGTGCTCGTAGCCGATCCCGGCTTTTTCAAAATCGGCCTTGAATTCCTTGTCAAAAATTTCCTGGAACAGGTCCTTGAAGCGCCCGTCGTAGGCCTTGAGGATGGTGTTTTTGGTGGAAAGATAAACCGGTAAGCCGCGCTCCAGCCCATAAGCAAGGCAGGAGCGGGCAAAGCCGCGGATCGAGGCGTCGAGATTGTACATGGCCATCGCCACTCCGCTGCCGGGAAAATCGAACACCTCATGGCTGATCGTCTCGCCACCGTCCTCGGGCTCAAAGGTAATGGTCAGCTTGCCCTTGCCGGGGATGATAAAATCGGTCGCCCGATACTGGTCGCCGAAAGCGTGACGGCCGATCACGATCGGCTTGGTCCAGCCGGGCACCAGGCGCGGAATGTTCTTGCAGATAATCGGCTCCCTGAACACCGTTCCCCCCAGGATGTTCCTGATCGTGCCGTTGGGCGAGCGCCACATTTTCTTGAGGCCGAATTCCTCGACCCGGGCCTCGTCGGGAGTAATGGTCGCGCACTTGATCCCGACGCCGAACTTTTTGATCGCCTCGGCCGCGTCAACGGTGATCTGGTCATCGCTCTGGTCGCGGCTCTCAATCGAAAGATCGTAGTATTTAAGGTCGATATCGAGATAGGGCAAGATCAGCCGCTCCCTGATCCACTTCCAGATAATACGGGTCATTTCATCGCCATCGAGCTCGACCACCGGATTTTTCACTGTTATTTTCGACATGATCTTCCCTTGAATGGATTTACCAATTTGTGTCCGCTTTCATAAAGGGTGCGCCCAGCCCTCTCAAGTGAAAAATGACAAATCCCTTCGCTTATTGCTTGGCGCGGGGCAAAACCCCTGATATGACACGGTTCACAAATTACAGGCGCAAGATAAGATGAACGAATTTCTGAAAAATATTCCCCCGATCCACCCGGAAGGGCGGCGTTTTGTTTTGATGTTTGGCGGGGCGACCCTGCTGTTTTTCCTGCTCTCTCCCATTCTCGGCTGGATCGGGGTGGTGCTGACGCTCTGGTGCGGATATTTTTTCCGTGATCCCGGGCGGGTCACCCCGGAGCGCGAAGGGCTGGTGATCGCGCCCGCCGACGGGGTCATTTGTGCGCTTGAGAAACTGCCTTGGCCGGAGCAGCTAAAAAAGAAAGGTCCCGCGGTGTGGCGGGTCTCGATTTTCATGAACGTTTTTAATGTCCACATCAACCGCATACCCATCGCTGGTAAAATTACCAGGCTGGCGTACCTTCCGGGAAAATTTTTTAATGCTTCCCTGGACAAGGCTTCGGAAGACAACGAGCGCCAGCTGGTGGCCATGAAGACTGTAAGGGGAGGTGAAATCGCCTTTGTCCAGATCGCCGGTTTGATCGCCAGGAGGATTGTCTGCTATCTTGACGAAGGCCAGACGGTAACGCCGGGCGAGCGGTTCGGCCTGATCCGCTTCGGCAGCCGGGTTGATGTCTATTTGCCGAAGGGGGTGGAGCCTTTGGTTGAGATCGGTCAAACCACCATCGCCGGGGAAACGGTGCTGGCGGACAGCCGGGCGGGTGAGCCGCGCCGCCCGGGCTCGAGATCCTGACAGGGCAGGGGGCATGACACCACTGAACAACAAATGGAAGAACCGGGACCGGAAGCTGAAGCACTTCGGCGCCAAGAGCATTCTGCCCAACATGATCACCATCCTGGCGCTTAGCGTCGGCGCCACCGCGATCCGGTTTGCCATGGAAGAGCGCTGGGATGCCGCGGTGCTGGCGATTGTTATCGCCGGGGTGCTGGACGGCATGGACGGCTCGGTGGCGCGGCTTTTGAAAAGCACCTCACGGTTCGGGGCTGAGCTGGATTCACTCTCCGACGTGGTCGCCTTCGGGGTCGCGCCCGGGGTTCTTTTGTACATGTGGAGCATCCAGGCGCTGGGCGGCCTGGGCTGGGTGATTGCGCTGGCCTTTACCATTTGCTGCGCATTGCGCCTGGCGCGCTATAATTCCAACCTGGATGTTGATGACGAACCGAGAAAAAAAGCCGGTTTTCTGACCGGGCTGCCAGCTCCGGTGGCGGCCGGATTGGCACTGCTGCCGGTGATGGCGGCCAGCGAATATGGCCAGGGGTTTTATACCAATCCTGAATTTGTCGGCCTTTACAGTGCGGCGATTTGCTTCGGCATGATTTCCAAATTTCCAACCTACGCGTTCAGGACGCTGATGATCCGGAAAGATTATCTGGTTTACACCCTGCTTTTGTTCGGCCTGTTCGCGGCCTCGGTGACCGCTTACGGGTGGCAGATGCTGATCATCGCCGGCCTGTTTTATATCCTGTCGGTTCCGGTAAGCGTCTACCGCTTTTACGCTTTGACCAAAAAAGCTTAAGCCTTATTCAGCCAGCACCGGCGAGCGCCTGCGGCCAAAACGACGCCTCAGACGCTGGCCGGCCAGGCGGCCTTGTTCGCGCTTGAGCGCACGGCGGCTCTTGAAGTGGACCGGCAGGGCCAGGAACACCGGGGTCAGGATCAGGGTCAAGACCGTGGCGAAGCTGAGACCGAAGACGATCGCCTGCGCCAGGCCAACCCAGATGAACGAGGTCGGCGAGCCAATAACAACACTGGGGGTGAAGAAATCGATGTTGAACTGGAACACCATCGGCATCAGGCCGACTACGGTGGTGACGGTGGTCAGCAGCACCGGACGCAGCCGCTGCGCCCCGGTCTGGACAATTGCGTTAAGGGGTTCCATGCCGCTTTTCACCAGCCGGGCGTAGGTGTCGATCAGAACAATATTGTTGTTCACGACAATTCCCGCCAGCGCAATCACGCCCACCCCGGTCATAACCACGCCGAAAGATGAGCCGGTAATAATCAGGCCAAGGACCACCCCGACAGTGGACAAGATAACCGCACTGAGGATCAGGAAAGCCCGGTAAAGGCTGTTAAACTGGGTAATCAGGATCATGGCCATCAAAAACAGGGCGCCAAACAGGGCTTGCAACAAAAATGTTTCGGAGGATTCCTGCTGCTCGGTATTGCCGTCAAAGTTAATGTCAACCCGTTGGTCGAAATTTTGGCTAGCAACCCAGGCCCTGACCTTGTCAATTTCAGCGTTGACGTTAACATCCGGAACAACATTGGCCTGGATCCGCCAAACGCGCTGGGAATTTTCGCGGCGAATTTTACTGACGTTTTGCTTGGGAACCCGTTTGACAAAATTTGAAATAGGAATATTCCCCTGAGGGGTTGGCATCAAGAGCTTGTCGAGTTGCTCGATGCCCCGTTCATCGATGGGGAAACGAACCCGGATATCCAGTTCGTCCTCGGCATCGTCGGGGCGGTATTCGCCAACCTTGATGCCGTTGGTGACCAGCTGGATGATGCTGCCGATGGTCGCCAGGTTGGTGCCATAGCGGCTGGCCTCGGCCCGGTCCACTTCCATCACCCACTGGATGTTGGGCAGCGGCCGGTTATCCTCGACATCTTCAAGATTTTCCATGGTGCCCATGTAGGTGACCAGTTCATCAACCACAAAATCCATTTCCGAGGTAATCTCGGAAGCGATCCTGATCTGGATATCCTTGCCCGAGGTCGGGCCGCTGTTATCAAGCAGGGGCTCGACGATAATCCCCGGAATAACCGAGGTGGCTTCCCTGATCTCGGCGATAATATCATCAGCCGGACGGCGGGTTTGCCAATCCTCAAAAATGACATTTATGCGGGAAATGACATCGCCGGCGCCACGCGACGAGCTAAGCCCCTGCCCGGAGGTGCTGTAAATGTTTTTGATGCCGGGAATATCCTCGATGGTTTTTTCCACATCATGGGAAATTTTGTCCATCTCCACCGGCGACAAATTACCCCGTGCATGAATAGCCAGGCGGACGTTGTCGGGCTCCCCTTGCGGGAAAAATTCGGTGCCGGTGCCCATTGCTATATAAATCCCGTTGATCGCAATAAAAACCACCGGGACGATCCCAACCAGTGACCAGCATTTCCGGGGCGTGTTAACCAGCCGTGACAGGAAACGGGCATATTTCCCGGTAAAACCGGGCATGGTGTCGACATCCATTTCATGGTCGGCGGCCAGCGCGGCCATGGCATTGGGGTCGGCGGCTCCTGGTTTGCCAAACAGAGAGCCAAGGGTCGGGAGGAAAATCAACGCCATGATTAATGAACCGGCCAGAACAAAAATCAGGGTCAGGGGCAAAAAGCTCATATATTCACCAATAATGTCCGGCCAAAAGAGAAGCGGGAAAAAAGCCGCAATGGTGGTCAGGGTGGACGAGGTGATCGGCCACGCCATGCGCTGGGCGGCGGCGATGTAGGCTTCTTTTTTCGGCAAGCCCTCGAGCATTTTGCGGTCCGCGTATTCACTGACTACAATCGCTCCGTCGACCAGCAGGCCGACCGCCAGAATAAGACCGAACATAACAACGATATTGATCGAGTAACCGAACAGGTAAAGGGTCATGATGCCAAACAGGAAGGCACCGGGGATGGTAATGCCAACGATCGTGGCGGAGCGGATGCCAAGCACCGCAACCACCAGAACCGCCACCAGCAAGATCGCGGAAAGCACACTGTTTTGCAGGGTTTCAAGAAACTCCCGGGTAAAATCCGCGGAATCCCAGACATAGACAACCTCTATGCCCTCCGGCCAAAGGGAAGACTTTTGAGCGGCATCCAAAAGGGCGTGAACCTGCTCGGAAGTTTCAATTTCATTGGTGCCGATGCGCTTGGAAACTTCAATCGTAACCGCCGGTTTGCCGTTCATGCGCGACAGCCGGACCGGATCCTTGAAGGTCCGGCGCACCTCGGTCAGGTCGCCAATCGTGACCACCCCGTCGCTGGAGGTTTTGAGGGGCAGGCTCAAAATATCTATCTGGTTCTCGAAAACCCCCGGAATCTTGATCGAAAAACGCCCCTCTCCGGTCTCCAGCGAGCCTGCCGCCACCAGCCGGTTGTTGGCGCTGATGGTGGTCAAAAGCTCTTGCGGGGTAAGGTTGTAGGCGGCCAGCTTGGCCGGATCGATAATGATCTCCAAAACCTCCTGGCGGGTGCCGCTGATATCAGCGTCAAGCACATTGGGCAGGGATTCAAGTTCGTCCTTTACCCGTTGCGCGAGGTTGGTAAAGGTTTGTTCGCTGGCGTTGCCGTAAAGAACAAAGGCCAGAATGGGTTGTGTCGCCGGGTTGTTTTCAAAAATCAGCGGCTTTTCGGTACCGCCCGGAAGATCGCCCTGGGCGTTATTTACCGCGTCCCGGATGTCATCAAGCGCCTTGGCGTGATCCTGGTCCGGGTAAAACTCGAGCCAGATCGAGGCAGTTCCCTCGTTGGCGATACTGATCATTTGCTTGACGCCCGAGATGGAGCGCAGCTGAACCTCCATCGGTTTGATCAAAAGGCGCTCGGAATCCTCAGGAGAAATGCCCTCATGAATCATAAAAATATTAAACCAGGGAATCGGAATATCCGGGTTCTGTTCTTTGGTGATAAGGCTGTAGGAAACAATCCCCAGAACAAAGATGACGAACAGGGCGGAAAGCGTCGCCCGGTTATGTTCAACCGCGGCGCGGATGATCTTATTCATTATTGGTCTCCCCCGCCCTCAACCGAAACCCTGACCTGCTGGCCTTCGGTAACGAAATTCTGTCCGGCAATAATGAGCTGGATCTGGTCGGGCAGGCCCTTGACCCACAGGCCGTCGGGGTTGCTCCCGGCAATCGTGATCGGGAAAAATCTGACGGTGTCACCCTCAACGATCCGGATACCCACCGAGCCGTCGTCCTTCAAGGTCAAAAGGGAAGGGGTCAGGAAGTGCGCCTTGGCGCTGGCGGTCGGGATCAGGATGTTTGCGGTCATTCCTTCGCGCATCTCAAGGGCCGGGTTCGACACTTCAATTTCAACCCGGAAGGTGCGGGTTTCAATCCGGGCGGCGCTTGAGATATAGCGAACCGTGCCTTCAATGATGGCACCATCGCTAAGCTCGACCGTGGCTGGCTGGCCCTTTTTGATGCGGCTGACCTGGCGGTCTGAAACTTCACCGACCACCAGATAGGGGTTATCGCTTAAAAGGATGGCGCAGGTGCTGCCGACCTGAAGGAAGTCACCCACTTCAGCCGGACGCTCATTAACCAGGCCGGCGAAGGGCGCCTTGATCGAGGTATTATCCAATTCCACTTCGGCCTGGCGAACCTCGGCGTTGGCGGCGTCCAGTTGGGCCTTGGCCGCGGCCACCTGGGTTTCCGAGCGAAAACCCTTTTTCGATAATTCCAGTGAGGCGTCGTATTCCAGCTGCCGCTGGGCCGCCAAAGCCTCGGCCTTGGCCAGGTTGGCCTCACGGGCGTTGGGGGCAATCTTGCAGATGGTCTGTCCGGCCTTCACGCGCTCGCCCTTTTCAACCGGGGTGGCGATCACCCGGCCGGTAACCTCGGCCTTGAGGCTTACTTTTTTCAGGGCCTCGGTGCGGCCGCGCACCTGAATCTGTTCAACGTAATCGATGGCGGTTATCATCCGGGTGCTGACCAGGAACAACTCATCGGCGGGGTTTTCAACCTCGCCCGGGGTGCTGTTGGCTTGGCCGTCGCCGCCCAGCATTGACCCTATCGTGACATAGCTGACGATTACGGCCAAAATGACCACCGCCAGCCCGACCGGGGATTTTACCAATTGCCTGAAGCTTTTTCTTTTTTTTACGGTTTCCATTTCGCTGTCGTCCTTTTTTTATATGGGGCGGGCCCCTCAGTTAAGTGAACCGGATGATGTAATTGTTATTTATTTTGCGGCGGGCGTGTCGACCTCCTTTAATTCATTGGCGGCGCTTTTCGCCGCCGCGCCCACAAGGCTGCCCTGGTGGCTCTGAAGAAACTTCAAGGCAGCTTTCTGGGTGGCGATACCATACTCAACCACAAACCGGGAGGCCGGGGTCATTTCACCGGCCAGCAGCCCTTCAAGGGCGACAATTTTTTCCTCATGTTCGACAATGCGGTCCTGAATCAGTGTGGTCACACGCTCCGGCGCAACCGATTCACAAAACAGAATCGCGGCCAGGAATTCCGAACGGTTCTTGTCCGGGTCGGGGTCTTTCCTGAGCGAGCGGGTCAACTCCCCGCGTCCGGCTTCGGTCAGCGAGTAAACCTTTTTATCGGGCCGTTTGTCCTGGGCCATGGCCCGGCAGGTGACCAGGCCCTGCTCCATCAATTTGCCGAGGGCAGGGTAGATCGAGCCATAAGAGGCTTCTGAAAAAAGACTTAACGACCCTTCGGCGACCATTTTCTTGATTTCATAGCCGGTCGCATCGCCAAGCGACAGTATGCCTAAACAAAGTGTTTTAATATCCATTTCATCTTTCCAATAGTATCAATGCGATATATATAGTGGTGTTAATATCCAATGTAAAGGGGAAAAGACAAAAAAAAGCCCGCCGAAGCGGACTTAATTCAGGTGATATTTTTGCAGCTTAAAGAACCTGATGGAAAGTTTCCGAATAATAGGGGCGAAAGGCCGGCCCGGCGGCGGGAGAGCGGACGCCCCTTAAATACCTGACAATCGGGCGGATTGCACTCAACAGACCCTTAAGGGCGACTACCCAGAGCGAAATGAAGGCTAAAATCCCGAAAATGCTGATAAATCCTGCTTCCATAGCTAACCTCGCCTGTAAATGTTCTTCTTTTGTTCTATTCGGTTTCGAGTTAAAAGTCAACCGGAAACCATAAATCAGGGGAGGGAGTGGATGCCCCGCGTGGATTCGAACCACGATTGACGGATTCAGAGTCCGTAGTATTACCGTTATACGACGGGGCAAAAGAGGGTTTGCTATATATTTTAATCCCGCCAATTGTCAACAGGCGGTGTTTCAGGAAAGCCGGGAATGGGGTAAGGAGGGGGTATGGCCAAAACCTCAGATCCCAAAAGCCGCTCCAGAGGCAAGAAAGTAAACGTCAAGACCGCCCGGGGCAGGAAGATTTCCTCCACCCGCTGGCTGCGGCGCCAGCTGAACGACCCCTACGTGGCCGAGGCCCGGCGGCTCGGCTACCGCACCCGGGCCGCTTTCAAGCTGATCGAGATCGATGAAAAATATCACCTCTTTAAGGGGGCCGGGATAATTGTCGACCTGGGGGCCGCGCCCGGCGGCTGGTGCCAGGTTTTGCGCCAGATCGCACCGGGAGCGCGGATCATCGCTGTCGATTTACAGAAAATGGAACCGATCGCGGGGGTGGACTTCATCGCGGGCGACTTGCTTGATGACCAGGTCCGGAAAACGATCCTTGAAAAATGCGCCGGCGGGGCGGATGCGGTGATCAGTGATATGGCCAGCGCCGCCACCGGCCACCGCGCCACCGATCATATCCGCACCATGGCGCTGGCCGAAGCCGGGCTCGATTTCGCCATCGAGGTCCTGAAGCCGGGCGGCCTGTTTCTCACCAAAGTGCTGCGCGGCGGAAGCGAGGGCGAGCTTCTGGACGCCATGAAACAGAACTTCGACAAGGTCCGCCACATTAAACCGCCCTCATCACGTTCCGATTCGCGCGAGCTTTTTGTGCTGGCCACCGGTTATCGGGGCAAGTGACAAAAGAGGCGTGACAAACCGGGGCCATGCTGGCATATAAGGCCAACTTTTGATTCGGGATATGCGATGACAATACGCCTTGGCTTGACATTCGATGACGTTCTGCTGGTTCCCGCCGCTTCAAACGTCATGCCCGCCGGGGTCGACGTCAAAACCCGCCTGACCAAAAAAATTACCCTCAACCTGCCGTTTATTTCGGCCGCGATGGATACCGTCACCGAAGTCAATATGGCGATCGCGATGGCCCAGGCGGGCGGCATCGGCGTGCTGCACCGCAACATGGACATAGCCGAGCAGGCCGACATGGTTCGCCAGGTCAAGCGTTATGAATCGGGCATGGTCGTCAACCCGGTGACGATCCATCCGGAGCAGCCGCTGGCGGACGCCATGTCGCTGATGACCCGCCACAAAATCTCCGGCATCCCGGTGGTGAAAAAAGCCAAAAGCGGACCCGGCAAGCTGGTCGGCATGCTGACCAACCGCGATGTCCGCTTTGCCGAAAATATGCGCCAGCCGGTCAGCGGCCTGATGACTTCTGAAAATCTGGTCACGGTCAGGGCGGGGATTTCCACCGGGGAGGCCCGCAAGCTGCTGCACCAGCACCGGATCGAGAAACTGCTGGTGGTTGATGATGAGTACCGCTG
Organism: Pseudomonadota bacterium; assembly: GCA_022566215.1. Taxonomy (GTDB): domain Bacteria; phylum Pseudomonadota; class Alphaproteobacteria; order Sphingomonadales; family SMXR01; genus SMXR01. Next base: position 42,539 of record JADFJJ010000004.1, on the reverse strand, counting down.
TATCGGCCTGATTACGGTCCGCGATATGGAAAAAGCCGCCTCACACCCAAACGCCACCAAGGACCGGGACGGGCGCCTGTTGGTCGCCGGGGCGACCTCGGTGGGCGAAACCGGGCTGGAACGCGCTCAAGTGCTGATTGCCGCCGGTTGCGACCTGCTGGTGGTCGATACCGCCCACGGCCATTCCCGGCGGGTGATCGATACGGTGGCGAAAATCAAAAAGCTCAAAGGCGCCTTCGAAATGGCCGCCGGCAATGTCGCGACCGCCGCCGCGGCGCGCGCGCTGATCGAGGTTGGCGCGGACGCCATCAAGGTGGGGATCGGGCCGGGCTCGATCTGCACCACCCGGGTGGTCGCCGGGGTCGGGATTCCGCAACTGACGGCCATCATGGACACGGCCGAAGAATGCGAAAAACACGGCATTGCAGTGATTGCCGACGGCGGCCTCAAAACTTCGGGCGATATCGCCAAGGCGATCGGCGGCGGCGCCCGCGCCGTTATGATGGGCTCGATCCTGGCCGGCACCGAAGAAGCCCCGGGTGAGGTTTTCATCTACCAGGGCCGGTCCTACAAATCCTACCGCGGGATGGGCTCGGTCGGGGCCATGTCGCAAGGGTCCGCCGACCGTTATTTCCAGGAAGACATCAGGGATGCCATGAAACTGGTGCCCGAAGGGGTCGAGGGCCGGGTGCCGTTCAAGGGCCATGTCGCCAACATCCTGCACCAGATGGAAGGGGGCCTCCGGGCGGCGATGGGTTATACCGGCTCGGCGACGATTGAGGACCTGAGCAAGAAATCAGAATTTATTCGCATCTCGAGCGCTTCCTTAAGGGAAAGCCATGTCCACGGCGTCGCGATTACCCGGGAATCCCCCAACTACCCCTTGCCCGAGTAGAGGGCGATGAAGCCGTCAGCCCGCCTGAGAACGGTTTTGGCGCTGCTTGAGGCCTTCTTTTCCGAACTTTCCCAGCCGCTCGATGTGCTGGCCGGAAAACATTTCCGCGCCAACCGTTACATCGGCGCCAAGGACCGCCGCGCCATTCAGGAAACGCTCTACCTCCTCATCCGCGATTATCTGGCGCTGGCCTGGAAGGTAGAGGCCTTGAGCTTTGATGCTACGCCGAAGGCGGTGCTGCTGCTGCACCTGGTGGAGACGGACGCGTTTGAAAAGGGCTTGTTTGGCGGCGATCAATATGGCCTTGAGGCCCTTAATGAAGAGGAAGGCGCGCTCATTAAAGCCCTTGCCAAAAATAAACCCGAAGCGCCGGAGTGGGCGAAACTCAACTGCCCGGAATGGCTTTACCCGGAATTCCTCGAGAGGTTTGGCGATAAAACCGCGGAAGAACTCCAATCTTTAAATCAACGGGCGCCGTTTACGGTCCGCCTCAACAGCCTGAAAGGAAAGCTGGAGGATAGCGCAAAAGACCTGGCGGAGCTGGGGTTTCAGCCAACCAGATATTCACCGCTTGGGTTCACGTCCCAAACGCCGCTGGCGCTGCACAACCACCCCCTGTTTCGTGACGGTAAAATAGAAGTCCAGGATGAAGGATCGCAACTGGCGATGCTGCTGGCTGGGGCCCGGCCCGGGATGCAGGTGGTTGACCTGTGCGCCGGCGCGGGCGGCAAAACGCTCGGCCTGGCGGCGGAAATGGCCAACCGGGGGCAGATTTACGCCTTTGATATTGACCATCGCCGCCTCAGCCAGCTCGGCAAACGGGTCCAGAGGGCCGGGGTGCGAAACGTACAGGCGGCGGTTTTGCCCGCGGATGAAAAGGGCCGCGCGGCGCTGTTGCAACCGCTTTCGGGCAGGATCGACCGGGTGATCCTGGATCTGCCTTGTTCCGGCACCGGAACCTGGCGGCGCAGCCCCGATGGCCGCTTTCGCCTGACCGGGGAAAAGCTCAAGGGCTATCAGGAGGCGCAAAAGGCGCTGCTGGCCGAGGGGGCGGGGCTGGTCAAGAGTGGCGGGCGCCTGGTTTATATCACCTGTTCGCTGCTGGAATCGGAAGGGGAGGCGCAGATCACCGGCTTCCTGGGGGCGGAGGAGGGCTGGAAATGCCTGGATTACCGGGAGATTTTAAAGGATCGTGGTTTGCGGGAGATCCCGGAAAGCGCTTCGCATCTTCCCGGCTGCCTGTTGTTGACCCCGGTGCAACATGGCTGTGACGGCTTTTTCGTATGCGTTCTGGAAAAGAAGTAAACTTTCACTTAGACTGACCCCGGGGAATAAAGTAGAGGTAAGGGATGATTTTCAAAACAACCAGGTATTTTATGGTAATTGGCGCCTTGATGCTCACGGCGGCGCTGTTTTCAATGCCCGCAAACGCGCAAGAATCAAGCCCTTACGGGAAAATATCAACAATTCTGAGCGGCGAGGGCCGGAGCGCCCTTGCGGCCGGGGATTATAATACCGCGCTCGCCAGGTTTGAACAATCGATGGTCGCCGACCCGCAGAATATTGAGGCCTACGTCGGTTTGGGCAGCCTTTATTTTGAAGTCAAATCCTTTTCCCTGAGCCTGAAATATTTCGACATCGCGCTGTCGCTGAACCCGACCAGCATGCGTATCCTTGAACTGGCCGCTTATAGCCACCTGGCGGCAGAATCGCTGGATGAGGTTGAGGAAATCCGCAAAAAGATGGAAACCATCTGTCTGGCGGGGACTTGCGAAGAGTTGGAGCGGCTCAACCAGGCGCTTGAGACCAACCAGGCTTCCGCTGAACTTGATAACTCAAATAGTTAAGCAATAACAATATCTTAATAAAGTTTCTTAAACTTAATTTAACGCCCTGAATTTCGAATTTTTTGGGCTGTTCCGGCACACAGACCGGGGGAAATTGGAAAAACCTGTAATTGCATGTTTTAAAATCCGCCATTTTCAGGTAAACGCTGTTGATCCTAAATTCAGGGGACGCCCTTTATGGCCGAGCGCATACTGATAATCGATTTTGGATCCCAGGTGACACAACTGATCGCACGGCGGGTACGCGAAGCTGGCGTATACTGTGAGATCGTGCCCTATACCAGGGCGCTGGATGGGCTCAGGCGGTTGGCGCCCAAAGGCATAATCCTCTCCGGCGGGCCGGCATCGGTAACCGGTTCAGATACTCCCAGAGCCCCTGACGAAATTTTCAAACTGGGTCTCCCAATCCTTGGCATATGCTATGGCCAGCAGGATATGGTCGACCACCTGGGCGGCACGGTAGCGGCCGCGGAAAACCGCGAATTTGGCCGTGCTTCGCTTGAAATCAAGGACGATTGCCTGCTGTTCGAGGGGGTTTGGAAAAAAGGCGGCAAGGATCAGGTGTGGATGAGCCACGGCGATACCGTGACCGCGATCCCGGAAGGCTTTAAAATCGTCGCCGCCAGCGAAAATGCGCCGTTCGCCGCGATCGCCGATGACCAGCGCCGCTTCTACGGCCTGCAATTTCACCCGGAAGTGGTGCACACGCTTAAGGGGGCGGAAATCCTGGCAAATTTCGTCCACAAAATATGCGGCTGCGGCGGCGACTGGACGATGGAGCATTTCAAGACCCAGAAAATCCAGTCAATCCGCGACCAGGTCGGCAAGAAACATGTCATTTGCGGGCTTTCCGGCGGGGTTGATTCTTCGGTGGTGTCGGTCCTGCTGCAGGAGGCGATCGGCGATCAGTTGACCTGCGTTTTCGTCGATCACGGCCTGCTTCGCGAGGGCGAGGCCAAACAGGTGGTAAAGCTGTTCCGCGATCATTATCACATCAACCTGATTCACCGCGATGCCTCTGAGCTGTTCCTCAGCCGCCTCAAGGGCGTCGAAGACCCGGAGGAAAAAAGAAAAATCATCGGCGCTACTTTCATCGAGGTGTTTGAAGCGGAAGCCGGAAAAATCAAGGATGCGGATTTCCTCGCCCAGGGCACCCTGTACCCCGATGTGATTGAAAGCGTCTCGTTCACCGGCGGCCCCAGCCAGACCATCAAGTCGCACCACAACGTCGGCGGGCTGCCTGAAAAAATGAAACTGGAACTGATCGAGCCCCTGCGCGAGCTGTTCAAGGATGAGGTTCGCGAGCTGGGCCGTGAACTGGGTTTGCCGGCCGCATTGGTCGAACGTCACCCGTTCCCGGGCCCGGGGCTGGCGATCCGCATCCCGGGCGAAGTGACCAGAGAGAAATGCGGCCTGCTTAGGAAAGCGGACGCCATTTACCTGGAAGAAATCAGCAAGGCCGGACTTTACAACGAGATCTGGCAGGCCTTTGCCGTGCTGCTGCCAGTCAGAACCGTTGGCGTCATGGGGGATGCCCGCACTTATGATTATGTCTGCGCGCTCCGGGCGGTGACCTCCAGCGACGGCATGACCGCGGATTATTATGATTTTTCCCATGACTTTCTGGGCCGGGTCGCCACCCGCATTATCAACGAGGTTCAGGGTATCAACCGGATCGTCTATGATATAACCTCAAAACCCCCCGGAACCATTGAGTGGGAATAATGAGTGGGAATAGCATGTCGAGCCCTTATTCATCCGCAGGTAAAAAGTCTACAGGGAAGCGCCTTGAGGCCCCCGATATTCTCAAACGCAAGGGGGCTGAGCCGCTGGTCTCGTTGACCGCCTATACCGCGCCGATGGCGCGCCTGGTCGACCAGGTTGCCGATATCATCATCATCGGCGATTCCATGGGGATGGTGCTGTACGGGCTGGAGACCACCCTGGCGATGCCGCTGTTCACCATGATCGGCCATGCCAGGGCGGTGGTCGATGCCTCTTGCCGGGCGCTGTGTGTTTTCGACATGCCGTTTGGCTCTTACGAAGAGGGCCCGGAACAGGCCTTCAGGAACGCCGCCCGGGTGATGAAAAAAACCGGCGTCCAGGCGGTCAAGCTGGAAGGCGGGGAACAGATGGCGGAGACCGCCGCGCACCTGGTCAAGCATGGAATTCCGGTGATGGGCCACATCGGCCTGACCCCGCAGGCTTATCACGCCATGGGCGGCTTCAAGGTTCAGGGCAAGGGAAAGGGCCGCGGCCAGGTGTTGAGGGACGCCAGGGCGCTGGATCGGGCCGGGGTCTTTTCAACCGTGATTGAAGGGGTGCCGGAGCCGCTGGCGAGGGAAATTACCAAAGCGGTCGGCAATGTCACGATCGGCATCGGCGCGTCCGCCGCCTGTGACGGCCAGGTGCTGGTAACCGAGGATCTGCTCGGGCTGTCCCCGAGAACCCCGAAATTCGTCAAGCAATACGCCGATTTGAACCAGGCGATCGAAACGGCCCTGAAATGCTACGCTGAAGATGTCAAATCAAGGCGGTTTCCGGGGCTTGAGCACACCTATTCGGACAAATAAAAATTTATTCCCATGGCAATGCTAAATGTTTGCGGTTTGATCGGGCTTTGAGTATGGTATGCCGCGATCAGGCCCGGAATACACGAGGAGACAGTAGTGATAGACGCTTTTTCAGAAGTGGACGAGGAACTCCGCCACGATAAACTGAAGCGATTGGGGAAAAAATACGGCCCCTTTGTGGTCGGCGGGATCGTGCTGTTTATCGGCGCCATGGGCGGCCGGGTGTACTGGGACGAGTATGTTACCACCCAGCGCATAGCGGAAAGCGAACAGTACCAGCAAGCCATGACCGCGCTAGCCGCTGGCGACCGGGACGCGGCGATGACTGGCTTTGAGGCCCTGATTGGCGAAGCAAAATACGGTTACGGCCTGCTGGCGCGTCTCCAGGCGGCCTCCAGCTACGCCGCCCAGGGGCGGGCCGAAGAGGCCCTTGCCGCTTACGACGCGATCGCCGCCGATGGAGATCTGGAAGACCGTTTCCGGGATTTTGCCAGCCTCATGGCGGCGGCTATCCTGCTCGACCAGAATGCCGGCGGGGAGATTTATGACCGTCTCCTGGTGCTGGCGGAAGAAGGGGGCGCCTGGCAATATTCAGCCCGGGAAATGCTCGGGCTGTCCTATTTCCGGGAAGGAAGCTGGCAGCAGGCCGAAGACATCTTCGTCGCCCTGACCCTGGACACCCGGGCGCCGCCTGATTTGCGCAACCGGGCCCAGGAGTTTCTGGAAATGATCGAGAACGCCAAGCCGGTCGAAGATTTGTTTGAAGCCAGGGGGAGCACTAATCCCCTTGCGGATGGAGAAGAAATTGTGGCAGACGGGGTAGAGCCCGATACGAAATAAACCAAACTTAAGAAAACCCGGCAAGGGAAGGTTTAAAAAGATGATAATTTCCGGACATAAAAATCGCTTCGCAGTGATGTTGGCGCTGGTGCTGGCAGTGACGCTGGCGTCGTGCGGCAAGGATAAGAACCTGGGCCGGATCAAGGGGGAACGCATCGCGATCATCACCACCGAGGGTGATATCGCAATCGACGAGGCCACCGCCAGCCTGCCCATTTCCCTGCCCATTCCCTATGTCAACCCTAACTGGGGCCAGCCGGGGGGCAACCCCGCCAACCTGGTGCATCATCCGGCAGTGGCGGACAGCCTGACCCTGGCATGGAAAGTAAAGATCGGCGAGGGCTCCAAGAAATACAAAAAACTGGTGGCTGGCCCGGTGGTCTGGGAAGGCGTGGTTTATACCATGGACACCAAGGGCCAGGTCAGCGCCTTTAGCACTGATGATGGCCGGTCCCTGTGGCGCACCCGCCTTGAGAGCGAGGAGGAAAAAACTAAAATCGCCTATGGCGGTGGAGTGACCTATTGGGGCGGACGTATTTTCGCCACCACCGGATACGGCTTTATCGCCGCTCTGGATGCCCGGACCGGGGCCGAGATCTGGCGCACCACTATTGGGGTCCCGTTGCGCGGGGCGCCGACCGCTGCGGGCGGCAGGGTGTTCGTCAACACCCAGGATAATCAACTGGTGGTCATGACCGCCGCCACTGGTGAAATCGAATGGGAGCATTTCGGGATCGTTGAAAACGCTGAAATTCTGGGCTCGGCCAGCGCCGCGGTCCAGGGCGATACCGTGATTGCCGCGTTTTCTTCGGGTGAGCTTTACGCCCTAAGGGTCCAGAACGGCCAGGTCAGCTGGCAGGATACCCTGAGCCGGACCGGCCGTCTGACCGCTCTGGCGACCTTGAACGATATTGACGGCCAACCGGTTATCTACCGCGGAAGGGTTTATGCCGGCAACCATTCAGGACGCCTGGTGGCTGTCGACATGCGCTCCGGCGACCGCATCTGGGAAAACAATATCGGCACCCTGTACACGCCCTGGATTGCCGGGGATTATATGTTTATCCTGAATCTGGAGGGGGAAGTGATCGCCGTTTCCATTGCCGACGGGCGGGCCCGCTGGATCACCCAGCTGGAGCGCTTTGAAAAACACAAGAAAAGAAAAGACCTGATCCGCTGGGCCGGGCCGATATTGGCCGGGGACCGGCTTTTTGTAGTCTCTTCCCACGGTTATATGCTGACCCTGTCCCCCTATACCGGTGAGATTTTAAGCGGCATCAAGCTGCCCGGTGGGACCGTCATTTCGCCCGTGGTCGCCGACCGGACCGTTTATGTCCTGACCGATGGGGGCGAACTGGCCGCTTACCGCTGATAATGAGGACCGATTATGCCAGCCACTGTCGCCATCCTGGGACGCCCCAACGTGGGCAAGTCCACATTGTTCAACCGCCTGGCTGGGCGGCGCCTGGCGCTGGTTCATGACACCCCCGGGGTTACCCGCGACTGGAAGGTTGTCCGGGCCTCCTTTGGCAACCTGAAATTTGACCTGGTCGATACCGCCGGGCTCATTGAGGACGGCAAAACCTCACTCACCACAAGGATGAAAAGAAGCACCGAGGCGGTGTTGCGCGAAAAGGCCGATATCGCCCTTTTCGTCATAGACGCCCGGGCCGGGGTGACCCCCCACGATGAGGAAATCGCCAGCTGGATCCGCCCCTATCAAGTGCCGGTGATTGTGATCGCCAACAAATGCGAGGGCAAGGCCGGGGAGGGCGGCTATTACGAGGCTTTCAAGCTGGGGCTCGGCGACCCGGTGGCGTTTTCCGCCGAACACGGCGATGGGCTGGGAGAGCTGATCCAGCGCCTGGCCCAGCTGCTGCCGGAAGAGCCGGAGGAAACCGAGGCCCGGGAACCGGAAGATGGTCCCCTGAAGCTGGCGATTGTCGGGCGCCCCAACGCCGGCAAATCAACCCTGATCAACCGCCTGCTGGGCGAACAGCGTATGCTGACCGGGCCTGAGGCGGGAATTACCCGCGATTCAATCGCGCTTGACTGGTCATGGGGCGGCAAGCCGGTGTGCCTTTATGATACCGCCGGGCTGCGCCGCCAGGCCCGGGTCAAGCACAAGCTGGAACGCCTTTCGGTCGGGGATACCCTTAGGGCGATTGATTTCGCCCACGTCGTGGTTCTGATCTGCGATCCGGAAATCCCGATCAGCCACCAGGATATCAAGATCGCTTCCGAAGTGCTGGACGAGGGCCGGGCGCTGATCCTGGCGTTCAATAAAATGGACCAGATCAAGGATAAGGCGGCTTTCAAACGGAAGGCTAAGGAGACGGTGAAACGTCAGCTTCCCCATGCCAAGGGGGTCCATGTGGCGTATCTTTCGGCGCTCCGGGGGGACGGGGTAAAAGCCCTGATGCCCGAGGTTTTCAGGGTCTATGAGATATGGAATACACGCCTCCCGACCTCGCTTTTGAACCGCTGGCTGGCCGGTGTCCTGGAGCGCCATCCGCTGCCGCTGGCGGCCCGCCGGGTGCTGAAAATCCGTTATATTTCCCAAATAAAGACCCGGCCGCCGACCTTTGCGCTGTATGCCAACCGGCCGGACGACATCCCGGCCAGCTATTTGCGCTATTTGGAAAACGAGCTGCGCCAGACCTTCAAGCTGCCCGGGATTCCATTGCGGCTGCAGGTCAAGGGGGGAAAGAACCCTTATCTGAAAAAGAAGTAGCCCGGGGTTACATATCCGCAACATCGAAACGCTGCCCGGTCTGGTCGAATTCCGGCCTCAGCAGGGGCAGAATTTTCGGGGCAATTTGCTCGGGCGTGGCAAGGGTCTTGGGGTCTTCGCCGGGATAGGCCTTGGCGCGCATGCTGGTGCGCATCGCTCCGGGATTGACCAGATTGACTTTAAGGGCGCTTTGCCGGGTCTCCGCGGCGTAGGTCAGCACCAGCATCTCCAGCGCCGCCTTGGAGGCGGCATACGGGCCCCAATAAGCGCGGCTTCCGCGGGTGATGTTCGAGGTGATGAAGACCGCCCGCCCGGCCTCTGAGGCCCGAAGCAGGGTGTCCATCGAGCGGATCAGCCGGAAATTGGCGGTGAGATTGATATCGATTACTTCCTGCCACTGTTTCGGCGGGACGTGTGAAAGCGGGCTCATGGGCCCCAGAATTCCGGCGTTTCCGACCAGGATATCGAGTTTTTTCCAGCGTTCAAATATAACCCCGCCCAGCTCATCAATGCCAGCGCCTTTGGTTAAGTCCAGCGGCGCCAGGGTGGCTTCGCCGCCGAGCGCCCGAATTTCGTCGTCCAGCGCCTCCAGGCCCTGCTTTTTCCGGCCCACAGCAATCACATGGGCGCCCGCTGAAGCCAGCGCCAGGGAAACCGCGCGGCCCAGGCCGGCGGTTGCTCCGGTGACCAGCGCCAGGCGTCCAGAAAAACCTTTTTCAGACATGAAGAACCTGTGCTAACTTATTGAATTTTAATTGAAATAAGGGAAAGCTGACGGGGTTCGTCGCCTTCCGCCAGATCGCTCAGGGAGGTCGGATATTCGCCCGAGAAACAGGCGTCGCAATACTGCGGGCTGGCGTTGTTTCGCGCATCCCCGACCACCGCCCGGTACAGCCCGTCCATGGAAACAAAAGCCAGGCTGTCGGCACCGATGTATCCGGCCATCTTGTCGACATCCATGCGCGAGGCCAGCAATTCCTCACGGTTCGGGGTATCGACCCCGTAAAAGCACGAGTGGGTGATCGCCGGCGAGGCGATGCGCATGTGCACCTCCTTGGCCCCGGCGTTGCGCACCATATCGATAATCTTGACCGAGGTGGTGCCGCGGACAATGCTGTCATCGACCAGAATCACCGATTTGCCCTTAAGTTGGCCAGCATTGGCGTTGTGCTTCAGCTTGACCCCGAGGTGGCGGATATGGTCGGTCGGTTCGATAAAGGTGCGGCCTACGTAGTGGTTGCGGATAATTCCCATTTCAAACGGCAGCTTTGCCGCCTGGGCATAACCGATCGCCGCCGGGTTTCCCGAATCGGGAACCGCGACAACCAGGTCGGCCTTGGCCGGGGCTTCCGCCGCCAGTTCCGCGCCGATTCGCTTCCTGACCCCATAGACGTTCTTCTGGTCGACAAAACTGTCGGGGCGGGAGAAATAAACATGTTCGAAAATGCACGGCCGGGGTTTCAGGCGCGGGAACGGGCTCATCGAGGTGATGCCCTTGCGGGTGATGTTGACAATCTCGCCGGGCTGGACGTCACGGACGTACTTGGCGCCGATAATATCCAGCGCACAGGTCTCCGACGACAGGATCTGCACCCCGTCTTCCAGCTGCCCCAGCACCAGCGGCCTGACCCCTAAGGGATCACGCACCCCGATCAGGCCTTTGGGGGTTATGGCGACCAGCGAATAGGCGCCTTCAAGCTGCCTGAGGGCGTCAATGAAGCGGTCCAGGAAGGTCGAATAGCTGGAGGTCGCCATCAGGTGGATAATCACCTCGGTGTCCGAGGTCGACTGGAAAATGGCGCCGCGCTTGACCAGTTGCTTGCGCAGCAGCCCGGCGTTGGTCAGGTTGCCATTGTGGCAAATCCCGAACCCGCCCGAGGATAATTCGGCGAACAGCGGCTGGACATTGCGCAAAATAGTTCCCCCGGCGGTCGAATAACGGACGTGGCCGATTGCCGCATGGCCCTTCAGCCGGGAGATAACCGAATTTTCTGAAAAGTTGTCGCCGACCAGGCCGAGCGCCCGGTGGATGTGGAAGGTCTGGCCGTCAAAGGACAGAATACCAGCCGATTCCTGCCCCCGGTGCTGCAGGGCATGAAGGCCAAGCGCAGTATGCGGGGCGGCATCCTTGGAGCCGAAAATCCCGAATACACCACATTCTTCGCGTAATTTGTCGTCATCAAAAGGGTGCCTGGGCAGGGCTTTATCTAAACGCTCGGTCATCAATGATCGCGGCTCAGCACGCCTCTTTTCCTGTAGGACAGGGTTGTTGCCCCGCCTTCTACCAGTTTCCCGCCAAAAGGAAAGCAAATAATCACCCCTCCTGGTCCTCTCCGCCGCCAACTTCTTCGATCAAATCCTCCAGTTCATCGCGGTGTTCAAGGGTATAATCCACCACCGCATCCTTGACCCCGCCGGGGTCCGGCATATTGGTTTTCATATTCTGGAGGATCGTATCGGTATCCACAGCCAGCGCCTCATCGGTGATTTCCCCGGCGCGTGCGAACAGCTCCGGGGTAATCGCCTTCAGGGCCGCGGCGCCGTCAGCCAGCAGCGGCTGGAAGCGCGCTTCCATCAGCCAGGCGGGCTGGTCCTTCTCGGCCGCCAGGTAGCTGTACATCAGATAGACCGCGGACAGGATCAGCGCCCCGCGGGCGAATCCGAACAGCGCCCCCAGTCCCCGGTCGATCGGGGCGATAAAGGAAGAGCGGATGCGCCCGCCGACAAACTTGGCGAGAAAATTGAGAAAAAAGAAACTGACCACAAAGATGACGGCCATCCCCACCAGCTTGGCCAGAAAAAGCGAGGAGATGTAATCCGCCATGAAGCTGGTTGAGATCGGCAGGGCGATGATGGTCAAAAAGATCGCCCCGGCCCAGGCCACGACTTTCAGAACTTCGGTGGTAAACCCCTTGGAAAATCCCCCCAGGGTCGAGACAATCATCACAATGCTCAAGATTATGTCAAAGACGTTCAAACCAAACATATTTTATCCTCACATCTCCTCATTTTTCAGGCCTTCGCCTTTATATCAAATAAATCCAAAGCAGAAACGCCTAATATAACTTTGTTAGGGCGATGAAGTCAGTTTCCCCAATAATTCTTATTTGATGTCCCTTTGAAATCAATTCCTCGGCTTTTCTATGTTTAGAACTCTTAGTATGGCCCTGGAGTTTAGAGATGTCCTGATCCCCCAAAATCAAAAGAGTGGTTTTTTTAGTAACCTTGGATTTTACATCACATCCCACCTGAGCAGCCATTTCTGCAGCTTCTCTTCTTGACATAGATAGCGCCCCTGTAAAAACAACAACTTCGCCAAGAAGCGGACCTTGTATATTTCCTTCAAGAGAGACATAGGAAGAGCTAGGGGATATTGGTTTTTGTACCCTTTCAAGCCAATCTTCGAGATTTATACCGGTGTCTTTAATTGCTTTAACTAGAATTTCGCCACACACGCGGGCGTCTTCACCCGCATCGTGGTGATTAAACTTAAATCCAAATTCAGAAGCTAAATTTCCTAAACCATAACCAGTTTGGGAAAATTCTTTCCATGCCCTTCTTGCTACGCTCGCAGTATCTAACCAATCACATTCAAACTCTTTCAATTTATGTAATTTTACAGCTTGTTCCAAAGCGACAAGGTCAAAAGTTGTGTGACTCACGACTACTAAATTTTTGGTTCTTGCCTTAATACCTTCATAAATTTTAGGGAAAAGAGGGGCTTTTTTCACATCAGATTCCTCAATTCCATGAATTGAGATATTCATCGGTTCAAAATAATCTTTAGGGTTTACCAACGAGGTCCATTGCTCCTTAAGTTTTCCGTTTTGAAAAATAGCAAGACCAACCTGACAAATACTGGTTCGCTTTGAGTTGGCGGTTTCAAAATCTATGGCGGCAAAATTCATACTAAACCCTCTGGCCGATGGTTCGACGAATTGGTAAATTTAAGCAAGAGCCTATCGTTTTGGTAAATCACCTGTCAATCTTAGGCTTGGGCCTAATTTCGGCCCCTTCAAGTAAATTTAAGGCAAGGCTGCTCAATGTTAAATAATGGTGGGCTCGCACGGGGTCATCAATCTGGCCGTCGGATGTATGGCTTTTTTCATTTCTGAACATATCAATGGACATCGTCAAAAATTTTACAGCCTGGTTAAAATCATCTTCGACATTCGCGGCTGCAGCTCCCTTTATGTGTAGATTTCCCTTTCCAAAGGCCTCTGAGCCGGTTTCGTGGCCCGTCAGGTTTCTAAGTTTGTCTCGAACAATTTTGAAACTTTTTTCAACCGCCTCAGCGAAAGCCCCTGCCTCAAAAGTTTGCAAACATTTTTCTTGAATTTCTTGATGCAAACCCTCCAGCGTGGAGGATAGTGATTGCTTTGTTTCAGGAGCAACTCCTGAGGAAAAACCCATATCCTCCAAATCCTCAAGGAAGCCAGACTTTATTCCTTCCAGTTGAGCTTTTGAAGCTCCGAGACCATTTTTTAATCCTTCCCTCACTTCTTCAATTGGGGTGCCGTGCGTACTATAGCCTGCTCTGTCAATTCTGGTTACACTGCGACTATATCGATTATATTCATGCGTATCAGCGTCGAAAATTGACATTAGAAGGGCATCAAGTTTTACCTCAAGGGCTTTAATTTTTGGATCACTTCTTTCGGCAATGGACTCTATATCGAAATCATTGATTTCAGCTATCCTACGATCTATCTTTATTATTGCCCTTTCCATTTCTTCTTTGGACAGTTGGGCTTGACGAAGTTCAGGTTGTTTTGCCATTTCTCTATCCTTTTTTCATTTCAAATAAATCCAGTAAGTCCGCCACTTTTTCCGCTTTTATCAGGTTAAGCGAGGTTTTGGGCAGTTTGGAAGCGGCGGGCACCAGAGCGCGGGCGAAACCGAGCTTTTCCGCTTCCTTCAATCTGGCTTTAAGGTGCGTGACCGGGCGGATCTCCCCGGACAGCGAAATTTCCCCGATCATAACCATATCGGCCGGCAGCGCGCGTTTGGTCAGTGACGAGATCAGCGCCGCCGCCGCCGGCAGGTCCGCCGCCGGCTCCACCACCCGAAGGCCGCCGGCGATGTTGAGGTAAATGTCCGAGGCCCCGAAACCGAGGCCGAGCCGGGAATCCAGGACCGCCAGGATCATCGCCAGCCTTCCGGCGTCCCAGCCGACCACCGCGCGCCTCGGGTTGGCGGCGGACGAGGGGACCACCAGCGCCTCAATCTCCGCCAGCAGCGAACGGGTTCCCTCTACAGAAGGGAACACCGCCACCCCTTCAGTGTTTTCCTTGTGTTCGGAAAGAAACAGCGAGGAGGGGTTTTTAACCTCCATCAGACCCTTTCCGGTCATTTCGAACACGCCGATTTCATCGATCCCGCCGAAACGGTTCTTGACCGCCCGCAGGATCCGGTACTGTTGGGTTTTCTCGCCTTCGAAATACAAAACCGTGTCGACCATGTGCTCCATGGTCTTGGGGCCGGCGATCTGGCCGTCCTTGGTGACATGGCCGATCAGGAAGATCGCGGTCCCGGATTTCTTGGCGAAGTGGATCAGGTTCTGGGACGACAGCCGGACCTGTGTGACCGACCCGGGGGAGGCGCCGGCGGCGTCCGAATACATGGTCTGGATCGAATCGATCACCACCACATCAAATTTTTCAGCCCCGGAAAGAGTGGTCAGGATATCACGCACCCGGGTCTCGGAGGCCAGCTTGACGTCGGCATCCCCGAGCCCAAGGCGCGCCGCCCGCAGCCTGATCTGGTCGACCGATTCTTCGCCCGTAATGTAAACGCACTTCAGGCCCCTTTTGGCCATGTTGGCCAACGCCTGCAGCAGCAGGGTGGATTTGCCGATGCCGGGATCGCCGCCGACCAGGATCGCCGTGCCGGGCACCGCTCCGCCGCCCAGCGCCCGGTCGAATTCCCCGATCCCGGTCATCAGGCGGGGGTCCAGCTGAGTCTTGGCGGCGAGACTGGCGAACGTCACCACCTTGCCCTTTTTGGCGCCGCCCTCAAAGCCGGGGGCTTCCAGCGGGGCTTCCTCGACAAAAGAATTCCATTGCCCGCAGGCATCGCATTTGCCCTGCCATTTGCTGCTGACCGCCCCGCACGACTGGCACACGAAGGTTTGCTTAAGGCTGGCCATCACTCCGGCCCTCGGGTGATCATTTTGATCGGCCCCTTGGCGCTGCCGGTGGTGAATTGGCGCACGAAGGGGTTTTTGGTGGTGTCCATGGCGCGGCGGCTGCCATGCCAGATGATCCGGCCGTCGTGGAGCATGGCAGCCTGGTCGGCGATCTTGCGGACGCTCGACATATCGTGGGTGATGGTCAGGGTGGTGGCGCCGAGCTCCTTGACGCATTCGGTGATCAGGCGGTTGATGACATCGGCCATGATCGGGTCGAGGCCGGTGGTCGGCTCGTCGAAGAAGATGATCTCGGGCTCGGCGGCGATCGCCCGGGCCAGCGCGACGCGCTTTTTCATGCCGCCCGACAGCTCCGCCGGGGTCAGGCCGCTGACGTCTTCCCCGAGCCCGACCCGGGCCAGTTTTTTGATCGCAATCCCGTGGGCTTCATCCTTGTTCATGCCGTGCGCCCGGATCAGGCCGAAGGCGACGTTTTCCCAGACCGTGAGGGAATCAAACAGCGCGCCCCCCTGGAACAGCATGCCGACCTTTTTCATAAATTCGCCATGTTCGGCGCGGCTGGCAGTGGTCATGTCGCGGCCGTCGATCAGGATCTCGCCGCTATCCGGCGCCAACAGGCCCAGGATGCATTTGACCAGCACCGACTTGCCGGTGCCGGAGCCGCCGATCACAACCACCGATTCGCCTTCCATGATATCGAGGTCGAGCCCTTTGAGAACCTGGTTGGAGCCAAAGCTTTTGGTCAAATTCCGGATTGATATTTTTACCCTGGTTTTCATGAGCCGAACACATTCACGGTGATAATCAGGTTGGCCAAAAGGATCAGGATAAAGGCGCTGACCACGGCGTTGGTGGTGGCCGCTCCGACCCCCTCGGCGCCGCCCCGGCTCTTGAAACCGTGGTAGCAGCCCAGCAGGGCGATAATGAAGCCGAACACCGCGGCCTTGACCAGCGAGGAATGAATGTCCGAGGCTTCCAGGAAATCGACCGTCACCTGCAGGTAGTTGGAGGCATTGAAGCCAAGCTTTTGGGTGCCGACCAAAAACCCGCCGAAGACGCCGATGATGTTGGCGACAATCACCAGCAAGGGCAGGGTAAGGACAGCGGCGATCAATCTCGGGACCACCAGGTATTTATGGGGGTGGGTGGACAGCGTTACCAGCGCATCGATCTGTTCCGAGACCTGCATGGTGCCAATTTCGGCGGCGATCGCGGACGACACCCGTCCCGCCACCATCAGGCCGGCCAGCACCGGGCCCAGTTCGCGGACAATCGAGATAACGGTGATCCCGGCGACCGCCGCCTCGGCGTTAAAACGCCCGGTGCCGACAAAGATCTGCTGGGCCAGGGCGGCGCCGGTGAAGATCGCGGTCAGCCCCACTACGGGCAGGGAGAAATAGCCAATTGTCAGTATCTGGCGGCCGACCATCGAGAAATAAAAGGGCGGCCGGACGAGGTGGCTCACCACTTCCTTGGTAAAGATTACCAGGCGGCCGATTTCCGCCAGGCCAGCGATAAAATACCTGCCGATGAGGGAGAGCAATTCCATTATCCGTACCGGTCCCTTTAGCCAATCTTGTCCGGCAGATATTCTTCGTCTTTTGAATCTGTAAACCGTGTCAATTCGCTATTGAAGTGTAACGACACCGTTCCGGTCGGGCCGTGCCGTTGTTTGCCGATAATTATTTCCGCTTTTCCATAGAGATTTTCCATATCGGCTTGCCATTTCATGAAGGCCTCGGAGTTTTCGTCGCCGGGCTTTTCCTTTTCCTTGTAATATTCCTCGCGGTAGACAAACAAAACAATATCGGCATCCTGCTCGATCGTGCCGGATTCCCTGAGGTCAGCCAGGTGCGGGCGTTTGTTGTCGCGGTGCTCGACCTGGCGGGACAGCTGTGACAGCGCCAGCACCGGCACGTTCAGCTCCTTGGCCAGGTTCTTGAGCCCGCGGGTGATCTCGGAAATTTCCATAACCCTGCTTTCGCCCGAGGTGCCCCTGCCGGTGCCGCGCAGCAGCTGCAGGTAATCGACCACGATCAGGGACAGGTTCTCAAGCCTTTTCAGGCGCCGCGCCCGGGTCCGCAAGGCGGCAATCGTCAGGCCCGGGGTGTCGTCGATAAACAGCGGCACCTCTTCCAGCTCATGGACCGCCCGGACGATTTCCCGGAACTGGCTTTCCTTGATCTTGCCGCGCCGGAGTTTGTCGGAAGCGATCCCCGAGCGTTCGGCGAGGATCCGGGTGGCCAGTTGGTCGGTGGACATTTCGAGCGAGAAAAACCCGACCACCGCGCCCTTGGATTTGTCCGGGTCCTTGCCGGCCTTCTTGTCCTCCAGGTAGCGCTTGGCGGCGGCGAACGCGATATTGGTGGCCAATGCGGTTTTGCCCATCGCCGGGCGCCCGGCCAGGATCACCAGGTCGGATTTGTGCAGCCCGCCGATTTTTTCATTCAGGCTGTGAAGCCCGGTGGTTACCCCGGAGAGCGCATCGGGGTCGCTCTTGGCCGAACGGATATTTTCCAGCGCTTCGTTCAGGGCCCCGCTGAAGCGCAAAAAACCACCTTGGGCGGCGCCCAGTTCGGCCAGGTTGAAGAGATCTTTTTCAGCTTCCTCGATTTGCTCGGAAGCGGACGAATCGATCGGACTGTCATAGGCGGTGGTCATCATTTTTTCGGAAATCTCGATCAGGTCGCGGCGCAGCGCCAGATCATAGATGGTGCGGGCGTAATCTTCCGGGTTGAATATGGTTGGCGCCGAGCCCGCCAGACGGACAATATAAGAGGTGCCGCCGACGTCCTCGAGCGCCGGATCGTCTTCAAAATAGGGTTTAAGCTTGATCGGATCGGCGGTCTGGCCGCGCTCCACCAGCTTTACGATCGCTTCATAGATGCGCCCGTGAACCGGCTCGAAGAAGTGTTCTGGAAACAGGAAACCCTGGACCTTCTCGGCCGCGGTGTTGTTGATCAAAAGGGCGCCCAGAAGCGCTTGCTCGGCCTCCAGGTTATGGGGCAGGGCCTTGTACTGCAGATCATCATTGGCGCTCTGTTTGTCGCTTTCGCCGGTTTTCAGTGTGACAGCCATTTTGATATTTCCCCCAAATATATTCAGGATTGTTTGTAACTATAACAAGGGGCGGCTGTCGCGCTCATCATAATATTAACCCCGCTGTTTTTTTCACAGGGGGAAAAGAGCGGGGATAACTTTAAAAAAAACGGCCCCCGGAGAGGGCCGCTTGAACAACTTGTGTTATTTTCTTTATTTGTCTTTCTTTTTGGCGCTCGATTCAGCTTTAGCCTTGCTCTTTTCCCCGGTGGGCTTTTTTGCAGATTTTTTTTCTGTAGAGGTCTCCATCGCCTCCTTAGAGGGTTCTTCTTTGGTTTTCTCTTTGGTTTCCTCTGTGACTTCATCGCCAGCTTCTTGTTCATCCGGCTCTTGCTGGTGGAGGGCTTCCTCGGCGGCTTCGGCCAGTTCCTTGGTCTCGAACAGTTTTTCAACGGCGATAACTTGCGCCTGCGCTTCCTCGGCGGAGCGGGCGACATTGACATCAACCTCAATGATCACCTCGGCGTGGAGGCTGACCTTGACCCTGGAGATGCCGATCTCCTTGATCGGGATTTCCATGACGATGTTGCCGCGGCGCACCTGGATGCCCTCTTTTCTTAAGGACGCCGCGATATCCCGGGCGGTGACGGAACCATACAGCTGGCCCGACTCACCGGCCTGGCGCAGCAGCACGACCTTGACGCTGACGGCGGTCTTGGCCAGTTTTTCAGCCTCGACGATCTGTTTTTTGTTGCGCTCCTCGATTTGCTGGCGTTGTTCTTCAAAATATTTTTTGTTGGCGGCGGTGGCGCGGAGAGCTTTTTTCGCGGGCAGCAGGAAATTCCGGGCGTAGCCGTCCTTGACGGTGACAACGTCGCCGATCTTGCCCAGTTTGCCGACCCGTTCCAGAAGAATGATTTGCATGAGAGGTCCCCTTAATTCTGAATGAACGGCAGCAGCGCAAGGGTGCGGGCGCGTTTGATGGCCTTGGCCAGTTCACGCTGCTTCTTGGCCGAAACCGACGTGATTCGCGCCGGAACGATTTTACCGCGCTCGGAAATGAAGCGGGAAAGAAGCCGCACGTCCTTGTAATCTATCTTGAGCGCGTCCTGGCCGGAAAAGGGGCAGGTTCTGCGCCGCCGGAAAAAGGGTTTTTTCTTAAAACCGGTGTTCATTTTTCCTCTCCCTTTTTACCGGACTCTTTATCATCCGGTTTGTTCTCGGCCCGGTCATCCCGTTTGTGGGCTTCCCGGTCATCCCGTTTGTGACCGCCTCTATCGTCCCGTTTGTGGTCAAAACGGCGCGGACGGCGATCGTCATAATCATCGGACGGCTTGGCGCGCATCATTACCGACGGGCCTTCCTCCAGCTCATCCACCCGGATGGTCATAATGCGCAGAATATTGTCGTCAAGGCGCTGGTGGCGCTCCATCTCGGCGATCGCAGGGTGCGGGCCGTCGATGTTGAACATGATATAGTGTGCTTTTTTGTTTTTCTTGATCTGGTAGGCGAGGGTTCTGAGGCCCCAGTATTCTTCCTTGGCCAACTTGCCGCCGCCTTTTTTCAGAATTTTTGCGAAATCGCCGGTCATGGTCTTCACCTGCGCTTCGGTAAGATCCGGGCGCACGATGAAAACGTGCTCATAAAAAGCCATTTTTTTCTCCTGTGCTGATCGCTTTCCGCATATCAAGCGGCGGAACCTCCAGCTTGCTTAAAATCAGGGGGGTCTATACCCTCTGGGATCGCGTTTCGCAAGCAAAATCCGTCCTTTGGGATATTTTTATTTATCGCGGCGGAAGCCTCTTCCTGTTTGTGATTTTATGGCATAGTATATCAAACTCGCACGGTGTGGGGCGCCAATTAAGGGGCTAATTTTTATGCGCGCATTTATTTTCCCGGGCCAGGGATCTCAACACGTTGGAATGGGCCAGGGCCTGGCCGGGACTTATCCCGCGGCAAGGGCGGTTTTTGAGGAAGTTGACAGCGTTCTTGGCCAAAATCTCTCAAAGTTGATGTTTGAGGGGCCGGCGGAAGAATTGATCCTGACCGAAAATTCACAGCCGGCGCTGCTGGCGGTCAGCATCGCAATTATCCGCACCCTGGAAGCCAAGGGATTTATGCTGCCCGACCTGGCGGATTATGTTGCCGGACATTCATTGGGCGAATATTCGGCCCTGACCGCCGCCGGCAGCCTGACCTTGAGCAACGCCGCGACCTTGCTGAAAAAACGCGGCCAGGCGATGCAGCGCGCGGTTCCGGTCGGCGAGGGGGCGATGGCGGCGCTGCTGGGGCTTGATTTTGAGGTCGCCAGGGAGGTCGCCGAGGAAGCCGCCGAAGGTCAGATTTGCACCGTCGCCAACGACAACGCCCCGGGCCAGGTGGTGGTTTCCGGTCATAAGGGAGCGGTGATAAGGGCGATCGAGATCGCCAAGGAAAAGGGCGCAAGACGGGGCCTTTTGCTGCCTGTCAGCGCGCCCTTTCATTGTCCCCTGATGGAACAGGCAGCGGAAGAAATGGGCAAAGCGCTGGCGGTTGTGGATCTGCGGGCGCCCGCCATGCCGGTCATTTCCAACGTAACCGCCTGCCCGGTTACCGATGTCGAGGAAATCCGCCACCTGCTGGTCCAGCAGATCACCGGGGTTGTGCGCTGGCGGGAATCGATCCTGAGGCTTTCAGAAATCGGGGTTATCCAGCTGGTGGAATGCGGCGCCGGCAAGGTTCTCTCGGGCCTGGGAAGGCGCATCGACCCCTCGCTGGGCATTACCAATATCGAATCTCCAGATGACATGGACTATTTTATAAAGAACCATATCTAAGTTTAGGAAATTATTATAAATGTTTGATTTAAAAGACAAAAAAGCACTTGTAACAGGCGCTACCGGGGCTCTGGGGGAAGCGATCGCCAAGGCTCTGGTAAAGAACGGCGCGAGCGTAGCCATTTCCGGCACCCGGATTGAACGGCTCAAGGGCCTGGCGGAAGAAATAGGCGCCATCGCCATCCCCGCAAATCTTTCTTCGATGGAAGACGTCGACCGTCTGGCGGCTGAGGCGCAACAAAGGTTAGGCGGGCTGGATATCCTGGTCAACAACGCCGGGATCACCCGTGACAGCCTGCTTGTCAGGATGTCTGAGCAGGACTGGCAAGATGTCCTGAAAGTTAACCTGGAAGCTGCTTTCAGGCTCTCCAAAGCGTGCTTGAGGGGAATGATGAAGGCGCGTTTCGGGCGCATTATTTCGATCACCAGCATTGTTGGCGTCACCGGCAATCCGGGACAGGCCAACTACGCCGCCTCGAAAGCCGGGTTAATCGGCTTTTCCAAATCGCTGGCCCAGGAGGTGGCGAGCCGCGGCATCACGGTAAACTGCATCGCCCCCGGGTTTATCGAAAGCCCGATGACCGACGGCTTGAGCGACGACCAAAAGGCCAAACTGGTGGCCCAAATTCCGCTTGGGCGGATGGGAACGCCTGATGAAATTGCCGCCGGTGTTCTTTATCTGGCATCGGACGAGGCTTCCTATATCACCGGCCAGACGCTCCATATCAACGGCGGTATGGCTATGATCTAGGGTCTGTACCGGGTTGCCGATGAGGACTGTGCCGCGGAAAACATTGGTAATTGAGTTCAGACCCTAAGCGGTGTTATAAGACCTTTTGAGGTCAATGCCCGGGGGCGCTAAAAAAAACCATTCGACTGCTTGGCAAACAAACACGTTGTATGCTAGGAAAGCGGCGAAATTCGAATTGCCTGAGGGGCGGGATTTAAAACAGAAACAAGGACGAGGATTAACAGATGACTGATATTGCAGCTAGCGTTAAGAAAATTGTCGTGGAACACCTCGGTGTCGACGAAGACAAAGTCACCGAAAGCGCCAGTTTTATTGACGATTTGGGGGCCGACAGCCTGGATACGGTTGAGCTGGTGATGGCGTTTGAAGAGGAATTCGGTATCGAAATCCCGGATGATGCGGCAGAAAAAATCCAGACCGTTAAAGACGCCATCGAATTTATCAAATCGGCCTCTTAATAGCCGGTTTCTGTTTTTTTATCACAGGCAGCCAGCTATCGGGCGGGCTGTCTGTTTGATTTGGCGTTAATGTGCTCTAGGACAATTTGTTTTGTGAAAAGCCGCAAAAGTCGCCTATATAGAACATCTTAGAAGGGGACCGCAAGCTATGAGACGTGTCGTTGTCACTGGAATAGGAATGGTCACACCACTGGCCTCGGGGGTTGAAGAAAGCTGGAAGCGCCTGATCGCAGGGGAATCGGGTCTTGGCCCCTTCACCCGCTTTGACGCCACCGGAATATCCTGCCAGGTGATTGGCGAGGTTCCTTTTGGCGACGGCAAGAACGGCACTTTCAATCCCGATGACTGGATGACCCCGAAAGAGCAGCGCCGGGTCGGCTTTTTTATCCAGCTCGGGATGGCGGCGGCGATCATGGCGGTGGAAGATGCCGGCATCGGGGATCTTTCGGAGGAAGAAAAAATCCGCACCGGGGTCGCAATCGGCGCCGGGGTCGGCGGCCTGCCGGGGATTGAGGCGTCTTCGATTACGCTTCACGAACAAGGCCCGCGGCGCGTCAGCCCTCATTTTATTCCCAGCTGCCTGATCAACCTGGTGGCCGGCAATGTTTCAATCAGATATGGCTTCAAGGGCCCCAACCACGCCACCGTGACGGCCTGTTCTTCAGGCGCGCATGCGATTGGCGACGCCGCCCGCATGATCGCCCTGGATGACGCGGATATCATGCTCGCGGGCGGGGCCGAAAGCGCGATCTGCGGGGTTGCTGTCGCCGGGTTCAGCCAGGCCCGGGCGCTCAGCACCCACTATAATGATACGCCCAAACGGGCTTCCCGCCCGTGGGACAAGGGCCGTGACGGGTTTGTCATGGGCGAGGGCGCCGGCATTTTAATCCTGGAAGAGCTGGAACACGCCAAAGCCCGCGGGGCGAAGATTTACGCCGAAGTGGTCGGCTATGGCATGTCGGGCGACGGCTATCACGTTACCGCGCCAGCGCCCGATGGCGGCGGCGCCTACCGGGCGATGGAGGCGGCCCTGAAGCGCGCCGGCATGAACCCGGCGGATATTGATTATATCAATGCTCATGGAACCTCGACGCCGTTGGGCGATGAGATTGAATTTGCCGCGGTCAAGCGCCTGTTCGGCGAAGCCGCGGGCAAGCTTTCCATGTCCTCGACCAAATCCTCGATCGGGCATTTGCTGGGCGCCGCGGGGGCGGTGGAATCGATCTTTTCGATCCTCGCCATGAACAACAATATCGCCCCGCCGACGCTCAACCTGGAAGACCTCGACGACGATTGCACCGGCATCGACCTGGTGCCCCTGAAAGCCCGGGAACGGGAAATCAAGACGGTGCTCTCCAACTCGTTCGGTTTTGGCGGCACCAATGCCTCGCTGATTTTTACAGAGTTCGCCGATTAAGGCGCTTTTGCTTTCATTCCAGCAATGCCGGGGGTTATACTTACCTTTGATGGCCAGCCTTAAGAAAATTCGCAAACCAGCCGCCTGGATGATCCTGCCGTCGGTGGCGCTGGCGGTCTTTCTGGCCCTGACCTTAAGCGATTTTTATTTCTTCTACCGCGCCGGCCCGGCGGCGGATGACCGCACCGTCATTATCCCCAGGGGGGCGACCCTGAAATCGGCCGCCGCGCTTTTGGAACGCCACGGGGTGCTGGAGGTAAAGGCGGCATTTTACTGGACCGCGCGGCTGTCCGGGGCGGCCGGGGATTTGCAGGCTGGCGAGTTCCTGATCCCGGCGGGCGCCAGCCAATCCGAGATTTTGAATATCCTGCTGACGGGAAAAACCGTCCTGCACAAGATTACTTTCCCGGAAGGCCTGACCAGCGCCCAGGTGGCCGCTCTGCTGCTTGGGGAAGAGAAGCTGACCGGTGAGATTAAAGAGCTTCCGGGGGAGGGGACGCTGCTGCCCGAGACCTATCTTTTCGAGCGCGGCGACAGCCGCCCGGATATTCTCCGCCGCATGGCCGAAAACCGCGACAGATTGCTTGAGGATTTGTGGGCCGATTACGATTTTTCGCTGCCCTTCATGAGCCTTGAGGAGGCGGTTATCCTGGCCTCGATGGTCGAAGAGGAAACCGGCATTGCTGAAGAACGTACGCTGATCGCCGCGGTGTTTCTGAACCGGCTTAAGCGGGGCATGCGCCTGCAGTCGGACCCGACGGTGATTTACGGGCTGACCGGCGGCGTGCCGCTGGGCCGCCCGATCCTTCTTTCGGAGTTGGAAAGGGACACTCCCTACAACACCTATATCCACACCGGCCTGCCGCCCGGGCCGATCGCCAATCCCGGCCGCGCCGCGCTGGAAGCGGTCTTTAATCCGGCACACTCAGATGCGCTTTATTTTGTCGCCGACGGCTCCGGCGGCCATGTCTTTGCCGATACCCTGGATCAGCACAACAAAAACGTTCGAAAATGGCGCAGGTTCCAGAGGGAAGGTTCCAGCAATTAGTCAGATGCCCGACACCGCTATCGATTTTCGATATGGTTGTTCCCCGATCTTTGCCCGTCTATTACTGCACCTATGTAGTGGCGCTACATAGGTAAGAAATCGCGGTCCGAAAAATATCATAGAGCACTCTGTCATTCCCGACTTCTTTTTTGTCACCCCCGCCTCCATGCGGGGGTCTGGCCCTTTGTTACTTGTTGTCATTCCCGCGTAAGCGGGAATCCATAGTGCCTCCTAAACAAAAACAAAAGTCCGGATACCCGCACGGGGGCGGGTATGACAAAATAAGTGGTGGTCATGCCCGATTTATTCGGGCATCCGGGTTTTGGTTTTGTTATAAAAGCTGGAGAATTGCATCGGAATTTCCCGGATATCCGCTCAGGCGGCGGGTATGACAGGGAGGGGTTGGCCTCTGCCGGTATGACAAAACCGCGCAGGAGCCAAACGTTCAAGCCCGGCCGCGCATGGTGATGCGGCCAAGGATTTTGAGCGCCAGGCTGATCGGCAGGATGGTCATGGTCTTGATTAATGCCGCCATCGGGGCGGGGAAGGATATCCGCGCCTGGTTTTTCGCCAACCCGCGGATGATGATGGCGGCCGCCTTATCCACCTCCATAAAGAACGGCATCGAATATTCGTTCCTATCGGTAATCCGGCTCCGCACCCAGCCCGGGCAGATGACGTTGATCTCGATCCCTTTACCCTGATAGACCGCCCGCAGCGCCTCGCCGTAAGCCCGGACCGCGTTTTTGCTGGCGGAATAGATCGGAGAGCCGGGCAGGCCGATACAGCCGGCCAGGGATGAGACGATCGCGATCTGGCCGCGGCCGCGTGCTTCAAAAATCTCCAGCGCCGGGTGGATGGTGTTGAAAACCCCGAAGACATTGACGGTGATGGTGAACTTGGCGGCCTGATCAACGGATTTGAAATCGCCCGCCTGGACCCCGACCCCGGCGTTGGCGATCACCAGATCCAACGGGGCGGTTTTATCGACCTCACGGATAAAGGTTTCCATCGCCTTCTGGCCGGTGACATCCAGTACCTTGGCGATCACGGCAGCGCCCTTGGCCTGGAGCGCCTTTTTGACCGCCTCAAGGCGCTTCTTGTTGCGCCCGGTAATCGCCAGGGTGATGCCCGGGGCCGCGTACTGTTTGGCCACTTCCTCGCCAATTCCGCTGGAGGCGCCGGTGATCAGGATATTTTTCGGGTTTTTCATTAGGGCCTGAACCGGGTTGCCGAGTGGAACTGTGTTGGTCCTGAAAAAATTGTAAAAGAGGAGAAAAACACAGGCGATATGGGGTATCGGCGCGTATTTTCGACGCATTTTACTGCTTTTTCAGGCCAACCTCGGAGAGGCCACGCCCAAATCGGGCGGAACTTTGTCAAAAGCGCTTCAAATAAATGGCTATTTTTCATCCCTTTTTCCTTGTTCTGACCGATTTTGGCTGTGGCACAGCCCTCATCGGTAATTCAGTCCAGACCCTAAATGTCTATTTGAATGATGTTCCAGTTCCTTTTATAGTCGGTTAGCTTTTAACGCACCTTAACTTGAGAAAAAAGACTTATGACAGAAAAGGCGAAACGCCGTGGTTTGATGCTGGTTCTGTCTTCTCCCTCGGGGGCCGGCAAGACCACGCTGTCGCGCGCGCTGATCGAGCAGGACCCCGAGACGGTTCTCTCCATTTCCACCACCACCCGGCCCAAACGCCCCGGCGAGGTGGATGGCGAGGATTACAATTTCGTCGACCAGGCGACCTTTCAGAAGCTGGTCGATGAGGAAGCCTTTCTGGAATACGCCACGGTTTTTGATCATGCCTACGGCACTCCCAAAAAAGACGTGGAAGAGGCCCTGAGAGAGGGGAAAGATGTCTTGTTCGATATAGACTGGCAGGGGACGCAACAAATTTTGCAAAAGAACTCTTCCGATGTGGTGAGTATTTTTATTCTTCCGCCGACAATTTCCGCTCTAAGGGAAAGATTGATGAGCCGCGGACAAGATACAAAACAACAAATAGAAAAGAGAATGGAAACGGCGCACGACGAACTTAGTCATTGGCCTGAATATAATTATGTGCTGGTTAACCAGGACTTTGACGAATACCTGAAAGAAATTAAGACTATTCTGAAGGTTGAACGCAAAAAACGAATTCGTCAAAAATGGCTGGTTGATTTTGTCAAAAATTTAATGTCGCAAGAAATTTAATTTATTAATTTTTTCGCCAAGCGGCAAATTTCCTCCACGCTCAGATTTTCGGGTCTCAAGCCGGGGTTAATCCCTTCATTTGCCAAAACATCGCCGACTGTTTCCCCGAACGGCCTCAACACATTGCGCAAAATCTTGCGCCTTTGGCCGAACAGGGTTTGGGTAAAAGCGGATATTTTCTTTCCAGTCAGGCCCGCCACCGCCGGGTGAGAGGGGATAATCTGGATTACCGAGGACGTGACCTTCGGTTTCGGGGTAAAGGCCTCGGGCGGGATGTGAAACAGGATCTTAGGAATTGAACGCCACTGGGCCAGAACCGACAGGCGCCCGTAGGTCTTGACGCCCGGGCCGGCCACCAGGCGCAGCGCCACTTCCTTTTGCAGCATCACCGTCAGAGAATGCCAGAACGGCGGCCACGGCTCACCCTCAAGCCACTTGACCAGGAACGCGCTGGCGATGTTGTAGGGAAGATTGGCGGCGATCTGGGGTTTAAGATTTCCCTCCCCCAGCAAATCCTTTTCATCGGCCTCCAGCGCATCGCCGATATGAAAGCAAAAGCGCTCGGGATAATGCTCCTGAATTTGCTCCAGAGCGGGAATGCAGCGGGCATCTTTTTCGATCGCGGTGACTTTCGCCGCCCCTTCCAGCAACAGCCCCCGGGTCAGGCCGCCGGGACCGGGGCCGACCTCAAGGACGTGGGCGGTCTCAAGGTTTGGCACCGCGCGGGCGATCTTGCGGGTGATATTCAAATCGAGGAGGAAATTCTGGCCGAGGCTTTTTTTTGCGCTCAGGCCCGAGGCGGCAATTACCTCGCGCAAGGGGGGCAGGGGATCGGCGCTCATCCGCTCAGCCTCGCCGCCATCAACAGCGCCTGGATCAGGCTTTCGGGATCCGGGCTGCGCCCTTCTTTCAGGATATTAAAAGCGGTGCCGTGCGCCGGTGAGGTCCGCACAAAGGGAAGCCCGAGGGTGATATTGACAGATGACCGGAAATCCAGGGTCTTGATCGGGATCAGGGCCTGGTCATGGGTCATCGCGAGGAAAGCATCATAGGCCCCGCGCATGGATGGAGCAAAGGCGGTATCGGCGGGGAACGGCCCGGCCACCTGATGGCCCAAGTCGTAGAGTTCCCTGATCGCCGGAATGATGGTTTTAATCTCCTCCTGGCCGAGCGCCCCGCCCTCGCCGGCGTGGGGATTGAGGCCAGTGAAGGCAATCCTCGGGTTGGCGATCCCGAACCGTTCCTTGAGCTCGCCAATGACAATTCCGGCAACCTCAACCAGATGTTTTCTGGTCAGGGATTTGGACACATCCCGGAGCGGAATATGACCGGTCACCGGGACCACCCGCAGTTCCGGATTGACCAGCATCATGACCGCAACCCGGCCCGTCACCGCGCCCAGATAACCGGTATGGCCGGGATGGGAAAAGCCGGCTTCCAGAAGGCTCGCCTTATGAACCGGGTTGGTGACAATAGCTGAAACATTCCCGGCGATCGCCTCTTTTACCGCCAGGTCAAGCGCGTGGATTACAGCGCCGGTGTTGTGGCGGTCGGGATGGCCGGGAACCACTGCGGCCTTCAAGGGGAAGGAAAAGACCGGCAAAGCCTTGTTAAAAATCCTGGCTGCATGGTTGAAATCTGAAATTTCCTCCACCGGGAGATCCGGGTCGTGAGCCCGTAGGGCTGACGATGAGCCGATAAAAACAAAGGGCGGGAGAGACCGTTGGCGCCGGGCGCGCCAGGCCTGGATAGTGGTCAGCGGGCCGATCCCCGCCGGATCCCCCATCGTCAGGGCGATCGGGGCAGGGGCCTTACCTGTAGTCGATAATGGCATCGCGCCTGAGGTCGCGCAAATAGCGCCTGCCCATCATGGCGATGCGCTGGGTTTCGATCTGGTTGCGGATTTCATCGTTGCTGGGCAGTTTGGCTTCCGGCATCCGCCGGTTGCAAATGGCAAAAATGATAAATCCGTCCGGGGTGTTGATCGGATCGGTTGCCTGGCCGACCGGAACCGGCATCAAAATGGCGCGTAAATCCGGGTTAAGCTGCTTCAGGGAAATTTCACCCAGGTCGCGGAAAAGGACTTCGCCCAATTCTTCCACCAGGCCCGGCAGATTGGCGCAGGATTTTAATTCAGCCGCCCTGATTGTCGCATTTTCGAACCAGGCCAGGGCCTGTTCCTGGGTGGTTTCATTGGTGAAGAAATAGCCCAGCTGCTTCAGGTCAAGAAGTTCATCCATTGGCTCGGTGCTTAAAATTTTGCGCCGGTCGGTGAGGGCGACAATATAATATCCAGCGGCCGATTTGATTGGCTGGGAAATGTCCAGAATATCCATATCCTTGACCACCGCCAGGATTTCCGGGGCCAGCTGGTTTTCAGAAATCCAGCCCAATTCACCACCCTGGGCGGCGGTGGTCGATTGTGAAACCTGGCGCGCAACCTGTGAAAACTGAACATAATCCTTGATCCGGCCGCGGATCTGCCGGGCGTTCTCAGCCACCCTGGCTGTCTGGCTGGGGTCGTCGATAATCAAGTATATTTCCGACAGCCGGTACTCCCGGAGGCCGGCATTGGCCACCATTTCCTGCAGAATGCCTTCGATTTCCTCATCGGTTGCCTCAGCTTGCGAGCCGTAGCGGCCGTTAACCAAACTTTGCCAGGCAAACTCAGCCCTGATCTGGGTGATAATCGCCTCGGGGCTGGATCCGTAATCACCCAGCAAATCACCAAAACCCTCAGGGGTCCGGTTGTACCCTTGGGCGACCCGGGCGTAGGTCTCAAAAATTTCGTCATCGGGGATTGGAACCTCGTACTCCCGGGCTTCCTGAACTTGCAGCAGCTCATCAACAAGCGAGCCCAGAACCTGGTCCCTGAGTTGCATTAATTGCTGTTCAGAAGTGACGGTCTGGCCGGTCGCCAGCAGCACCAGGCCCATGCGCTGGCCGACGTCATAAGCGGAAATCACTTCGTCGTTCACCAGCACCTCGATTTTCTGGATAACCTGCTGTTGGCTGTAGGCTTCCTCGCTGAACAGGGTGATTGAAAACGTCATTGCCAAGGCCAAAAACAACCCCGCCCTCGGGCTCAAAAACTTACTGGGAAAGCACATTTTCATATTTGCCTTGCTCCGCTGTGAAAATCCGTTTCGGTTCTTAACTGTTTTTTGCCCGCTTGGATATGGTTTTATAAATTAAGATTATGAATTTTTAAAGGCTTTTAGCCCAAATGTTTCAACCTGATCCTGAAGTGCAGCGAGCTTCCGGGAACAATATCGCGGTCGCTGGTGAAAGACTTGCGCCATGAAATGCTCAACTCGACACAATCATCCACATACATAACACCCAGCCCCTGGCTGATGGTGCTGCCGGTGGTGGTGAGGTTGCGGGTCAGGTGACCGAAAAACTGCCAGTTGGTTTTGAATGACCAGGTGCCATGAAGACGGATTTCCTCGTGGTCCTCCAGTTCCTCCAGCTGACGGTTGCGGTTCAGTTTGAAATAGCCGATTCCGACCCGGGTGTTTTTGAAATAGAGAGTGGCGTCAATTTCGTTGCGGCGCACCGTCAGGTCATCATTATCCAGCCGCATCCGGCTGGAGATCGTGAGCTTGTCATCAAAGGTGATGATGAAGCGGGTGACCAGATCGCTGAGGTGGCCGGACAGACCCGAGCCTTGGGAAAAGAAAATATCCTCCGGGTCATCGCCGGCGATGGTAAAGCGGTAGCTTTCGCCGATAAAGGCTTCGATGTTCAGGTTTTTTGAATTCAGCATCCATTTGAGGCCAAAGTTCGTCCGGGTGCCGCCTTCCCACTGGTCCAGGCCCGGCAGCCGGTCAATCGAAAGGATATTGGTGTCGGTCAATTCAAAGGTGCGGCTGTCTTCATTGGACAATGCCGCCGGGTTACCGCCGGTGGGCGCAACGATAAGGGTAATCACCGGAGTTATAATTTGCTGGGAAGAGCCGCTGGTCTTGATAAACGGCCATTCAAAACTGGCGCTCAACTCAGGCAGGAACCGCCCTTCGGTCCCGTTCTGGCCGGCAAAGAAAGGGGAATCCGGGCGTTCGGCGTTGCTGATGTTGTAAAGATCTCCGCGCAGATATATCCCCAGCCTCAAGATCTGGCCGACCCGGGTGGTATAGGGAATTTCATAAGACCCCCTCAAGGAAAGGCGGCGGGTATCCATGCCATCGCTCCGGTGCAGCGCCAGGCCGTTGAAATTAATGCGCCAGACCCCGCCAATCCGGTCCGGCTGGGCGACGTGGTTGAGCTGGACCAAAGGCAGGGCAAACCCGGTCAGGCCAGAAATATCCTCGACCCGAAGACCCTGGAACCAGAGCGCCCGGATAGCGTAGTAGGACCGCCCCATAAAGGCTTCGGTAATGTATTCGCTTTTCAGGGTGTCGACATCACTAAAGCCATAACGGCGCAGATAAGTATCATCACTGGCCAGCTGGAAGCGCACCCGGGTCCTGACGTTTTCGCTGTGTTTGAACTGGCTGTTGGCGAAAAAATGTCCCCTCAATTGCTTGTCGCCGGTCTTGAGGTTATCGGCATCGCGTTCATCGACATAAGTGACGCTGCCTTCCAGGTGAAACTGGCCGAAGCCGAGATGGCGGCGGTATTCCCCGGCCAATACCAGGCCTTCCTTGGTGGTCAGGATCGGGGTGATGGTGGCGTCACTGGAGGGAGAGAAAACAATATGATAGGGAAACTTTAAAACCAGGCCCAGTTCACGGGTCAGGCCCACTTCGGGAACCAGAAAACCGCTGGCGCGGTCAACCGTGGGGTCGGGGTGCGACAGGTAAGGCAGGTATATGATCGGAATGCCCAGCACCTCAAGGGTGGCGTTTTTATAATAAATTCTTTTCTTTTGCTGGTCGTGGGTGACGCGCACCGCCCGCACCTGCCAGGAGGGGGGGCGGCCGGGATGATCGTCACAAATGACGCACGGGGTGAAAACGGCGTAATTGAGGACGGTCTTGTTGCCGCTGATCCGCTCGCCGTCGCGGGCCGCCAGGCGCGAACCGTCCGGGAACACAAACCGTAAATTGACAAGAAAGCCCTCGCGCAGTTCATCATCCAGCTCGGCCTCGTCGACATACAGGGCATTGCCGTCCGGATCGGTGATCTTGACGTTGCCGAAGGCATGAACAGTACCGGTCCGCTCATTATAGGTCACTTGGTCGGCCAAAAGGGTATAACCGCCGTGAGACATCTCAACATGGCCAGTGGCGATCACCTCACGGGTGTTCTGGTTAAATGACACTTCCTCAGCGGAAAACAGCAAAACCTCATCCTCTTCCCCGGCGGGCGCCAGGGTGGGCATCCCCAACAGCAAGGACAGCAGCATCAGAGATAAGAATTTTTTCAAAATCATCAGGTTTCGGTTTGCCTTGGTTGTCTGCGTTTTTTGAGCTGGGCCGCAAAAATCAAGCCTTTCGCTAAAATTCCGGCGGCATTTTATTAAGCAGGTTCGGCAAAACAAATAAATAAAAAAATAGCGGGGAGGGGACAAATGGGCTGAAAAGGCCGGAATGGCGAAAAAATCGTCTTTGCTTTAGAGAATTGGGAGGCTATACCAAAAACTTCCTTTTTAAGAATTTCACCCCGATTTTGATGAGGCAAACCATGAAAATAAAATTTTCCGAAAAAGCCCTAAAGGAAACCGGCGCGCTGGTTCTGCTGGCGGCCCAGGGCCCGAAACTGGACAGCACCGGCAAGCATTATAATAAAGCCACCGGCGGGGCGCTGGACCAAGCCTTTAAAACCTCAAATTTTAAAGGCAAACGCGGGGAAGCCGTGCAAGTATTGGCGCCATCCAATATCGGGTTCTCCAGGCTTCTGGTTTTTGGTCTGGGCCCGGCGAAGGAAGTGACCACCATTTCCGCTGAAAACGTTGGCGCCGCAATTGCCGCCAAGCTGCTGCGCTCGGGCGAAAAATTCCTCACGGTTATGGCCGATACCCCTGGCGGGGTAAAAACCAAGGCCGGTGAGTTTGCTTCACACATCGCCGCCGGCCTGCGGCTCAGGGCCTATCATTTTTCCAAATACCTGACCAAACAGCCGGAAAACAAAAAGGCCCGCCTGGAAGAGGCCATAATTGTCACCGCTGACCAAGCGGCGGCAGGCCTCTATGCCGAAATGGACCTGGTGATCGACGGAGTGTACATGACCCGGGATTTGATCAGCGAGCCCGCCAACGTCGTTTATCCGAAGAGTTTTGCAACGGCCATCAAGTCCTTGGAGCAAGACGGAGTCGAGGTAGAAATCCTCGGTGAAAAAGAACTGGAGAAAATCGGCATGGGGGCGCTGCTGGCGGTTGGCCAGGGCAGTGACCGCGAATCCTACGTGGCGATCATGAAATGGAGCGGCGGCAAAAAAGGTCAGGCCCCGGTCGCCTTGATCGGCAAGGGGGTAACCTTTGATACCGGCGGAATTTCCCTCAAACCGGGCGCCGGCATGGAGGAAATGAAATGGGACATGGGCGGCGCCGGGATTGTCACCGGCGCCATGAGGGCGCTGGCCCTGCGCGGCGCCAGGGCCAATGTCATCGGCATCGTCGGGCTGGTGGAAAACATGCCTTCAGGCAAGGCCCAGCGCCCCGGCGACGTGGTCAAATCGCTCTCCGGCCAGACCATCGAGGTAATCAACACGGACGCCGAAGGCCGTCTGGTGCTGGCTGATATTCTCTGGTACTGCCAGGAGACGTTTAAACCCAAGGTCATGATTGACCTGGCGACCCTGACCGGGGCGATAATTGTCGCCCTCGGGCGCGGCCAGTACGCAGGCTTTTTCACCAGCGATGAAGGGATCGCCAAGGCCCTGACCAAGGCCGGTGAGGAGAGCGGGGACAGGGTCTGGCGCTTCCCGCTGAGCGATGAATATGACAAGCTGATCAACTGCCAGATCGCCGATATGAAGAACGTGGGGGATGGCGCCAATGCCGGCTCGATTACCGCGGCGCAATTCCTGAAGCGTTTCACCAACGATGTTCCGTGGGCGCATATCGATGTCGCCGGGATGGTCTGGACCCTCAAGCCCGGCCGTTTGTGGGACAAGGGCGCCACCGGGTATGGGGTGCGGCTGCTGGACCGCTATGTCAAAGATAATTTTGAAGGTTAGGCTTACCTCTAAATGACCGAAGTCAGTTTTTATCAGCTCAAGCGCCATTCGATGGAGCGGGCGCTGCTGCGGCTGCTGGAAAAAGCGCTCCAAGCCGGGGAGCGGGCGGTGGTCCGGCTGGCGGAGGAAGCGGAGGTCCCGCTTATGGACACGGCGCTTTGGTCGGTTGATCCGGATTCTTTCCTGGCTCACGGAACCTCGAAATCAGCCAGACCGGAGCAGCAGCCGGTTTTCCTGACCGCGGGTCAAGACAATCCCGCCGGTGCGGCATTCCTTTTTATCCTGCCAGGCGCCCCGGCCGCCGGACTTGATAAGTTCAAAAGGGTCTTTTTCGTCTTTGACGGCAATTCCGAAAACCAGGTGGCGAAGGCCCGGGAGCAATGGAAAACCCTTAAAAATGAAGACCATGACCTGACCTACTGGAGCCAGACAGAGCAAGGCGGCTGGAAGAAAAAATAAACCGGCTTTACGGGGCGGTTCAGCGCCGCTATAAGCCTGCAAAATTTAACCGCCCAGGGGGGCTTTCCAAAATGGCGCTTGAAAGAACACTCTCGATTATCAAGCCGGACGCCACCCGGCGCAATCTGACCGGCGCGATCAATGCCTTGCTGGAAGCGGCAGGGCTGCGCATTATCGCCCAGAAGCGCCTCCGCCTCAGTGAAGCCCGGGCGAAAGAATTTTATGCCGTCCACAAAGAACGTCTGTTTTACAGCGACCTGGTCAAGTTCATGACTTCCGGCCCGGTGGTGGTACAGGTTCTGGAAGGGGAAGACGCGGTTTTGCTGAACCGGAAAGTGATGGGCGCCACCGATCCCGCATTGGCGGTAGAGGGCACCATCCGCAAAACCTTTGCGGAGAGCATCGAAGCCAACTCGGTCCACGGCTCGGACAGCCCTGACAACGCCAAAATTGAAATCGAGTTTTTCTTTAGCCAGGACGAAATCGTCGGCTGACCGCTTGCGTTTTAAAACGGCGGGTTGATCAGCCCCTTGGCTTTGATCTTTTTTCCCTTGACGTAGACCAAATTGCCGGAAACCCGGGCCCGGCCCTGGGCCATCATGCTGAGCGCCTCGGGATAGATTTTGTGTTCAAATTCGAGAACCTTTGCGGCCAGGGCGCCGGGGGTGTCCTTGGGGGTGATCGGCACCACCGCCTGGATGATGATCGGGCCGTCGTCCATTTCCGGGCGGACAATATGCACCGTACAGCCGGTAAAGCGCACCCCTGCATCGAGAACCCGTTCATGGGTATGCAGCCCCTTGAAGGCGGGCAGCAGGGAAGGGTGGATATTCAGGATCCGGTCGCGCCAGCGGTTGACGAACGAGGGGTTGAGGACCCGCATGAAGCCGGCCAGGCAAACCAGCTCAACCTTGGTCTCTTTCAAAATCGTATGGATTGCTTCCTCAAAGGCATCGCGGCTCTCAAATTCCGTATGGTTGACCACTTCGGTGCGGATTCCTGCCCGTTTGGCATACTCCAGGCCCTTGGCTCCCGGCCGGCTTGAGATCACCAGGACAATCCCGGCCGGGTATTCTTTATCGCGGCAGGCCTCTATCAGGGCTTCCATATTGCTGCCCCGCCCGGAAATCAGGACCGCAACGCGCATCTTTTTCATTATAAAGCCTCGCCGGTTTTGACTTGCCAGGGCTGGTTATACCCGAGCGCCCCGCCTTTGCCGGTGATGACCGCCCGGGGCCCGGGATGGGCGCTTTTGACTACTTGGCCGATCCGGTACACCTTCTCGCCGGCGGCCTCGAGGATGCTGAAAACCTCATTCTCCAGCTCTTTTTTCACCACCACGGTCATGCCGATGCCGCAATTAAAAGTGCGCAGCAGCTCAAACGGGGACAGCCCGGCGGCCTGGCGCAGCCAGCGGAAGACCGGCGGGGCAGTCCAGCTGCCGGCGTCAATATCGGCCTGACATCCGGGCGGCAGGGTGCGCGGGATGTTTTCCACCAAACCGCCGCCGGTGATGTGCGCCAAAGCCTTGATCTTACCCTCCCTCAAGAGCGGCAGAAGAGCCCGGACATAAATCCGGGTGGGGGTCAGCAAGGCCTCGCCAAGGGTTCCCAAGTGACCGTCAAAAACGTTTATATTAGAATAGGTTAGCTGATGTTCTTCAACTATTTTCCGGACCAGCGAAAAGCCGTTCGAGTGGATCCCGGAAGAACCCAGCCCCAAAATGGAATCGCCCGGTTTGACGTTGGCGGAATCCAGCAGGGCGCCCCGTTCCGCCGCGCCGACGGCAAACCCCGCCAGGTCAAAGTCCTGTCCGGCGTAAAGGCCGGGCATTTCCGCGCTTTCCCCGCCGATCAGCGCGCACCCGGCTTCACGGCATCCGGCGGCAATGCCAGCGACGATATCGCGGCCCTTTTTCACTTCCAGCTTGCCAGTGGCGTAATAATCCAGGAAAAACAGCGGTTCCGCGCCCTGAACGATCAGGTCATTGACGCACATCGCCACCAGGTCGATGCCGATGGTGTCGAGAACTCCGGTCTCCAGTGCAATTTTGAGCTTGGAGCCAACCCCGTCGGTGGCGGCCACCAGCACCGGGTCCCGGAAACCGGCGGCCTTCAGGTCAAACAAGGCGCCAAACCCGCCCAACGCGCCGTCAGCGCCCGGTCTTGCTGTGGAAGCCGCCAGCGGCTTGATCGCCTC
The DNA here is from genome assembly GCA_022566215.1 of Pseudomonadota bacterium. GTDB lineage: Bacteria > Pseudomonadota > Alphaproteobacteria > Sphingomonadales > SMXR01 > SMXR01. Next base: position 5,993 of record JADFJJ010000004.1, on the reverse strand, counting down.
AACCAGGGCTTCCCCGGCGCTGATATCGACCCCGGCGTCCTTGTATGTAAGCGGTTTTTTGTTGCTCATTGCTTGGCCCAGACCCCTTGTTGGCGCTCTCTTAGCCTGTTTTCCGGTGTTTGGACAATAGGGATATCGCAAAAAACGACATTACAAAAGCCCGGCTGGTCTTAATCTTGTCACGTAATTTCCCTAAAAGGCCAAAATTGGCCTGACGCGGCGCATAGCTATGGCATCGCCGGGCCGGACCTGATATGAAAAACCCGATAAACCGGAGCATCTATGCAAGCCACCCCCAAAACCCTGAAACTGCTTATTCTGCTGGGCGTTTTTGTGCTGGGCATATTACCCGGCCGGGGACTGGCCCAGGACAGCGATATGGAACGTCTTTTTACCGTCACCGGGATAGAAGTCGATATCCGTTCCCGGACCGCCGCCCAGGCCCGGACAATTGCCATTAACACCGCGGAAGAGCAGGGCTTTCGCATGCTGTTGCGGCGGCTGATGGGGGAAGCGGACCTGGACCGGTTTTATCTGCCGGAAGGGGCCAAGCCGTCGGATTATGTACACGGCATCGAAGTGGTTGAAGAGCGCAGTTCCCAGGTGCGCTATATCGCCACCCTGAACATTACCTTTGAGGCCGGAAAGATCCAGCAGCTGCTGGGGCGGCAATCGATCGCCTACGTTGGGATCGCCCCGAAACCGGCGCTGGTGATCCCGCTTGAGTGGCAGGACGGCGCCTGGCTGTTGTGGGAGGAGCAAAACACTTTTGCCGGCCTGTGGCGGGGGAAGCTTCTGGAAAACCGCATTATGGCCTACCGGGTGCTGGAGGGCAGTGTCCGGGAGCGGGCCTCAATAACCCCCGATTTGCTGATCCAGGGCCGCGGCAAAGACCGGCTGCAAGCTCTGGCTGAACGCTACCGGGTGAATGAGATCATAGTCATTGGCGCCCGCTTTTTCAGGAATACCGCGGGCCAGGTGGACAAACTTGAACTGGTCGCCAATCACCCCTTGAGCGGCGCCCCGGTTGAGGCTTTCGATATTTACCCAACTTATCTTGAGCCCGAAGAGGCGCTGCTGGAACGGGGCCTCGGGCAATTCCTGATGCGCCGGGACCAGGCCTGGAAAGACCAGTCGATGACGCAATTCGGCAGCGCGCTGGAACTGGCCCTGATCGTTCCGGTCGCCGGCGAGGGGAGCTGGGCCGAGACCCTGCAAAAACTGTCCGATACCCCGGTGGTTCAGGAAGTCAGAATTATCCGCATGGCGATGCCGGAAAGTTACCTGGTGGTCCGGTTTGCCGGCACCACCGGCCAGCTGGCTCTTGCGCTGGCCCAAAAAGGGCTTATCCTGATGGAAAGCGAGCGCGGCTGGGTGCTCATCAGTAATGAGGACCGCGACGACCTGATCGCCGGGAGGGGGAACTAGAACATGAAAAAAGGTTTGTATATCTGGGCCGGGGTAATTGCCCTGCTGTTGTTTGTTTATGCCACCAAAGCAATTTTGCTTCCGTTTCTGGTGGGGCTGGCGGTGGCCTATCTGCTGGACCCGGTCACCGACAAGTTTGAGTTGATAAAACTGCCCTGGGGCAAAAACAAACACCTGCCCCGCTGGATCGCCACGGTGATGACGCTGGTATTATTCTTTTTTGGGGCCGGGGGGGTATTGGCGGCCATTTTTCCGTTGGTCAAAACCCAGGTTTTCTCATTTATCCAGAATCTTCCCGACTATATCGCGGCCGCCCGCCCGGTGCTGGAAGATATGTTCAGCCAGGTGACCAGGGCGCTCAATATTGATTCCGGGATCACCGGCGAAAGCTTCCTGGAAAGTGCCGCGCGCACCGCGCTGGACAAGACCGGGGTGATCCTGGCCGGGTTCTGGTCCGGAGGCATGGCGCTGTTTAATCTTTTGATGCTTTTGCTGATCACCCCGGTGACCGCTTTTTTCCTGCTCAGGGACTGGGATATTCTGATGGCAAAAGTGGTTGCCTTGCTGCCCAGGGACAAAGCCCCGGCGATCAGGAAGATCGGCAGGGATATCGATACCGCGCTCGGCGGATTTGTCCGCGGCCAGACCCTGTCGGCGCTGGTGATGGCGGTTTTATATGGCTTGGGCTGGTCGCTGGTCGGTCTGGAGTTCGCGCTGGTTCTCGGCCTGATTGGCGGGCTGATGGCCTACATTCCCTTCGTCGGAGCCTTGTTTACCTTCCTGCTGGCAATGCTGATCGGTCTTGGCCAGTTTGGCCTTGATGTGATCCCGCTGCTGAAAATTGCCGCGGTTTACGCCGTTGTCCAGGGGATTGAGGCGGCGGTGCTGACCCCGCGCCTGATCGGGTCGCACGTGCGCTTGCATCCGGTCTGGGTGCTGTTCGCGATCTTCGCCGGGGGTGAACTGATGGGTTTTGTCGGCGTCCTGATCGCCATTCCGGCGGCGGCGGTGGCTGGCGTGCTGATCCGTCATACCGTTGAGCGCTATCTTGCCAGCCCCCTGCAAGAGGGAACGAATAAAAAGAAAAAGGCCGGTTAAGCGGACCAGAGGAATGGAATCCAATCAATACATCCTAGATTTCCCGGTCCTGCAGTCCCATTCGATGGAAGACTTTGTGATCGGCGGCTGCAACCGTGAGGCCGCGGATTATATCCAGGCCTGGCCCGATTGGCCTTCACACGCGCTGCTGCTGGTGGGGCCTGGCGCCAGCGGCAAAACCCATCTGGCCAACGTCTGGCAGGGGCGGGCGGGGGCGGTCCAGATTGAAGCCGGGGAGCTTACCAGGGAAATGGTCCCGCAGCTTGGCCGGGCGGTGATTGTTGAAAATGCCGAACGGACCAGCGATTGGCGGGCGCTGCTGCACCTCTATAACTGGGTCGGGGCGAACCAGGGCTACCTGCTGATGACAGCAGCGGAAAACCCGGCCAAATGGGATCTGTCGTTGAAGGATTTGGCCTCGCGCCTGAAAAGTACGCCCTCGGTGCGGCTTACCGATCCGGATCAGGATATCCTCGGCGCGGCGATGATGAAACAGTTTTCCGACCGCCAGATCATGGTCGATGAGGCGGTTGTTTCGTTCCTGCTGAAAAGGATGGAGCGTTCCTTCCGGAGCGTTCAGGTGATCGTTTCCCGGATTGACCGCATGGCGCTGGAGAAAAAAACCAGGATCACCATTCCGCTGGCCAAAAAGGTTATAGAGCAGCAATGAAACAAACCTGGAAAACCGCCAGCCCGAAAAAAAAATATATCAACCGGGAACTATCGTGGTTGCGCTTTAACATGCGGGTGTTGGAGGAAGCCGGAAACCCCAGGCATCCACTTCTGGACCGGGTCAATTTCCTGTCGATTTCCGGCTCCAACCTGGATGAATTTTATATGGTGCGGGTGGCCGGGCTCAAGGGCCAGGTGGCCTCGGGCCTGAATGTGGTCAGCAACGACGGCCTGACCCCGGCCCAGCAGCTTTCGAAAATCAACGCGCTGGCGGACAAGTTGATGGCCGGCCAGCAAGCGTGCTGGAGGAAGCTGCTGAAAGAAATGAAAAAAGAAGGCCTCCGGGTGCTGGAACCGGGGCAGGTAACACTTAAGGAAAAAGACTGGCTGGAAAATTTCTTTCTCGAGGAAATTTTCCCGGTCCTGACCCCGCTGGCGGTGGACCCCGCCCATCCCTTCCCGTTTATTCCCAATCTTGGGTTCTGCCTGATCCTGAGCCTGAAACCCAAGCGGGCGAAGGCAGCCATGGCGGTGCTGCTGCCGATCCCTCACCAGGTGCAGCGGTTTATCCGCCTGCCGGGGAAGAAAATCCGCTTTATCAGCCTTGAGAACCTGATCCATTTGTTTCTGGACCGGCTGTTTCCCGCCTACCGGTTTGTCGGCCATGGGATGTTCCGGGTTATCCGCGACAGTGATCTGGAAATAGAGGAAGAGGCGCAAGACCTGGTCCGGGTATTTGAAAGCGCCCTGAAACGGCGCCGCCGGGGCAACGTCATCCGCCTCAAGCTGAATGCCGGGATGCCGGAAGACCTGAAGCGGATGGTGATCAAGGAGTTTAACGTCGATCCCGAAAGCGTGGTCGAGGTGGACGGCATCCTGGGCGTCAATGACGTTAGTCAGTTGATCGTCAGCGACCGCCCGGATTTGTTGTACAAGCCTTATACCCCGCGCTATCCAGAGCGCATCAAGGAGTTTGGCGGCGATATTTTTGCCGCCATCCGGGCCAAGGATTTTATTGTTCACCATCCTTATGAAAGTTTTGATGTCGTCCACAAGTTTTTGAGCCAGGCCGCCGCCGACCCGGATGTGGTGGCAATCAAGCAGACGCTCTACCGCGCCGGGTCGCAATCGGCGGTCATCCGGGCTTTGATCGAGGCTGCCGAAGCGGGCAAATCCGTCACCGCCCAGGTCGAGCTGAGAGCCCGCTTCGAGGAAGAACAGAACATCAAGTGGGCCCGTGACCTGGAGCGGGCAGGGGTCCAGGTGGTGTACGGCTTTATGGACCTGAAAACCCACGCCAAGGTTTCCATGATCATTCGCCGGGAAAAGGATAAACTGGTTTCTTACGTTCATTTCGGCACCGGCAATTATCACCCGGTCAAAGCCAAAATTTATACCGATTTTTCCTTTTTCACCGATGACCCGGCGCTGACCCGCGATGCCGCCCATGTGTTCAATTATCTCACCGGTTACGTCACCCCTGAAAAATTTGAAAAAATATCGATGTCGCCACACGGCATTGAAGCCCGCCTGACGGAGCTGATTGATAACGAAATAGAAAACGTGAAAAACGGCAAGCCGGGTGCTTTCTGGGCGAAAATGAATTCTCTGGCGGACCGCAAAATCATAGACAAGATGTATCAGGCGTCGTGCGCCGGGGTTCAGATCGACCTGATAGTGCGCGGCATTTGCTGTCTCAGGCCCGGCATTCCGGGGATGTCGGACAATATCCGGGTCAAGAGCATCGTCGGCAGGTTTCTTGAACATGCCCGGGTATTCTGTTTTGGCAACGGCCACAGCCTGCCCAATAAGAAGGCTCTGGTTTTTATCAGTTCAGCCGACTGGATGGCGCGGAATTTCAGGCACCGGGTAGAGGTCATGGTGCCGATTGAAAACCCCACCGTCCACGAACAGGTGGTCGGCCAGGTGATGGCGGCCAACCTGAACGACAACCTGCAAAGCTGGCTATTGCAAGGGGATGAAAGCTACCGCCGCATGAAGGTCGAGGGAGAGGCGTTTTCCGCCCATCAGTATTTCATGACCAACCCGTCGCTTTCCGGGCGCGGCGCGGCGCTCAAGAAAAAAGCTCCGGCCCGGGAGCTCTACCGGGCTCCAGCCGCAAAAAAGGATTAATGGATTTATGGCGCGCCCGCCCAAACAAAGACTGATTGCGGTTATTGATGTTGGCTCGAACTCGGTCCGCCTGGTGGTTTACCGGGGGTTGAAGCGGAGCCCGGACATTATTTTCAACGAGCGGGTGCTGTGCGGCCTGGCGCGCGGCGTGACCGCCACCGGCGGCATGGATGAGCAGGCGATGGAAATGGCGCTGGCGGCGCTCGGAAGGTTCGCCCACCTGTGTGATGATATGAATGTTGACCAGATCGCGGCGGTGGCGACCGCCGCGGTGCGCGATTCTGAAAACGGTCCGGCGTTTGTTGAGCGGATTGAAAAGGCCTGCGGTTTCAAGGTCCGGGTTCTGTCCGGCGCAACAGAGGCCGGGCTTTCGGCCTACGGGGTTCTTTCCGGCTTTCCCGGCGCCCGGGGAGTGGTCGCCGACCTGGGCGGCGGCAGCCTCGAGTTGGCGGTCATTGAGGACGGCAAAATTGTTGAGAAAACATCGCTCCCGATCGGCCCTTTGCGGCTTTTGGCGGGACTGGAAAAATATACCAGCCACCAAGCGGCCGAGGTGGCGGAGGCGCTGCGGACGGTGGCCTGGCTGCCCCAATGCCAGGGCCAGCCCCTTTACATGGTGGGCGGGGCCTGGCGTGTGATTGCCCAGATCCACATTATCCAGA
>JADFJJ010000075.1 GCA_022566215.1 Pseudomonadota bacterium | reverse complement strand
ACGGGGCTGGAAAAATATACCAGCCACCATGCGGCGGAGGTGGCGGAGGCGCTCAGGACAGTGGCCTGGCTGCCCCAATGCCAGGGCCAGCCCCTATACATGGTGGGCGGAGCCTGGCGGGTGATTGCCCACATTCATATTATCCAGACCGGCTGGCCCTTGCATTTGCTGCACGGGTACCGGCTGGCGGGCCGGGAGGCCAAAACGTTCAGCGATTTTCTCTCGCAGCAAAGCGCCGCCAGCCTCAAAGAAATCCCGGAGGTAGCGGCGCGCCGGGCAGTCATTCTGCCGCTTTCCGCCCGGATATTGAGCGAGATATTGGGTATTGTCGAGCCGGGTTTTGTTTACACCTCGGCCTATGGTCTGCGCGAGGGCCTTTTGTACAAATTGCTGTCGCACCAGGTGCGGAAAGAGGACCCGTTAATCGCCCATGTCAAGGAATTTGGCGCCCGTTCAGCCAGGTTTACCAGCCACGGCGAGCTGCTGTCATCCTGGATCAACCCGATTTTCCCCGGCCAGGATGAAAGTGACAAAAGATTGCGCGAGGCGGCCTGCCACATCAGCGATATCAGCTGGAAATCCCATCCCGACTTCAAGGGGGATCTGGCCTTCACCAGGGCCTTGGTGGCGCGTTTTGTCGGGGTCAGTCATGCCGAGAGGGTGCAGATTGCGCTGGCGCTGTTCATAGCTTACGGCGGCAAGAAGAAGGCCAAGACGGTCAAAAAGATCTGCAAAATCTGTTCTCCGGAGGAAATTGACAAGGCGGTCGCGGACGGGCTTGCGATCCGGCTTGGCTTGCGGCTGACCGGGGGCACCGGCCAGCCCCTGAAAAAAACCTCGCTGGGCTTGAAGCGCGGCAAGTTGATCCTGACCATCCCGGAGGCTGATCAGGACCTGGCCGGGGTCATCGTCCTGGCCAGATTGAAAAGCCTGGCCGCTCATTTGGGGCTGAAAGGGGAGATAAAAATCAGCCGCTAATGGGCTGGTGGTTATTTTCCGGCTTTGGAAATTGTAATGCCCCGCGGGCTGACCGACAGGGCGATCCTGCCCCTGACCAGGTCTTCCGCGTATTTGCCGAACAGATCGTGGCGCCAGCCTCTGGTAAAGGCGGGCGGTTTGTTGTTGCCCCTGGCAAAGTCCTCAAGATCGGCGACGGTAGCCACCAGTTTCGGGGCGACCCCGGCGTCCGAGCACTGGTGTTTCAGCAGCACCTTCAACAGCTCAATCGATCCTTCGGGGATTTTAGTATGATTCCGGAGGGCGCTCTTTTTTGGCAATTTTGAGTCCGGCAGATCATCGGCCATCTTGATCGCCGCCAGGATCGCCGGACCCAGGCGGCTGCCGCGAAGATGCCGGTAATGGGACAGGGCGTTGTCCAGTTCCTTTTGATTTTTGGGAGCATGGGCGGCCAGCTGCAGCAGGGTTTTCTCATCATAGATGCGGTTGCGCGGCACGTCTTTGGTCTGCGCCTCAACTTCGCGCAATGCCGCCAGCGCCTGGACCCGGGCCAGAAACCGCCGGTTGCTGCTTCTGACCTTGATCCGCTTCCAGGCGTTCTCGGGCAGGCATTGATAGGTCTCGGGGCTGGTCAGCACCTTCATTTCCTCCTCCAGCCAGCCGGAGCGGTTGTTTCGCTCAAGCTGGCCGCTCAGGCGTTGGTATATTTCCCTTAAATAAGTGACATCACCGATCGCGTATTCCAGCTGGTGTTTGTTCAAGGGGCGTTTCGACCAGTCGGTAAAGCGCTGGCTTTTATCAAGGTTATGCCCGGTGATCCCTTTCACCAGGGTCTCGTAGCCCGCCGATTCACCGTATCCGCACACCATCGCGGCGATCTGGGTGTCAAATATGGGGGCCGGGATAACCCCGTCCATCTGGAAAAAAATCTCAACATCCTGACGGCCGGCGTGGAACACCTTGAGCACTTTTTGGTTTTTCAAAACCTCCATGAAGGGTTTGAAATCGAGATCCCTGGCCAGAACATCGATCGCCACTGCCTCGGTGGATGAGCCAACCTGGACCAGGCACAGCTGGGAATAAAAAGTTCTGGTGCGGACAAATTCGGTGTCAACGGTAATAAAGGGTTCCTTGTTCCAGCGCTGGCAGAGGTCTTTCAGGTCCTTGGTGGATGTAATCAAAGTCATAAATTTTAATGCTTCAAAAAAGTTCCCTTTCCGCATAGCGCAAAATGCCTATGATAGGCAATGGCGGTCTTGACAATCGGGTCAAACCATGCGCTTTTCCGCTGATAATTTTTTAAATCCGGAGTGTCGAATGCACATCTACCGAACCCATAATTGTGGCGAATTGAGGAAAAAGGATATCGGCAAAAAAGCCCGCCTGTCGGGCTGGGTTCACCGCAAGCGCGACCACGGCAATTTGCTGTTTGTCGACTTGCGCGACCATTTCGGCCTTACCCAGTGCGTGGTCGATGTCGACAGCCCGGTTTTCAAGGCGGTCGAGGCGGTGCGCCCGGAAAGCGTGATTACCGTGACCGGCGAGATTGTACCGCGCACCGAGGACACCATCAACAAAGACCTGCCGACCGGTGAGGTCGAGCTGGCGATCGCTGAATTTACCGTCCAGGGCCCGGCCGGTGATCTGCCGATGCCGGTGTTTGGCGAGGCCGATTACCCGGAAGATATCCGCCTGAAGTACCGCTTTCTCGATCTTCGGCGCGAGAAAATGCACAAAAATATCGTGCTTCGCTCGAACATTATTACCTCGATCCGGAAACGCATGATCGGCCAGGGGTTCATGGAGTTCCAGACCCCGATCCTGACCGCTTCCAGCCCCGAAGGCGCGCGTGACTTTCTGGTGCCATCCCGCCTTCATCCGGGAAAGTTTTATGCGCTTCCCCAGGCCCCGCAGCAATTCAAGCAGCTGGTGATGATTTCCGGCTTCGACAAGTATTTCCAGATCGCGCCGTGTTTCCGCGATGAGGATGCCAGAGCCGACCGCAGCCCAGGGGAATTTTACCAGCTTGATATTGAAATGAGCTTTGTCACCCAGGAAGACGTCTTTGCCGCGCTGGAGCCGGTTCTTTCCGGGGTGTTTGAGGAGTTTTCCGACTTTGAGGTTTCCAAGCCGCCGTTCCCGCGCATCCCCTATCAGGAAGCGCTGCTGAAATACGGCAGCGACAAACCTGATCTTCGAAATCCCATTGAAATTCAAGATGTTACAGAAGTTTTTAAAGGCGGCGGTTTCGGCCTGTTCGCCTCACTGATCGAAAAGGGCTCGGTGGTGCGCGCTATTCCGGCCCCCGGGGCAGGGGCCAGAGCCAGATCGTTCTTCGATAAAATGAATGACTGGGCCAGAGCCGAGGGTTACGCCGGGCTCGGTTACATCAACATCAAGGATGGCGCGCCGGGCGGCCCGATCGCCAAAAACCTCGAGGGTGAACGCTATCAAAAACTGAAAAAACAGTTGGACTTGGGCGACAACGACGGGGTCTTTTTCGCCGCGGGAAAAGATAAGGATGCCGCCGAACTAGCAGGCCGCGCCCGCGCCCGGGTCGGTGTTGAACTTGATCTGATAAAAAAGGATGAGTTCCGTTTTTGCTGGATTGTCGATTACCCGATGTATGAATATGACGACACCGAGGATAGAATTGACTTCTCCCACAATCCCTTCTCGATGCCGCAAGGGGGCCTGGAAGCGCTTGAGAACCAGGACCCGCTCGAGATTCTGGCGTGGCAGTATGACATTGTTTGCAACGGGGTCGAGCTTTCCTCGGGGGCGATCCGCAATCACCGCCCCGAGATTATGAAAAAGGCCTTCGCCATCGCCGGCTACGATGAAGCGGCATTGGAGAAGGAATTTCCCGGCATGCTCCATGCGCTCAGCCTCGGCGCGCCGCCCCATGGCGGCTCGGCACCGGGGATCGACCGGATTGTCATGCTGCTGGCGGGTGAGCCCAATATCCGCGAGGTGATCCTGTTCCCGATGAACCAGAAGGCCGAGGACCTGATGATGAACGCCCCCTCCGAGCCGGCCCTGAAACACCTGCGCGAACTCCACATCCGGGTGGTCAAGCCGGAGCCTGAGAAAGAGTAAATTGTTTGCCTAACCTCTTTGTCATACCGGCGTAGGCCGGTATCCGGCAAATGTTTGTGCAATTCTCCGTTCTATTAAACAAAAACAAAAGACCGGATGCCCGACTGAATCGGGCATGACAAATTGTGTGGTGGTCATTCCCGTGCAAATGGGAATCCAGGTGGTTTTTTTTAAGAATGGATTCCTGCTTGCGCAGGAACGACAAAAACAAACTCCGGATGCCCGAATAAATCGGGCATGACGAAAAAAAAGTCCTCTCTCCGCCGTGGGAGAGGATTTAGGTGAGGGGGTGGTAAACAGACAAATTAACCCCCAAACAAATGAAAAAATGCTAAGGTCGCCCTCCAAACAAAGGAGGCATCATGTTGCGCGCCATTTTACACGCTTTTCTGATCATCCTGATTTCCGCGGCAGTATCCCCGCTGCAAGCCCAGGACGATTACTTCATCGGGGATTTTATCTGTGATGAAGCTCAGGAAGGCCTGGACGTTGGTGAAGAATACACAACCCTGCTGGAAACTCCCCTGGCCTTGGCAATGGCAACCGCCATAGTGCACATCAACCGGATCGAGGCCGGGGCGGATCTGGACCGGGGCGATGGCTGCGCCTTGGCGGTGGTCGGGCTCGAGGATGGCGATGAGATCATCATCTATAAATTCCGCGACATTTCCGGGGAGTTCGCCTCGCGCTATCATTTTATTATAGAACGCGAACTGGAAGCAGACCGCACGATCGCGCTGAATACGTTTGCTGACCTCGACGCGATCGCCCATGAACTGGGCTATATCCCCGAAGGGGTGAGGCTCTATAATCTCGAGGCGATCAGCCCGGAGACGATCGCCACCCACTATTTTTTCGCCGGCGAGCCCTCGGTCAACCAGCTGATCGATTACGTGCTGGTGATCCTGAATGACCGGGAGGCGCCGCCGGTGCAGCTGGACCTGACCGGGGAGGAGCCGACTATCATTTTCCGCGAAGACCTGCTGGAAGGCGATGAATAGCGCCCATTCTTGGACCAGAAAAACCTTACCTTCAAACCTTTGCCGCGCTGGGATTTCAGGTGGCGGCGCGGCGCTCCGACAGCCATCCGGTAGTTCGATTTGAGCTGTAACCCCTCCTTAAAACGCAAAAAGCGGCCTTTTGCCGTCCTGGAGAATAATAACGGTATAAAGTGTGGCCTGGGTGTTCACTTATGATCTGGGAAAAGACGAAGACGGGTTAACTGGAATTAAGTTTCCGGGATAGCCAAAGAACTAAAGTTTTTAAAACAACCTTTTCTGTTCAAGCGGCGCTTTTGACTCTGGTTTTCTTGAAAACGGGTTCCCTGTAAAGCCGTTGCAGAAGGCTATAGTCGCTGAATTTTACTTTTTGGTAATCGCGTACAGCCACATAATTTAAACGGTTTAACATAATGGTTCCCTTGGTAAATTTTTTGATCTTTTCAGCCCGGTTTTGAGGAGAATAGCTGGTTTCTTAAAAAACCTGGGCGAACAGATTGATCAGGTGGTAGGAAAAAGTTGTCCAGTAGACGCCGGTGTAGGCCGTTACGATCAGTAAGATGGGGTATGAGACGTTCATTGCTTTGCTCCTGTTTGATGATTCAAAAGTAGCAAAGCTTGTTAAATATCCGCTTAAGGATCAGTTAATCAAAGCTTAACGGGGGCAAAAAAATGAAGGCCGGTTTTGAGCCTTTAAAAAGTTCAATAAATGGCGGATTTATGCGCCCTGTGTGGTCTTTCCGGGCAGTCCACAAATCA
>JADFJJ010000024.1 GCA_022566215.1 Pseudomonadota bacterium | reverse complement strand
CGATCTTCCCGCCCGGCACGGTCATTTATGAAGCCGCCTCATCGCTTCTCGACCTGATCGGCACAAAACTGGGGCATAACGCCGGGGCCGCCTTTCGCCCATGACCGGGGGCGGGCACTAGGAAACATTTCAATTGATGGCCTGAAAAAAAGCCTTCAAGCCGTTCAGGAACGGGGTCAAAAGCGGCCGGGTCAGCGCCCTCAGGGCCGCCCGGCAATTACTTGATGAATATTTGGAAAACCAAGTAAATACAAATAAAAATAATTATTTTAGTGGAAATATTAGTAAAAATCAGTGTATTTAAAGGCAGGATGCTCAAGTATATACATTTATTCACCACTTTTTAACCAATTTTCCGTTATAAAAAGCCCATGATTATCGTCAAGGAACTGCAAAAGAACTTCGGCAAGATAGATGCCGTCAAAAACCTGAGCTTTCGGGCTGAGGATGGCAAAATCACGGGTATTGTCGGCCATAACGGCGCCGGCAAGACCACCACGTTCCGCTGCCTGGCCGGGGTGCTGCAGCCCGACGGCGGCCAGATTCTGGTCGATGACTGGGATGTCAGAACCGCCCGCATCGAGGTGCAAAGACGAATCGGCGTCCTGCCCGATGCCAAGGGGCTGTACCCGAGGTTGACCGCGCGCGAGCATATCCGCTATTTCGCCAGGCTGTACGGGCTGGATGATGAGGAAATCGAGATGCGCGAGCAGATCCTGATCGAACGGCTGGACATGCACGGTTTCGCCGACCGCCGCGCCAAGGGATTTTCCCGCGGCCAGCGCCTGAAAGTCGCCCTGGCCCAGGCGCTGGTGCACAACCCCAAGAACGTTATTTTTGATGAGCCGACCAACGGGCTGGACGTAACCGGGGTCAAAGCGGTTCACGACCTGATCCTTGAATTGAGGGACTTGGGCAATTGCATCGTTATCTCATCCCATATTATTTCCGAGATCTCCAAGCTGTGTGATCATATCGTGATTGTCGCCGAAGGGTGTGACATTATGTCTGGCAGCGCCGCGAAGCTGAAACGCGAAAGCGGACATAGCAGTCTCGAGAGCCTGTTCCTCGAAGTCACTGCCTTTCCGCAGCGCGATGCCCTGAAGGTGGTTAAATGAAGGCGTTTAAGAGCATAAAGATTGTTTTCTACAAGGAAACCGTGGATCACCTGCGTGACCACAGGAGCCTGTCCCTGTCGCTGGTGTTTCCGCTGCTGGCGCCGATTCTGGTCGGAATACTTCTTTACTTCGTCAACACCAGCAACATCCAGGGGCAGGAAGATTTTATCATGGACGGGCCGGTGGCCGGGGCTGAAAATGCCCCGCGCCTGATGGAGTATCTGACCGAACATGGCATTGTGATCAAACCCGCGCCTCTGGTGCGGGAGTTTCAGGAGGACGCGGTCAAGCGGGGCAGTCTGCCTTTTATTCTGGTGATTCCGCCCGAAGCCGCGGGCCAGAACCTGTTCAAAGTTGAAATAATCATGGATCGCGGCAGCCCGAAAAGCCTTGCGGCGGCGGCCACAATCTTGCGCCATGTCACTATTTTCGGCCGCCAGGAGAGCAAGCGCATGCTCGAGGCTTCGGGTCTTGATCCCCGCATTGCCACCCCGATCACGGTCACCGAGAGAAACATCGGTAAAACCCTCAATACGGCGTTTTTGTTTTACAACATGATCCCCTCGCTGCTGACCTTCATGATTTTCATGGGGGCGGTGTACCTGGCGATTGACGTCAGCGTCGGCGAGCGGGAGCGCGGTTCGCTGGAAAGCCTGCTGGCCACCCCGATTGAACGTTCCAGCCTGCTTCTGGGCAAGTCGCTGACCGCCCTTTTCTTCACCGCGGTAATTATCCTGATTAACCTTGTGGCCTTTTACGTCGCCCTCCGCCTGGCCACCGGCGGCGTCGAGAACGTCGACCCGCCGCCCGGTGCGCTGGTGTTTGTGAAGCTTTTTGTTATTTCGCTGCCGCTGATGGCCTTTGCCGTGGCGCTGCAGATGGCGATTGCCTTCATGACCAAAAGCGCCAAGGAAGCCCAGATTTATCTAGGCTTGCTGCCAATTATCCCGCTGCTGCCCGGGCTGGTGATGATTTTCTCGCCGGTCGACCCGTCCTCGGCGATCTCGGCGATCCCGATTTACGGTCAGCTGGCGCTGTTTATCGAAATTATTGGCGGCCGGGACCCCGGCTGGAGCAATGTGATGTATTCGATTGTCGGCACCATGTCCGGGGCCATGATCATCTTCTATGCCGCCAGCCGCCTGTTCGAGCGTGAAAAAACCGTCCTCGGTTTTTAAGAGGTTTTCCAAAATGCCTTTTTAGGCGTAACATTCCGGCATGGATGCGGAAAAAATTCTAAAAGATCTGATGGATGTGGCCCGCCAAGCCGCCGATCCCTATCCGGCAACCCTGAAAAATCTTCCAAATCCTCCCCAGGGCAAGCTTTTTATCCTCAGCTGCGGCAAGGCGGCGGGTCCCATGGGTTATGCCGCGGCGGGTAAATACAAAGGAAGATTTGACGGCATCCTGGTGGCGCCAACCGGGTACCTGGACCTGGTTTTGCCGTTTAGGTGTTTTGAGGGCGGCCATCCGCTGCCGAGCCCGGAAAATGTTCGCCTCACTACCCAAGTGGTGGCGGGCGTCAAAGCGCTGGGCGAGGGGGATATGTTTCTGGCGTTGATCTCGGGCGGAACTTCGGCGCTGCTGTGCAGCCCGCTGGGGGTGACGCTGGCCGAAAAAATCAGGATCACCGAAGAACTGCTCAAATCCGGCGCGGAGATTGCCGAGATCAACCGGGTGAGAAAGAAGTTGTCGGCGGTAAAGGGCGGAAAACTGGGAAAAATGGCGCATCCGGCGCGGGTTGAGACGCTGCTGGTCTCGGACGTCGCCGGGGATGATCCGGCCGTTATCGGCTCAGGGCCAACCGGCGGCGGCAAGATTATCCTGAAGTCCGATGATATGCTGGCGGCGGTCCAGAAGGCGGCGTTGCAACAGGGCATTTCGGTCTCGAACCTGGGCGGCGCGGTGACCGGGGAGGCCAGCGAGGTGGCGAAAGACCACGCCGGGCTGGTCAAGGGATACTACGGCAGGCGCCCGCACCTGATCTTATCAGGCGGCGAAACCTCGGTCACGGTGACCGGAAATGGCCGAGGCGGGCGCAATTCCGAATATGCCCTGGCGCTGGCGATCGCGCTTGAGGGTGAGGCCGGCGTTTATGCCCTGAGCCTTGATAGCGACGGCCATGACGGGACCGGACCCCATGCCGGCGCGGTGGTAACGCCAGAGACCCTGGAGGGCGCCAAAAAAGCCGGTTTTGATCCTGAAAAATCCTTGAAAAACAATGACTCAGGAGGGTTTTTTAAAGCACTCAGCGGCCTCATCATCACCGGCCCGACGCGCACCAACCTCAATGACCTCCGGATGATTTTAATGATTTGAGTTCCCCCCTCAGCTAAAACCTGTTCCAGGGATAATCACTTGGTAAATTATACCGGCGGGCGCAGATTTTTGTCGCGGTCATTGACATATAACTGGTTCCGCCCAGCGGTCCGGCGGCCAGCCTCGGGTCTGTCCGCCAGGTATCCATGTAGAGGTACCTGCCGTTTTGGATGACCGCCACCGCGTAAGATTCCCAGCGGTCGCAATCAACCGCCATGTAAGAGTAGAAATATTCAGACTCGGCGGAATCCCAGGCAGCGGTTTCCACAAAAACAAAGCCTGATTCCAAATCCACGAAAGCGGTGTCCGCGTTCAGATAATAGGCGTCAGGCCACACTTCCTGCCAGTTTTCGGCCTGGGCAGGCAGGGGCATCAAGAAAAGACTGGCGGTAAACAAAGCGGCACACCCCCCGGCTTTCCACCAGAAGACGGGCAGGTTAAAGCCTGTTTTTCTGACAAGTTTTGTCATCGATCATATTATTTCACAAATGTTGCCGCTTGTGGAGTCGTATATGGCAGTTATTTTCCCGGCAGCAAAAAAACAGGATGCCACGAGGACACCCTGTTTTTGCGCTTTCGCGCGATGAGAAAAAGTCCCCGGTCAATTTCACGATTGCTCGTGAATCCCCCCGACCGGGGAGGTGCACCGGCATCTCCCCCTGAACTTGACCGTTAAGAAACGGCAGTTTGAAAAGATGCGCACGAAGCGCATACAAAAAGATGCCGACGCGAACCAGATGCTATCACGCAGATGCGCCTTTTCCAGTGTTGCAAGCTGGAAAATGAGTACAAAACGGTTCTTTGGCTTTTTTTGTTGCATCCCTGCCACAAGGAACAAAAGGGGGTGATTTTCTGAAAATGCTGAGAAATTAAAACCTTATGGCGAAAAGTTCATTGCCGGAGCCATCCCGCTTGGTTAAAAGAAATCAGTCACGGGTATTTAATTTAGGGCAAAAAGGATAAAAAGTGCGTCTTTCAAAATATTTTCTGCCGACTCTGAAGGAAACGCCGGCCGAGGCCCGGATTGTCTCGCACCGGCTGATGCTGAGGGCCGGTATGGTGCGCCAGGCCAGCACCGGAATTTATTCGTGGCTGCCGCTTGGCCTTCGGGTGCTGCAAAAGATCGAGGCGATTGTCCGCGACGAGCAGGTCAACTCCGGTGCCCAGGAAATCCTGATGCCGACCATCCAGTCCGCGGACCTGTGGAAGGAATCGGGGCGCTATGAAGATTACGGCAAGGAAATGCTGCGTATCACCGACCGGCATGGCCGCGAAATGCTTTATGGCCCGACCAACGAGGAGCAGATCACCGATATTGTCCGCCATGCCATCAAAAGCTACAAGGACCTGCCCAAGAACCTGTTCCAGATCCAGTGGAAGTTCCGCGATGAAATCCGCCCGCGCTTTGGCGTTATGCGCGGCCGCGAATTTCTGATGAAGGACAACTACTCTTTTGATCTGGATGAAGCCGCCGGGCGCCATTCCTACAACAAGATGTTTGTGGCGTACTTGAGGACCTTTGCCAGGATGGGGCTCAGGGCGATCCCGATGGCGGCGGAATCAGGACCGATCGGCGGCGATTTGAGCCACGAATTCATCGTCCTGGCGGCGACCGGAGAATCGGAGGTGTTCTACCACAAGGATTTCGACCGCTTTGATGCCATGGCGGGGGATGCCGATTACAATTCCGACCTGCAGCCGGTGGTCGATCACTGGACCAGCCTTTATGCCGCCACCGATGAACAGCACGACGCCAGGAAGTGTCCGGTGCCTGAAGCTGATCTGGTCACCGGCCGCGGCATCGAGGTCGGCCATGTGTTTTTCTTCGGCGCCAAATATTCCAAACCGATGGGAGCGGTGGTCCAGGACGCCGACGGCAACACAGTCCCGCTGCAGATGGGCTCGTACGGGATCGGGGTTTCGCGCCTGGTGGGCGCGATTATCGAGGCCAGCCATGATCAGGCCGGGATTATCTGGCCGGAAAGCGTGGCCCCGTATCTGGTTGGCCTGATCAACCTGCGCACCGATGATGAGGGTTGCCTGAAGGCCTCGGAAGGCCTTTATGCTGCCTTCCTAAAGGCCGGGGTTGAAGTGCTGTACGATGACCGCGCCGAGCGCCCCGGCGCCAAGTTCTCCAACATGGATCTGATCGGCCTGCCGTGGCAGGTGACGATCGGCCCCAAGGGGCTTGAGAAAGGCGTAGCGGAGATTAAATCCCGCGCCAGCGGAGAGCGCACCGAACTTAAACTATCCGAGGTGGTCAAACACTTCGCACACCTTTAAACCAACCTGGAGTCCAGACCCTGATATGTTTTCGTCTTTTGAATGGGGAGTGGCGTTTCGCTACCTGAAAGCGCGCCGGGGCGACAAGTTCATTTCGGTGATCGCCGGGTTTTCTCTGGTCGGCATTTGCCTCGGGGTGATGGTGCTGATTGTGGTGATGGCGGTGATGAACGGCTTTCGCACCGAGCTGATGGACCGGGTGCTGGGTCTCAATGGCCATGTCACGGTCGCGGGCTACAGCGGCGGGATTGATGATTATGACCAGCTGACCGAAGATATCCGCAAGCTGGATGGGGTGGTCCGGGCCAACCCGGTGGTTGACGGACAGGTTATGGCGACTGCCCGGGGCCGGGCCGCTGGCGCTTACCTCAGGGGCGTCAAGCCTGACATGCTGCGATCCCATGAGTACGTCGCCGGCAATATCCTTGAGGGTTCGCTCGATGATTTTGGCGGGCGCGATACCATCGCCATCGGCGTCCAGCTGGCCCACACCCTGGGTGTCAGGGCCGGGGACCAGATCACGCTGATCTCGCCGGAAGGGACCGCAACCCCTTTTGGCACCGCGCCCCGGATGCAGGCCTACCAGGTGGTGGCGCTGTTCGAGGTGGGGATTTACGATTATGACGCGGCCTTCGTTTTTATGCCGCTGGAGAGCGCCCAGGTTTACTTCCGGCTTTATGACGCCGCCAGCGCGATTGAAGTGTTTGTCGAGGACCCCGATGACATAACGGGAATTGCCGGGGAGATGGAACGGCTTGCCGGAGGGCGCGGTTATGTCCGTACCTGGCAGCAGATGAATATGTCCCTGTTCAGCGCTCTGGTGGTTGAGCGCAACGTCATGTTCATCATCCTGACCATGATTATTCTGGTGGCGGTCTTTAATATTATTTCCAGCCTGATTATTCTGGTCAAGGACAAGTCCAAGGACATAGCGATCATGCGCACGATGGGAGCCAGCAGACGCTCCATGATGAAAATATTCATGATCTCGGGCGCCGCCATTGGCTTTGCCGGGACGCTGCTGGGGGTGGCGCTGGGGGTCCTGATTGTGATTTACATCCAGCCCATCCAGAATTTCATCCAGAGCTTTTTTGACATTGACCTGTGGCCGGCGGAGGTCCGGTTCCTGAGTGAAATGCCGGCCGAACTTAAATTCTCCGAAGTGGCCCTGGTGGTTGTAATCTCTTTTCTTTTGTCGTTTCTGGCGACCCTGCCGCCGTCGTGGCGGGCGGCCAGCCTGGACCCGGTTGAAATCCTGAGGCACGAGGCATGAGCGCGGTCCTGAAACTGGACCGGATCGAGCGCACATTTTACCAGGGAGGGCGCGAACTCAGGGTCCTCAAAGGCGCCAGCCTTACCTTGAAGGAGGGGGAAGTGGTCGGTCTTTTGGGGGCCTCGGGGTCGGGCAAATCCACGCTTTTGCATATTGCCGGATTGCTGGAGCGTCCCGATGCCGGCCAAGTGATCATGAATGGCAAGCCCTCAGGAAAACTGACGGAACAGGAGCGCACCCTGATGCGCCGCGATAACCTTGGATTTATCTACCAGTTTCACCACCTGCTGCAGGAATTTACCGCCACTGAGAACGTCATGCTTCCGTTAAGGATTATCGGCAGAAGCGTCACTTTTGCGAAACCGGAGGCGGAAAAATTTCTCAAGGCCGTCGGCCTTGGCGAGCGTATGGATCATCTGCCGTCCCAGCTTTCCGGCGGCGAACAGCAACGGGTGGCGATCGCCCGGGCGATGGTCAACAAACCGCTTGTTATTCTGGCCGACGAGCCCACCGGCAACCTTGACAAGGAAACCGCCGACCGCGTCATTGGCGCCTTTATCAAACTGGTCAGGGCCAACAAAATGGCTGCCCTGATCGCCACCCATAATGTGGTCCTGGCCGGCCGGATGGACCGCTGCCTGTTGCTATACGATGGGGTTCTGAGCCGGAAAAAGCTATAAAAAACAACGAAGTAATAAAATTACAAAAATTTGCAAATTTGTTTATTTTTCTGGTACACTGATAATCAACTTGGGGGAGCAAAAGTTTCACCAAATCTACACTGAAAGGGGGGCGTAATGCTCGAATTGTTTTACGAAATAAACTATCTGTCGGTCCTGCTTGCCGCGGCCGCCGGTTTTATGGTCGCCGGGGCCTGGTATTCCAAATTTCTGTTTTCCAGGGCCTGGATGGAGGAAAACAAATTCACCGAAAAGGACCTGACCGATCCGGTTCCGGCGATGGTGAAAAGTTTCCTTGCCTACCTGGTGCTGGCGTTCGGGATTGCCACGATCTTTTTAATGATGAAACTGCCGGGTGCTGAAATGAACGCTCTTGAAGGCGCCAAGTGGGGCTTTTTCCTGGCCGTTCTGGTTCATGGAGCCGCCGGGCTGCCCAATTATATTTATGAAAAAAAGACCTTGACGCATTTCCTGATTCATACCTCAAATTCCGCCCTGGGTATGGCGGTTATGGGTGCTATTCTGGCGGTCATGAACTAACCGGAATTCGCCTAAAGAATGGAACCCGGCCGGCATGGAGAACCCGAAATTTGTCCACTTGAGTTTGCATAGCGCGTATTCTCTGGCGGAAGGCGCGATCCATATCAAGGATTTGGCGGATTGGGCGCTCAACAACAACATGCCGGCCGTGGCCCTGACCGACACCAACAATCTTTTTGGCGCGCTTGAGTTTTCCGAAACCCTTAAAGAAGAGGGCATCCAGCCGATCATTGGCTGTACCCTCAGCCTTTCGACACGGTATTTTAAAGCAGGGCCCCAGGGCGGGCGCGTTCCCAGCCATAAAATCAGGCTGCTGGCCAAGGACCAGGCCGGTTACAAAAATCTGCTGAAAATCGTCAGCGACGCCCACCTGAAGGCCGCCCCCGGGGATGATCCGCACCGCGCCCTGGAAGACCTGAAGGGCCGCACCCGGGGCCTGATCCTTTTGACCGGCGGGGCCGAGGGGCCTTTGGGCGCGCTGGTCCTGGACGGCCGCCTGGCTGAAGCGGCCGCTTTGCTGGATGATTTGACAGGTCTTTTCCCGGACCGCCTGTATATCGAAATTATGCGCCACGGCCTTGAGGCCGAAAAAGAATCGGAAGAGGCGTTTCTGGACCTGGCTTACGCCAAAAATATCCCCATAGTCGCCACCAATGAAGCCTATTTCATCAAAGAGGATATGTATGCCGCCCACGATGCCCTGCTGTGCATTGCCGATGGCACCTACGTTGCCGAGGTCGACCGCCGGCGCGTGACCCCGGAACACCGCCTTAAAAGCGCGGATCAAATGTGCGCCCTGTTCGCCGATTTGCCCGAGGCTCTGGAAAATACCGTCCTGATCGCCAAAAGATGCAGTTTTTCCCCCTCCAGCCGGGATCCCATTCTGCCAAATTTCATAACCGGGAGCGGCGCCTCCGAAGCCGACCTGCTGAAGACAGATGCGGAAAAGGGCTTGCAAAGGCGCCTTGAGAGCCAGGGTCTTGAGGCTGGAACAAGCCCGGGGAAAAGCGCAAAAGCCGCCCAGCCGTATCAGGAACGTCTTTCCTTTGAGCTGGAGGTCATCACCAAGATGGGTTTTGCGGGGTATTTCCTGATTGTGGCTGATTTTATCCAGTGGGCCAAGGATCATGGCGTACCGGTTGGACCCGGGCGCGGTTCCGGGGCCGGGTCGGTGGTTGCCTGGGCGCTTGGCATTACCGAGCTGGATCCCTTGCGCTTCGGCCTTCTGTTTGAGCGTTTCCTGAACCCGGACCGGGTCTCGATGGCTGATTTTGACATCGATTTTTGCCAGGAAAAGCGTGACCAGGTGATAAGTTACGTTCAGGACAAATACGGCCACGGCCATGTCGCCCAGATCATCACCTTCGGCAGCATGAACGCGCGGGGCGTGATGCGCGACGTTGGCCGGGTGCTGCAACAGCCCTATCCGGTCACCGACCGTCTGTGCAAGATGATCCCCAACAACCCGGCCAACCCGACCACGCTGGCCCAAGCCCTTAAAATGGAGCCGCGTTTCGCCAAGGAGCGGGACCAGGATGAACTGACCGCGGCGGTGATCGCCCGGGCGCTGAAGCTGGAGGGATTGTACCGTCATGCCTCGACCCACGCCGCGGGCGTGGTGATCGGCGACCGGCCGCTTGATCAGCTGATCCCTCTCTACCGCGATCCCAGATCAGATATGCCGGTGACCGGGTTCAGCATGAAATGGGTGGAAAAGGCCGGCCTGGTGAAGTTCGACTTCCTGGGCCTGAAGACCCTGACGGTTTTGAGCCAGGCCATCAAATTTATCAAGAAGAGCGGCCGGGAAGTCTCCCTTGAGGATCTTCCGCTGGATGACGCCAAAACCTACCGGTTGATTGCCCGGGGCGATACCGCCGGCGTGTTCCAGTTGGAAGGCTCGGGCATGCGCGCCTCCCTCAAGGCGCTTAAGCCTGACAAGTTTGAGGACATCATCGCCATGGTCGCCCTTTACCGCCCGGGCCCGATGGACAATATCCCGGCCTACATCAACAGAAAGCACGGCCGGGAGCCCGAAGACTACCTGCACGAATGGCTGGAGCCGGTGTTGAAGGAAACCCACGGGGTAATCATTTACCAGGAACAGGTGATGGAGATCGCCAAGATCCTGGCTGGCTATTCGCTCGGCGAAGCAGACCTGTTGAGGCGCGCCATGGGCAAGAAAATCCAATCCGAAATGGACGCCCAAAGAAAACGCTTTGTCGAAGGCGCCAAGGCAAAGGGCGTCGATGGCGCCAAGGCCTCGGGTATTTTCGACCTGGTGGCCAAGTTCGCCGGCTACGGCTTCAACAAAAGCCACGCCGCGGCTTACGCCCTGATTGCCTATCAGACGGCGTATTTGAAAGCGCACTACCCGGTCGAGTTCATGGCCGCAACGATGTGCCTGGAGCGGGACAATACCGATAAGCTGGCGCACTTTGTCAAGGAAGTGCGGCGGATGAAAATCCCGCTTTACGCTCCCGATATGAACGCCTCGGAAGCAAACTTCATTGTTGAAGGGGAGGGCGGGGATAAAGGCATCCGCTATGCCCTGGCGGCGGTCAAGAACGTCGGCGCCAAGGCGATGGAGGGTATTGTCGCGGAACGTCGGCAAGGCGGGCCGTTCAAGAATGTCTTTGAGTTGATGGAGCGGGTCGGCCCCGCCCAGCTGAATAAGCGTCAGGTGGAAAACCTGGTGATGGCCGGGGCGTTTGATTCCCTGAATTCCAGCCGGGCGCAAACCTTTGCCTCGCTGGGAATGCTTCTGAAACACGCCCATGCGTGCCAGGAGGCCCGTCACAGCGCGCAGGAAAACCTGTTCGCGGGCGAAGGCGAAAGTCCGGTGCCGCGGCTTGACCTGGCCCAGGCCGAGAGCTGGGACCAGGTTGAAACTCTTAAACGGGAGCGCGAGGCGCTGGGCTTTTACTTTTCCTCACACCCGCTTGAAAGCTATGGCGAGGTGCTGGCCCGGCGCGGCGTTCTTTCCAGCCAAGAGGTCATGTCCAACCCGGCCCTGATCGGCAAGACCATCAAGATGGCCGGGATCATGGAGGACCTGCAGATCAGGAAAGCGGCGAAAACCGGGAAGCCCTATGCATTCCTCACCCTGTCCGACATGGCGGGAAGTTACGAGGCCCTGGTATTCGGCGAAACCCTCGAGCAGATCAGGGATGACGTAAACGCCGACGCGCCGCTGCTGGTTACGGTTTCGGTCGACCAGGGGGAAAACGACGGGAGCATCCGCCTGGTGGTCCGGGGGGTCGAGCCGTTTGATCCCGAAGCCCTGATCCGCGGCGCTGTGCTTCACGTCACCCTCAGCGATGCCGGGGCCCTGGCGGGCCTGAGTGAAGCGATAGCAGCGCATCCGGGCGGGGAGGGGCGCATAACCCTGATCATCCGCCCCTCGGAAGCCCGGGAAGTGGAAATCAGCCTGGAACAAACACTAGAAGTGACGCCGGCCCTGCAGGCCACGGTCAAATCCCTGCCGGGGGTAGCCGAGACCCGGATCACCTACCGCTAGCCGCCCCTGAATTTTTAAACAGACTGTTTAATTTTTTGCTTGTAATTTTATTGGCGCCAATGTATCCGGTGGCCCATCACACACGCGGGCATTTGGGTTTTGCCCTTCCGGTGTTTTCTAGGTTTAGGAAATGCAAGGCCCGCGGAGGAAACATAACCGGAGAAAATATATGTCACTGGCAGAATTTGACATGCGCCAGCTGTTGGAAGCGGGCGTTCACTTTGGACACCAAACACACCGCTGGAACCCCAAGATGGCCCCCTATATCTACGGGATCCGTCACAAGGTTCATATTATTGATTTGAGCCAGACAGTGCCCCTGTTGGCGCGCTCTCTGCAGTTTTTGAGGGAGGTCGCCGCGGGCGGCGGACGGGTGTTGTTTGTCGGAACCAAGCGGCAGGCCTCGAAGGCGGTGGCGGCCTCGGCCAAACGGTGCGGCCAGTATTACGTCGACCACCGCTGGCTGGGAGGAATGCTGACCAACTGGCAGACCATTTCCAAGTCGATCAAGATCCTCAAGGAACTGGATGAAAAACTGGCCGATGAAACCTCAGGCTTCACCAAGAAAGAACTTCTGCAGCTGATGCGCCACCGCGACAAGCTGGAGCGTAACCTGGGCGGTATCCGCGAAATGGGCGGCATTCCGGACGTGGTTGTGGTGATCGACACCAACCGCGAGGAAATCGCCATCAAGGAAGCGCAAAAGCTGAATATTCCAGTGGTTGCTATCCTTGACACCAACTGTGACCCGGACGGGATTGCTTTTCCGATTCCCGGCAATGATGACGCCACCCGGGCGATCACCCTCTTTTGCGAGCTGTTCAGCGGCGCTGTGCTGGACGGAATTCAGGAGGAAATGACCCTGAAAGAACAAGGCGCGGCAAAAACCGGGAAGGAGACCGGGGAAAAAGCAGCGGCCCCCGCTGAAAAGCCCGCGCTCAAAGAGGCGGAGAAAAAGCCTGTAAAAGCCCCCGAAGCTAAGGAAAAAGCCAAACCGGCAGAGAAGAAACCGGCCAAGGCCGCCGCCGGGGGAGAGAAAAAGGCTGCGCCCAAAAAGGAACCGGCCAAAAAGGCCATAGCTAAAAAAGAACCGGCTGGGAAGAGCGAAGCCAAAAAAGCCCCGGCAAAGAAGGCTGAAGTAAAGAAGCCGGAAGCCAAAAAAGCGCCCGTCAAAAAGCTGGCCCTAAAGAAAGCCGAGGTAAAAAAAGCCCCGGCCAGGAAAACGGAAGCTAAAAAAGCTCCCGCCAAGAAGGCTGAGGCGAAAAAAGCCGCCCCCAAAAAGGCGGTTGTCAAAAAGTCTCCGGCTAAGAAAGCAACAGCCAAAAAAGCAAAATAAAACAATGGCTTAGATAAGATATTTAAAGCATGAACAGGATCGGAAAATGACTGAAATCACTGCAAGTCTGGTTAAAAATTTACGCGCCAAGAGCGGCGCCGGAATGATGGATTGCAAAAAAGCCCTGACCGAAGTTGACGGCGACCTGGAAGCCGCGGTTGACTGGCTGCGCCGGAAAGGCCTGGCGGCGGCGGCAAAAAAGTCATCCCGGGTGGCCGCTGAAGGCCTGATCGGCATCGCCACCGGCGGAAATTCCGGGGTGGCGGTTGAGGTTAACTCCGAAACCGACTTTGTCTCACTCAACCAGCAGTTCCAGGAGTTTGTCAAAACCGTCAGCCAGCTTGGCCTGGCCAACGATGGCGACCTGAAAGCCGTGATGGAATCCGGCTATCCCGGTTCCGGCAACACGGTCGCCGAGCAGCTGACCCACAATATTGTAACAATCGGTGAAAACATGACCGTGAGAAGGATGGCGGCGGTGAGCGTTGAAAAAGGCTTAGTTGTCAGCTACCTCCACAACAAACTCACCCCGGAGCTTGGTAAAATTGGCGTTCTGGTGGCCCTGGAATCGGACGCCGGGGAAGAGCCGCTGGCTGATCTCGGCCGCCACCTGGCGATGCACATCGCCGCCACCGCGCCCAAGGCGCTAAACCAAGAGGACCTCGATCCCGCCCTGGTCAAGCGCGAACGCGCCATTTTGGTCGAACAGGCCCGGGAGAGCGGTAAACCTGAGGAGATCATCCAGAAGATGATCGAAGGCCGGATGCGGAAGTTTTATCAGGAAGTGGTGTTGCTCAGCCAAACCTCAGTGATCGATGGCGAGACCAAAATTGCCGGCGTTATCGCCAATGCCGCCAAGCAGGCCGGAACCGGGATCACGCTGAAAGCCTACCTGCGGTTTGAGCTGGGGGAGGGAATCGAAAAGAAAAAGGATGACTTTGCCGCCGAAGTCAAGGCCGCGGCCGGGCTCTGAACCGGGCCAATAAAAGATCTCGGAAAAGACCGTATCCAGCCCGGATACGGTCTTTTTTTAGCCAATGCGCCCTTGCTAAACGGGGCGGTTTGGGGCTATGAACCGAAGGCTTTAAAATTCACGCAAAAGAGCAATTTATGGCGAAAAACAAATACCAAAGGGTTCTCCTGAAAATTTCCGGCGAGGCGCTCATGGGGGACGGTATCTACGGCATCGACCATCAAATGGTCGAGCGGATTTCCGGAGAAATCAAAACCGTTACCGGAAAGGGCTATGAGGTTTGCGTGGTGGTGGGCGGCGGTAATATTTTCCGTGGCCTGTCGGCATCCAAAAACGGCTTTGACCGGGCTTCGGCCGATTACATGGGGATGCTGGCGACGGTGATGAATGCGCTGGCGATCCAGAATTCGCTGGAAGGGATCGGGGTCGAGACCCGGGTCCAGTCTGCTATTCCGATGTCGAGCGTGTGCGAGCCCTATATCCGCCGCCGCGCCATGCGCCATATGGAAAAGGGGCGCACGGTCATTTTTGCCGCGGGCACCGGCAACCCTTACTTCACCACCGACACCGCCGCGGCCCTTCGCGCGGCTGAAATGTCCTGTGATGTTCTGGTCAAGGGAACCAAGGTTGACGGGGTCTATACCGCCGACCCAAAGGAAGACAAAAACGCCAAGCGCTACGACCGCCTCAGCTACATGGATGTGCTCAGCCAGGACTTGAAAGTCATGGATGCCTCGGCCATAACGTTATGCCGGGAAAACAAAATCCCGATTGTGATCTTTTCCATGCTGGAAAAGGGCGGTTTCGCCAAGGCGGTGGCCGGAACCGGAAAATACACGCTGATTGAAGGGTAGAGATCATGTCTGGAGATTTGGATATTGCCGATCTTGAGCGCCGCATGAAAGGGGCGGTCGAGAATCTGCGCCATGAGTTCGCCGGCCTTCGCACCGGGCGCGCCTCAACCGCGATGCTGGAGCCGATTACATTGGAGGTCTACGGCGCCACCATGCCGCTGGCCCAGGTCGCTTCAATTTCCGTGCCTGAGGCGAGAATGCTGACCGTCCAGGTCTGGGACAACAACAATGTTTCCGCGGTGGAAAAGGCGATCAGGGCCTCCGGCCTGGGCCTGAACCCGATGGTTGACGGCCAGCTGATCCGAATTCCGATCCCGGAACTGAACGAGGAGCGGCGCATTGAGTTATCCAAAGTCGCCGGCAAATATGCCGAACAGGCCAAGGTCGCCATCCGCAACGTCCGCCATCACGGCATGGATGACCTGAAAAAAATGGAAAAAGAAGACCATTTGAGCGAGGACGAACACCACATGTGGGCCGACGAGGTGCAGAAGCTGACTGATAAGTATATCGAGGAGGCGGATCATAATCTCGCCACAAAAGAACAGGAAATTAAGCAGGTTTAAGAATAATACGGAACACCCCGGTCCATGCCCCAGACCTTGAAACAAAATCAAACCAAGCCATTGCCCAAGCACATTGCCATCATTATGGATGGAAACCGGCGCTGGGCCGAGCAGCACAATGTGCCGCGCCTGGCCGGCCACAAAAAAGGCATCGTCGCCGCCCAGCGCTGTGTCGAGGCGGCGCTTGATCTGGGCATTGAATACCTGACCCTTTACACTTTTTCTTCCGAGAACTGGAAACGCTCAGCCGAAGAGGTCGATAGTCTGATGGGACTTTTGCGGCATTATGTCGGTTCTGAACTGGCCCGGATGGCCGGCAGCGGGGTTAGGGTAAAAATTATCGGCCGGCGGGACAACCTGCCGGCTGACGTTGTGGATATCCTGAAAAAAACCGAGCGGCTGACCAAGGACAATTCCAAATTGTTCCTGACCCTGGCGATCAATTATGGCAGCCACGATGAAATCCTGGAAGCCATCCGGAGCTTGATTAAGGAGGTGGAGAAGGGCGGCCTGAAGCCGGCTGATATTACCTCTGACCACCTGAGCCGGGCGCTCGAGACGGAAGGGATTCCGGACCCGGACATTGTTATCCGCACCGGCGGGGAAAAACGCCTGAGCAACTTCCTGCTGTGGCAGTCGGCATATGCCGAGCTGGTTTTCATGGAAGAATACTGGCCCGATTTTGATGCCGGAATGCTGGAGCGGGCGATCCGGGAATACCAGGCGCGGGAGCGCCGCTACGGGGCCAGGAAATAAGCACATCAGATGGCCCCCCAAGACCAGAAAAAGACTTTTCCGAAAGACCTGGCCACCAGGGTGGCTTCTGCGCTGGTCCTTATTCCCCTGATCATTTATCTGGTGGTCAAGGGCGGGTTTTATGTCAAGGGTTTGCTGATCGCCCTGACATTTTTGCTGGGTTATGAATATGCCCGGCTGACCAGGCTCTCCGACAAGACCAGGGCGGTTTTCACCGCCGGCGTATTCGCCACCATCTGGTGGCTGGTTGCGGCAGTCCCGGCGGAGGGTTTTATTGACGGCGTGATGGTGATGGCGATCGCCGGGGCGACGGTTATCGGGGTTGGCGTAATCCTCAAAAAAGTGCGCATGTGCTGGGCCGGGTTCGGGGTGGCTTATATTTCCATCCCGATGTTTTCGCTGGCGCTGATCGCGCTCAATCCCCTGGGCGTCAGCTGGCTGTTGTGGATGCTGGCGCTGGTGTGGGCGAACGATAGCGGCGCTTATTTTTTTGGCAAGGCGATCGGCGGGCCGAAACTGGTTCCCGCCATCAGCCCCAAAAAAACCTGGGCGGGGCTGGCCGGGGGCGTGGTAATGGCGGCCGGGGCAGGGGCTGGGGCAGCTTATTACCTTGAGCTGGCCAATCTTTTTTATCTTGCATTGGCAGCCGGTTTGCTGGCACTTTGGGCGCAACTTGGCGATTTGACGGAAAGCTTTATCAAAAGAAAATTCGGGGCCAAGGATTCCGGCTATCTGATTCCCGGCCACGGCGGAGTTTTGGACCGGGTCGACGGTTTATTGTTTGTCGCCCCGGCGCTGGCGCTGGCGCTGGAATTGATGGCCTGAAAATTTAACAGAGTTTGAAAACACCATGACCACCAAGTCGGTTACAATATTGGGCTCTACCGGGTCGATCGGAGTGAATACCCTGGATCTGATTTCAAGGGATATGGCGGCCTATGAGATGATTGCCCTGACCGCCCACAAAAATGTCGAACGGCTGATCGAACAGGCCAGAAAGTTCAAGCCCGAGATGGCGGTTATTGGCGATCCCGGCTTGTATGACGCTCTGAAAGAGGGCTTGGAGGGCACCAACATCCAGGCCCTGGCCGGTAACGAGGCGATCATCGAGGCGGCCAGCGCCCCGGCCAGCTGGGTGATGGCGGGGATTGTCGGCGCGGCCGGCCTGAAACCGACCCTGGCGGCGATCCGGAGAGGCGCAACGGTCGGTCTCGCCAACAAGGAATGTCTGGTTTGCGCCGGGGATTTCGTCATGGCCGAGGTGGAAAAATCCGGGGCCACGCTGCTTCCGGTGGACAGCGAGCACAACGCCATTTTTCAGGTCTACGAATTTGATAAAAACAAAAGCATCCGGCGGATTATCCTGACCGCCTCCGGCGGCCCGTTCCGCACCAGAACCCGGGCGGAAATGGAAGGCATTACCCCGGCCGAGGCGGTGGCCCACCCCAACTGGGATATGGGCGCCAAAATTTCGGTGGACAGCGCGACCCTGATGAACAAGGGCCTTGAGATGATCGAGGCCTATCACCTGTTCCCGGTCAAGGTCAGCCAGATCGATGTGCTGGTTCATCCCCAATCGGTGGTCCATTCCATGGTCGAATATATCGACGGGTCGGTGCTGGCCCAGATGGGCAGCCCCGATATGCGCACCGCCATCAGCTATGCCCTGGCCTGGCCGGAGCGAATGGAAACGCCGGTTGAGCAGCTGGACCTGGCCAAGATCGGCCAGCTGACCTTCGAAGCCCCGGACCCGGTTCGTTTCCCGGCCCTGAGACTGGCCCGCGAGGCGCTGGAGGAGGGGGGCTCTGCGCCCACCGTCCTCAATGCCGCCAACGAAGTTGCGGTTCATACTTTCCTTGACAATCGTTTGAAATTTCTGGACATTTGCCGCGTTGTTGAAGATACCCTCGAGGCCATTCAGAACCGGCCCGTTTCGTCGCTTGAGGATGTTTTTCAACTGGATGAGGAAAGCCGCAGGACAGCGGGCGATTTGTTAAAAAAACTTAACTAGAAAAAAGAGAAAAAATATGGAAGCCCTCCCCAGTGTCCCCACCATCATATGGACCTTTTTGCTGTTACTCAGCATTCTGGTTTTTGTTCACGAATGGGGCCACTTTATCGTGGCCAGGCTGTTTGGGGTCAAAGTCGAAACCTTTTCGATCGGTTTTGGCCGTGAGCTGTTCGGCTGGACCGATAAAAAGGGAACCCGCTGGAAGATTTGCTGGCTGCCGCTGGGCGGTTATGTGAAGTTTTACGGCGATGCCTCGGCGATCAGCAATCCTGCTAAAATGCTCTCTAAAATCCCCGAAATAGAACGCGACAGGTGTTTCCATTACAAACCGGTATGGCAACGCTTTCTGATTGTCCTTGCCGGCCCGGCAATTAACCTGGTTTTTGCGGTATTTCTGTTCACCGGACTTTTTGCGGCGGTGGGGGAATACGTGGCGGAGCCGGTGATCAGTGAAATTACCCCGGATTCAGCTGCCGATGCGGCGGGGTTTCAGGTCGGTGACCGGTTTTTGGAAGTGAATGGAAATACCATTGAAACCTTTAACAATATCAGACCGATCGTCGCCATGCGCGGCGGTGAGGAAACCTTGTTTGTGATAGAGCGCGACGGGCGCATCATTGAACTGGTCGCCACCCCCGAAAAAGTTGTCGAGAAAGACCCCCTGGGCAACGACATTTCAATTGGCCGGCTGGGAGTTTCCTCGACCTCCATGATAAAACGGGAATATAATATTTTTGAAGCGTTCGCTGCCGGGACCAAGCGCACCTACACCACTTTTGGGCTGATGGTTGAAACCATTGGGCGCCTGATCACCGGGTCCGTTTCGATAAAGGAACTGGGGGGGCCGATAAAAATTGCCCAGTTCACAGGGTACTCGGCATCACTGGGTTTGTGGTCTTTTATCTCATTTATGGCGCTGATTTCTGTAAATTTGGGATTGGTCAACCTGCTGCCCATTCCGTTACTGGACGGAGGCCACTTATTGTTTTATAGCATCGAAGCGGTTAAGGGCAGTCCGATCAGCGTAAAAGCCCAGGAAATGGCGGCCATGATAGGTCTTGCATTTGTTCTGGGATTGTTGTTTGTCCTTACCTGGAATGATTTACGATTGCCTGGGCTAAGTTGATAGGTGCAAAATTAAACCGGAGCGGCACGGATCAAGCCGAAGCCATCTGGAAATAATATAGAGGATTACAGGTGCATAAAAACACTGGCCAGAATTTATTTGCGGTTTTTGCCTTGGCGTTCCTTTTCCTGTTTGCGGCCCCGCTTGCCCCGGCCGCCCAGGAAGAATTGGATTTCGGCACAATTGAGCTCATTTCCGTGGTTGGCAACACGCGCATTGAGGCCAATACAATCGCCACTTACCTGACCGTCAATGTGGGAGATTCTTTCGACCCCCAGGCAATTGACGCCAGCCTGAAAACCTTGTTCGCCACCGGTCTTTTTGCCGATGTCGTGATGGAGCGCAGCGGCAACACCCTGGTCATCCGGGTGATTGAAAATCCGATCATCAACCAGATAGTTTTTGAAGGCAACTCCAGGCTCAAGGAAGACGATTTTGCCGAGGAGGTGGAGCTTCGGCCGCGGATGATTTATACCCGCGCCAAGGTCCGTTCCGATGTCCAGAGGATTCTTGAACTGTACCGCCGCTCGGGCCGTTTCGCGGCGGTGGTCGAGCCCAAGGTGATCCAGCGCGAACAAAACCGTGTTGACCTGGTTTTTGAGATTTCCGAAGGCCCGAGAAGCCGCGTCAGCCGTATCAATTTTATCGGCAACAGGGTTTTCAGCGATAAAAAATTAAGGGGAGTTATCGCCACCAATGAAGCCCGTTGGTGGAAATTTTTTACCTCCAACGACACCTATGACCCGGACCGTTTGCAGTTTGACCGCGAGGAGATCAGACAACACTACCTGGACAACGGTTATGCCGATATCAGGATTGTTTCGGCGGTGGCCGAATTGACCCCGGACCAAAGGGACTTTTTCATTACCTTCGTGGTCGATGAGGGCGAGAAATATTCCTTTGGCGTAATTTCGGTGGAAAGCGATATCAAGGCCCTGCCGCACAGACTTATCCAGAACATGGTGGCGGTCGAGGAAGGTCAGACCTATAGCGCTACCAAGGTTGAGAATACAGTTGAAAACATCACCAACATCGCCGGTATTCTCGGGTTCGCGTTCCTTGATATTCGCCCGGAGGTCGAAAGAGACCGGCAAAACCGGACCATTTCCATCAATTTCAGGGTGTTCGAGGTTCCAAGAACTTATATTGAGCGGATAGATATTCACGGGAACGTCCGGACCCTCGACAGGGTTATCCGGCGTGAATTCCGCCTCGCGGAAGGGGATGCTTTTAATTCGCTCAGGGTTCAGCGTTCGGAACAGCGTCTCCAGCTTCTGGGCTTCTTCCGGGAAGTGAACATCGAACAATTACCCGGCTCACAAGATGATCTGGTGGTTCTGGACGTCACCGTTGAAGAGCAGGCGACTGGTGAGTTTTCGCTCGGGTTCGGCTACTCCAGCTTTGACGGATTTATTTTTGACACCAGTATTACCGAGAGAAATTTTCTCGGCAAAGGCCAGCAAATTACTTTGGGGTTTTTGCTTTCCGGCCGGCGGAAAAACATCAACATTGCTTTTACCCAGCCCTATTTTCTGAACCGGAACCTGGTTGCCGGCATTAATGTTTTCCGCCAGGATTTCAGCAACAGGGAAGCCGGGTTTGAAACCAAATCGACAGGGATCACCCTGAACCTGCGCTTTCCGATTTCCGAATTCATCACCTTGGGGACGCGTTATACGATTCGTCAGGACAAAATTAAGGTTCCCGAACAGTTCCTGGTCTCGCCCTTTCTTGCGGAATCGATAGGAAACAATACCACTTCGTCAATCGGGTATTCCATCAGTTATATCAATTTGGATGACTTCCGCTTCCCCACGGACGGCGAACAGATTATTTTCAGTCAGGATTTTGCCGGGCTGGGCGGCAATATCAGATATCTGCGCTCCAGTCTTGAGGCCGACCTGTACCGCCCGATCATCGGCGGATGGGTGGCCCATGCAGGGCTTGAGGCCGGCTATATAAAGGGTCTTGGCCAGCGGGTCCGGATTAACGACCGCTTTTTCCTGGGCAACCCGCGCTTCCGGGGCTTTGACGTTGCCGGGGTTGGCCCGATTGATACCATCACCCGCCAGTTCCTGGGCGGCAATATTTTTTATGTCGCCACCATCGGGGTGCTGGTCCCGCTGGGTGATTTTGCTGAAGAGTTGGGTTTCCAACTCAGCGCCTATATTGATGCCGGCACCCTGTATAATGCCGAGTTGCCTATGTTTGACCAAAATGGTGATTTAATTCCGGTGTTTTTCAATGATCCATTAACCTCGATGGAATGCGTACCGGGGGGTGTTACCACCTGCGTTCCATTTGTAACTGACAGCAGCGCCCTCAGGGTTGCGGTCGGTATCGGACTGATCTGGGATTCTCCTTTTGGGCCGGTCCGCCTGGATGTGGCGAGAGTCATAATTAAACAGCCATTTGACAGAACCCAAACCATTCAATTCAACATTGGAACACGTTTTTAACAGAAAAGGAAAATTGTCATGAAACTCTTTAGAAAAATATTGATCGCACTGGCCTTTGGTCTGCCGTTTCTTATGATTTCGCCTGGCCATGTCAACGCCCAGGCCTATGGTCAAAAGATCCTGTTAGTCGACTTTACCCGGGTCACCAACGAATCCTTCGTCGGCCAGGATGTCCAGGCCCAGATAATGGCGTATGGCGATCAACTTACCGCCCACCAGGTCGCGCTTGAAGCGACGTTAACGTCTGAAAGGGAAGAGTTAACTGAAAAACGAAATCTGATATCCACCTCCGATTTCGAACAGTTGGCCGCCGAATGGGAAACCAAGGCGCGCAATGCCCAGGCTGAAATTGAGCAAATGCGCCAGAGGCTCTTGAGGGCCGGCCAGACCGCCGAACAGGAAATCGCCAGGAACCTGCGCCCGATCGTCCTCAGGATTATGCAGGAAAAAGGGGCGGATATGGTTTTTGACAAAGCATACCTCTACACCAGCCGGTCCGGATTTGACGTCACCGGTGAGGTGATTGAGGCGCTCAACGCGACCATTACCTCTTTTGCGCTGAGGCTCCAGGAATAGCTGCTGCTTTTTCATTGGCTAAAAATTTGAAAAGGGAATGGACAACCCATTCCCTTTTTCTATGCTGCTATGAAAGGGAGAAACCCGATGAGCGATAAAAAAGCGGTTTTAGAGATCGAAGACATCAAAAAACTGATTCCCCACCGCTATCCGATGCTGCTGATTGACCGCGTCGAGGACATCATAGAAGGGCAGAGCGCCACCGGAATCAAGAACGTCACCGCCAATGAGCATTTTTTTGAAGGCCATTTTCCCGGCCACCCGGTTATGCCCGGGGTTTTAATCGTCGAGGCGATGGCCCAGACCGCAGGGGTGCTGGCGCTTTACTCCGCGGGCCAGCCGGCCGGTGAAAAAATAGTCTATTTCATGACCATCAAAGACGCCAAATTCCGCAAACCCGTCACCCCCGGCGATGTTCTTCAGCTCAAGGTCAGGCTGGAACAGACCCGGGGCCCGGTATCGAAGTTCTCAGGCGTAGCCGAGGTCGGCGGCCAAGTGGTCAGCGAGGCTAAATTCTCCGCCATGATGGCGGATAAGCCAAGGGACTAACGCTTGTCTATCGAGACGTAGTCACGCATCCCCGGGCCGGTATACAGCTGACGCGGGCGGCCGATTTTCTTGACCGGGTCGGCGATCATCTCACCCCACTGCGAGATCCAGCCGACCGTGCGGGCGAGCGCGAACAGGACCGTAAACATCTCGGTCGGGAAACCCATCGCCTTGAGGATTATGCCCGAGTAAAAATCGACGTTGGGGTAGAGCTTTTTCTCGATAAAATAGTCGTCTTCAAGAGCAATCCTCTCCAGCTCACGCGCCACCTCAAAAAGGTGTCCGTCGACCCCCAGCTCGTCCAGCACTTCACGGGCGGCCTTGCTCATAACCTTGGCGCGCGGGTCAAAATTCTTGTAAACCCGGTGCCCGAAACCCATCAGGCGGAAAGGGTCGTTGGCGTCCTTGGCGCGGGCAATAAATTCCGGAATCCGCTTCTTGGTGCCGATTTCCCCCAGCATCCTGAGGCACGCTTCGTTGGCGCCGCCATGGGCCGGCCCCCACAGACAAGCAATGCCGGCGGCAATACAGGCGAACGGATTGGCCAGCGAAGATCCGGCCAGGCGCACGGTCGAGGTTGAGGCGTTCTGTTCATGGTCGGCATGCAGCATGAAAATCAGGTCCATGGCTTTTTCCAGGGTCGGGGAGACAACATAATCCTCACACGGCACACTGAAAGTCATATGCAGGAAATTGGCGGCGTAACTCAAATCGTTGCGCGGATAGATGAAGGGCTGGCCGGTGGAATACTTGTGCGCCATCGCCGCCAGGGTCGGCATTTTGGCAACCAGACGGTAGCTGGCGATTTTGCGCTGGTGCGGGTCGGTAATATCGGCGCTGTCCCGGTAAAAGGCCGCCAGCGCGCCCACCACCCCGACCATGATCGCCATCGGGTGGGCATCGCGGCGGAAGCCGCGGAAAAAGAAGGTGATCTGCTCGTGAACCATGGTGTGGTAGGTAATGTCGTGGACGAACTGGTCTTTTTCTTCCCTGGTCGGCAATTCGCCGAACATCAGAAGATAGCACACCTCCATAAAATCGCTTTTTTCCGCCAGTTGTTCGATCGGATAGCCGCGGTACAGCAGAATACCCTTTTCGCCGTCGATAAAGGTAATCTTGGATTCGCATGAAGCGGTCGAAGTATACCCCGGGTCGAAGGTGAACATGTTGGTGTCGGTGTAAAACTTGCGGACGTCGAGAACCTTGGGCCCCAGGGTTCCTTCCATCACCTCCAGGTCATAGTCTTTGCCGCCGTAACTTAATTTAGCTTTGGTCATGTTATTAGACCCTTTCTAGTGTGCTTGTTCTTCAATCCGCGCCAGGCTTTGCTCTTTTCCGAGAACCGCCATAACCTCAAAAACACTTGGTGAAATATGACTGCCGGTCAAGGCCGCGCGCAACGGTCCGGCAACCATCCCAAGTTTGACGCCGGCTTTTTCAGCGAACCTTTTGACCCTGTCCAAAAGCGCCTGTTCTTCCCAGCTTGGTTCTTCCTTGAGCGCCGGGATAAGGCGCCTCAGCAACTCTTGGCCTTTATCATCAAGAAGCTGTTCAGCTTTTTCCGTCAAGGTTAAAGGCCGGTCTGCAAAATAAAACGAAGCATTGCGTGCTAGTTCAATAAGCGTTTTTGCCCGTTCTTTCAAGCCCGGCATGGCTTTCAGGAAACGCATTCTTTCCTTGTCGGAGAGCGGCCGCCTCAATTCCTTCTCCAGGAAGGGCCGGCATTTGCTCGCCAGGTGCGAATCTTCAGCGCTGCGGATATAAATCCCGTTCAGGTTTTCCAGCTTTTTCAGGTCAAACCGGGCCGGGCCCTTGCCGATGCCCTCCAGGGTAAACCATTCCATGGCTTGGCGGGAACTGAAAACTTCATGATCCTGGTAGCCCCAACCCAGCTTGCACAGGTAGTTCCTGAGCGCCTCAGGCAAATAACCCAGCTCCCGGTAGGCTTCGATGCCAAGCGCCCCGTGGCGTTTTGACAGCTTGGCGCCATCGGGGCCGTGGATCAGCGGGATATGGGCGAAGGTTGGCGGGGTCCAGTCCAGCGCCTG
Organism: Pseudomonadota bacterium; assembly: GCA_022566215.1. Taxonomy (GTDB): domain Bacteria; phylum Pseudomonadota; class Alphaproteobacteria; order Sphingomonadales; family SMXR01; genus SMXR01. The sequence continues at coordinate 513 of JADFJJ010000024.1, read as the reverse complement.
GTAAAGCTGGGTCTGGCGGAAGGCGTTGGTCAGGTGATCATCGCCGCGAATGACGTGGGTAATAGCCATGTCATGGTCATCAACCACCACCGACAGCATATAAGTGGGAGTGCCGTCAGAACGCAGCAGCACCATGTCGTCGAGCTGGTCATTGGGAACCGTGACCGCGCCCTGAACCGCGTCTTTAATGGTCGTAACGTTTTCCTGCCCGGTCTTGAGGCGGATGACCGGGTTGACGCCCTTGGGCGCTTCGGCCGGGTCGCGGTCGCGCCAGCGCCCGTCATAGCCCATCGGCCGGCCGGCGGCGCGCGCTTTCCGGCGCATCTGATCCAATTCTTCCGGGGTGGTGTAACACTTGTAGGCCTTGCCCAGCCGCAGCAGGGTTTCGGCCACCTCCCGGTGGCGCTGGTCAAAGCGGGACTGGAAATAAACCTCATCGTCCCAGTCGATCCCGAGCCAGGTCAGCCCGCCGATGATCGCCTCAATGGCCCCTTTGGTGGAGCGTTTTTTATC
>JADFJJ010000003.1 GCA_022566215.1 Pseudomonadota bacterium | reverse complement strand
CAGCGCCACGGGCCATGCGGTGTCGATTCGCAAAGATCATGCGTTGCGCCCTTTCGAGCGGGACGGCGTTTTATTTGGCCATGGATTTGATGGGTCGCCCGCGGATTGCGTGAAGTTCGCGATCACGCGGCATTTAGATTCGCCGCCGGACTTGGTGGTCTCGGGGATAAATTCCGGACCCAATTTGGGCCAAAATGGTTGCTATTCGGGCACCGTCGCGGCGGCGCTTGAGGCGGGGGCGGGTTTGATCAACGATATTTCAGCCCTGACGTTTGATCCGGGCGCGCTGGAGGCGGTGAAATCCGCCCCTGGAATTGTCCTGATGCACGCGCTTGGGGTCCCGGAAACCATGCAGGACAATCCAGGCTATGATGACGTTTTGCTGGATGTGTATGATTATCTGGAAGAGCGCATCGAGGCTTGCGCCCGGGCCGGAATTGACCGGGAGCGGCTGATTGTCGACCCGGGCATCGGTTTTGGCAAGACCACCGGGCACATTCTGGATTTATTAAAGAACCTGAGCCTGTTTCACGGCCTTGGGGCGCCGGTCCTGGTTGGGGTATCGCGCAAACGGTTTATTGGCGAGTTGACCGGGGTCAAAGACCCCAAAAAGCGCTTGTCCGGTTCGATCGCCGCGGCGGTGCTGGCGGCCGGCCAGGGGGCGCACATTATTCGCTGCCATGATGTCGCTGAAACCGCACAAGCTTTGGCAGTATTCAATGCTGTCGGTGGAAATTGAGTTTTTCCGGTTTATTAACTGAAAATTCAAATATTCTGATTAGAATTCTAAATAATTCAAAAATAACAGGAAACCTGCTAAGTAATGGGCAAGAAATAGACATAATTTTGCCTTTTCTTTCGGCAAGGTTTATAGCCGGGATAGCGGTTGCAACAAAAAGGTCTGAACCTGAACAAAAAACACAAATATTTTGGCACTGACGGGATCCGGGGCAAGGTCAACGCCTCCTCGATGACCGCCGAGACGGTGATGCGCGTGGGCATGGCCGCCGGCCGCTATTTTACCCGCGGAGAACACCGCCACCGGGTTGTGATCGGCAAGGACACCCGGCTCTCCGGTTATGTGTTCGAGCCGGCCTTGACCGCCGGTTTTGTCGCGGTCGGGATGGATGTCATCATGGTCGGGCCGATGCCAACGCCGGCGATCTCAATGCTGACCAAATCGATGCGCGCGGACTTGGGCGTGATGATCACCGCTTCGCACAATACCTTCCATGACAACGGCATCAAGTTGTTCGGCCCCGACGGGTTCAAGCTGTGCGATGCCGCCGAACTGGAAATCGAAGCCCTGATGGATAGCGCCTTTAGCGACGGGTTGCCCAAACCGCACCTGACCGGTCGGGCTCAGCGGCTGGAAGACGTCAGCGGGCGTTATATCGAATTTGTCAAAAACACGGTTGAGCCGGGGTTTTCTCTTGAGGGTCTGAAAATTGTCGTCGACTGCGCCAATGGCGCCGCCTACAAAGTAGCGCCGACGGTGCTGTGGGAACTGGGCGCCGAGGTCATCCCGATCGGGGTGGAGCCCAATGGCTTTAACATCAACAAGGATTGCGGCTCCACCTATCCGGAGTTGATTGCCCGGAATGTGCGCAAATACGGCGCGGATCTGGGACTGGCCCTCGATGGCGACGCGGACCGCCTGATTGTCGCGGACGAACAAGGCAATATCATTGATGGCGATCAGCTTTTGGCCCTGGCCGCCGGGTCATGGCAGGAAAAAGGCAAACTCAAGGGTAACGCTGTGGTTGCTTCGGTCATGTCCAACCTGGGTCTAGAGCATTACCTGAAGGGCCAGGGGATCGACCTGATCCGCACCAAAGTGGGCGACCGTTACGTTCTGGAAGCCTTGCGCGACAAAGGGCTGAACCTGGGCGGCGAACAATCCGGCCACATAATTTTTACCGACTATGTTTCAACCGGTGACGGCCTGATCGCAGCCCTGCAGGTTTTAAGCGAACTGGTTTCCAGACAAATACCCGCTTCAGAACTGTTACCGGTGTTCGAGGCGGTTCCGCAATGCCTGAAAAGCGTTAAATACAAAACCGCAAAACCGCTTGAAAACCCAATCGTCAAGGACGCTATGGCGGCCGCCACCAAACAACTGGACGGAACCGGACGCATTCTGGTGCGTCAATCCGGGACCGAGGATGTGATCCGGGTGATGGCCGAGGGTGAAGACGAGGGCCTGATTAAAAAGCTGGTCGATGATATTTGCACGGCTGTCAAGGCCGCCTGATCCCGGAAAACATGGCTCAAAACAACCAGCCCCGGGTCCTGACCGTCGCCGGTTCCGATTGCTCGGGCGGCGCCGGCATTCAGGCCGACATCAAAACCATTACTGTTCTGGGGGGGTATGCATCTTCCGCTATCACGGCGCTGACCGCGCAAAACTCATTGGGGGTTTGGGAAATATCCACCGTCCCGGCCGGGTTTGTGGCGAGACAGATGACAGCGGTTTTAGAGGACATCGGCGCCGACGCCATAAAGATAGGTATGCTGGGGGCGGCGGATGTCATATTGGCGGTCGCTGCTGTTTTGGAAAAATACCCGGACATCCCGGTGGTTCTGGACCCTTTGATGGCAGCCACCAGCGGGGACCGGCTTATCGGTCCGGAAGGGTTGGAAGCCCTGAAAGCTCACCTGATTCCCAAGGCTGAACTTTTAACCCCCAATATTCCCGAGGCCGAAACCCTGACCGGGCTTTCCATCACGTGCCTGGACGATATGAAAAAGGCCGCCTCCGTACTCCTGAAGCTGGGATGCCGCGCGGTTCTCGTGAAAGGCGGGCATCTGGAAGGGGAGCAGATAACCGATCTGCTGGTGGATCAAAGGGGCGATGAAATTTTCACCGGGAAGCGAATCAAAACCCGCCACAGCCACGGCACAGGTTGCACCCTTTCATCGGCAATTGCGGTCTTTCTGGCCTCGGGCCTGCCTCTTAAAAAAGCGGTCGCTTTGGCACGGGAATATGTGGTAAAGGCGATGGTCTCAGCCCCCCGACTGGGGGAGGGCCAAGGCCCCCTGGGACACAATTTTGGGCGCAACCTGACAAACTGAAAATTATTGCATGAAACCGAGCCAACGACCCGCCAATCCAAGATTTTCTTCCGGGCCGTGCACCAAACGTCCGGGCTGGACGCTGGACGCCCTTAAAGGGGCTTTGGTGGGACGTTCCCACCGTTCCGCCGACGGCAAAAAGATCTTCAAGCAAGCGATCCAAAAGACCAAGGAAATTCTCGGCCTTCCAGAGGGTTATCAAATAATCTTCACCCCGGCTTCCGACACCGGGGCGATGGAGACCGCGCTGTGGTCGATGCTGGGCCCGCGCCCGGTCGACGTTCTGGTCTGGGAGAGTTTCGGCCAGGGCTGGGCGGTCGACATTACTGATCAGCTGAAACTGGAAAATGTCCGGATTATTGAAGCCCCCTACGGGGAATTGCCGGACCTCGGCCAGGTCAACCCCGGCCATGACGTGGTGTTTACCTGGAACGGCACCACTTCTGGTGTGCGGGTGCCGGACGGGGAATGGATTTCCGAAGCCAGAGAAGGGTTGACCATTTGCGATGCCACCTCGGGCATATTCGCCATGGACCTGCCGTTCGAAAAACTGGATGTGGTGACCTATTCATGGCAGAAGGTTCTGGGCGGTGAGGCCCAGCACGGCACCATGATCCTGAGCCCCCGGGCGATCGGGCGGCTCGAGAGCTATCGCCCAACCTGGCCGCTGCCGAAATTGTTCCGCCTGGTCAAGGACGGCAAGGTCAATCCGGCGCTGTTTGAGGGCAGCACCATCAACACCCCCTCGATGCTGTGCCTGGAGGATTACCTGGACGCCCTCAGATGGGCGGAAAGTGTCGGCGGAAAGGCCGGACTGATCAGGCGCACTGAAGCGAACGCCGCGGCGATTGGCGCCTGGGTTGCGGACACCCCCTGGGTTGATTTCCTGGCCCGGGAGAGGAAAGTGCGTTCCACCACCTCGGTGTGTCTGAAGATTATCGATGAGTGGTTTGAAGGGCTGGCAGAGGTTGAGCGGCGCGCCTTTGTCGGTAAAATGGTCAAGTTGCTGGAAGCCGAAGAGGCGGCCTATGATATCGGCGCCTACCGGGCGGCTCCGCCGGGCCTGCGCATCTGGGCCGGGGCGACCGTGGAGACGGCCGATCTTGAGGCCTTGTTCCCGTGGCTGGACTGGGCTTTTATGAACATCAAGGAAGAAGTTGAATAACATGACCAAAGTTCTGATCAGTGACAAGTTGAGCCCCGAGGCAAAAAAAATATTCGAGGCGGCCGGGATCAAGGTGGACCAGAAAATCGGCCTGAAGCCGGAAGCGCTGGCGAAAATCATCGGTGGGTATGACGGCCTGGCGGTGCGTTCGGCGACAAAAGTTACCGCCGATATCCTGAACCAGGCCAAAAACCTCAAGGTGATCGGCCGGGCCGGGATCGGGGTCGACAATATCGACCTGGAAACGGCCACCGAACGCGGCATTGTGGTGATGAACACCCCCTTCGGCAATTCCATCACAACTGCTGAGCATGCCATCGCAATGCTTTTGTCGCTGGCCCGGAATATCCCCCGCGCCAATACTTCGACCAAGGACGGCAAATGGGAAAAATCAAAATTCATGGGGGTTGAAGTCAACGGCAAAATGCTCGGGATTATCGGCTGCGGAAATATCGGCTCAATCGTAGCTTCCCGCGCCCAGGGCTTGAGCATGAAGGTCCAGGCCTACGATCCCTACCTGAGCGCGGAACGCGCCTATGATCTCGGCATCAAGAAGGTTGACCTGACGGAACTGCTGCAGTCATCGGATTTTGTTTCGCTGCACGCTCCCAAAACCTCCGCCACCGAGAACATTATCGATTACGATGCGCTCTCCCTGATGAAAGAAAGCGCCTTTCTGATCAACTGCGCGCGCGGCGGGCTGGTCGATGAAGCGGCCCTCGGGGAAGCGCTGGATGAAGGGCTGATCGCCGGCGCCGCGCTGGATGTTTTTGCGGTTGAACCGGCCACCGACAACCCGTTGTTCAAGCAAGGAAACATCATCGCCACGCCGCATCTCGGGGCCTCGACCACCGAGGCCCAGGTAAAGGTGGCGGTCCAGGTGGCCGAACAGATGTCTGATTTTCTGCTGCACGGGGCAGTCTCGAACGCCCTGAACATGCCCTCGATCTCGGCCGAGGAGGCGCCCAAGCTGAAACCCTACATGGCGCTCGCCCACCAGGTCGGCAGCTTCGCCGGCCAGATCGCCGACGCCGCGATCCAGAAGGTAAGAGTGGAATACGAAGGCGCGGTTGCTGAGCTGAACACCCGGCCATTGACCGCGATTGTCCTGGAAGGGCTGTTGAAACCGCTCCTCAGCGGGGTCAATATGGTCAACGCCCCGGTGGTGGCGAAAGAGCGCAATATTGACATTTCCGAGCTGATCCACGACCGCGAAGGAGACTATCACACCCTGCTGCGGCTGGTGATCGAGACCGACAAGGGGGTGCGCTCGATCGCCGGAACCCTGTTCGCCAATACCAGGCCCCGGATTGTCTCGGTCCACGGGGTCGAGATCGAGGCCGAGTTGACCGAGCACATGCTGTACATCACGAATGAAGACAAACCGGGCTTTATCGGCGCGCTGGGGACCGCACTGGGGGAAAGCGGGGTCAACATCGGCACCTTTAATCTGGGCCGCGACAAGGAGCGTAAAACCGCGATCGCCCTGGTCTCGGTCGATGAGGCGATTGCCCCTGAGGTGGTTGACAAGGTCTCGCATCTGGAACATGTCAGAACCGTCAAGCCGCTCCAGTTTTGATATGGTTTTCTGGTCTAAAAAGTTTTAATAAGTAATAGATTGGGAGGAAAAAACTCATGGCCAATGTGGTGGTCGTCGGCTCACAGTGGGGCGACGAGGGAAAAGGCAAGATCGTCGACTGGCTGTCGAAGCGCGCCGATGTCGTGGTGCGTTTCCAGGGCGGCCATAACGCCGGCCATACCCTGGTGATCGACGGCGTCACCTTCAAACTCTCGCTGCTGCCCTCGGGGATCGTCCGGAAATCCAAGAAATCGCTGATCGGCAACGGCGTGGTGCTAGACCCTTGGGCGCTGGTCGATGAGATCGCCAGATTGAAGAAACAGGGCATCGAGGTGACCCCCGACAACCTGCAAATCGCCGCCAACACCACCCTGATCCTGCCGGTCCACAGCGAGCTCGATGGCCTCCGCGAAGACGCCGCCAAGGGGGCCAAGATTGGCACCACCCGGCGCGGCATCGGCCCGGCCTATGAGGACAAGGTGGGACGGCGGGCGGTGCGCCTGTGCGATCTGGAGGATGATGAGGGACTGAGCCAGAGGCTGGATGCGCTGCTTGGCTATCACAATGCGCTCAGGGCCGGGACTGGCGAAGCGCCGGTTGACCGGGAAAAACTGGTTAAAGACCTGAAGGAAATCGCGCCCAAGGTTTTGCCGTTCATGGGGCCGGTGTGGAAAACACTGGATGAGATGAAACGCGCCGGCAAACGGATCCTGTTCGAAGGGGCGCAAGGGCTGATGCTGGATGTCGACCATGGCACCTACCCCTATGTAACCTCCTCGCACACCGCGGCGGGGCAGGCGGCGGCGGGTTCGGGGATCGGGCCCGGCAGCCTCGATTATGTCCTCGGCATCACCAAGGCTTACACGACCCGGGTCGGCGAAGGGCCGTTCCCGACCGAACTTACGGATGAGATCGGCCAAAAACTAGGCGAGCGCGGGCATGAGTTCGGCACCGTCACCGGCCGCGGCCGGCGCTGTGGCTGGTTCGATGCGGTGATGGTCGCCCAAGCGGTCAAGATCAGCGGCATCCAGGGGATCGCGCTGACAAAACTGGATGTGCTGGATGGCTTCGATGTCATCAAGGTTTGTGTCGGCTATACACTGGGCGGCAGCACCCTAGACTATTTCCCGGCCACCTCGGCCAAGCAAAAAGCCCTCAAACCTGTTTATCAAGAGCTGCCCGGCTGGAAGGAAAGCACCCGCGGCGCGCGCTCGTGGAAGGAGCTACCGGCAAACGCCGTCAAATACATCCGGCGCATCGAGGAGCTGATCGAGGCCCCGATCGCAATGATCTCAACCTCGCCAGAGCGGGAAGACACGATCCTGATTCACGACCCGTTTCAGGATTAAATTCTCCCTTTTTATTTGACCCCCTCACCCCACCCCTCTCCCTCGTAGGGGAGAGGGTGGCGAGCAAAGCGAGCCGGGTGAGGGGGTAATAGAAAAATAGTCATTCCTGCGGAAGCAGGAATCCATAAAGGCCCATACCCTTAAAAAGAAAACATGGATGCCCGTTTTCACGGGCAAGACCATCAACAGTTTGAATTAGCCCGGTCGCAGAAATGATATTTAATCAGGAATCCTCAGTCACCGGAAGACCGGCTTCTTTTGAAAGCGTCAGCATCGCTTTTTGCAGTTTTTCAAAGGCGCGGACCTCGATCTGGCGCACCCGCTCACGGCTGATCTTGTAAACCTTGCTGAGATCCTCGAGGGTTTTCGGGTTGTCGCGGAGACGTCTCTCGGTCAGAATGTTTTGTTCCCGCTCATTCAGGCTTTTCATCGCCTCAAGCATCAGACCGCGGCGCACGGACAACTCCTCGCTCTCGGCATAGGCGGTTTCCTGATCCGGCTCTTCATCCACCAGCCAGTCCTGCCATTCGCCCTCGCCATCCATTTTGAGAGGGGCGTTGAGCGAATGATCGCCGCCCGCCATGCGTTGGTCCATGCTCACCACATCGGCTTCCGAAACGTTAAGCTGATGGGCGATTTTCTTGACGTCGTCAGGATGCAGGCTGTTGCTATCGATCGCCTTCAGTTTGCCCTTGATGCGCCGAAGGTTGAAAAAGAGCTTCTTTTGCGCCGCCGTAGTGCCGATTTTCACCAGCGACCAGGAGCGCAGGATATATTCCTGGATCGCCGCCTTGATCCACCACATGGCGTAGGTCGAAAGCCGAAAACCGCGTTCCGGGTCAAAGCGCTTGACCGCCTGCATCATGCCCAGATTCCCTTCCGAGATCAGCTCGGCCACCGGCAGGCCGTAGCCGCGGTAGCCCATCGCGATCTTGGCCACCAGGCGCAGGTGACTGGTGACCAGCTTGTGCGCGGAATCACGGTCGCCATGTTCCTGCCAGGCCCTGGCCAGCATGTATTCCTCTTCCTTTTCCAGCATCGGGAATTTGCGGATATCCTGAAGATACCGCGAAAGCGATGCATCGGGGGTTAAGGTTGGTAGGTTTCTCCCAGCCACGTCATTGTCCCTTTTCAAAAAACCACAGTGCCTTCATATGGGGACGCATCGGCGTCCTTTGAATATATCGAATTGATATAAATTCAGGTTTCTCTCTGTCTTTTACTACTTTTCAGGATTTTGACAAGGGTTTTCATGTCCTCCGGCAGCGGGCTGTCAAAAGCCAGCGCCTTGCCGGTCAAGGGATGGCTGAACCCCAGGTGGGCGGCATGCAGCGCCTGGCGCGGGAAGGCCTTGATCGCCTCGCCAGCGGCGGTGCCGGCGGCCGCCTTGGGCGTTTTGCCGCGCCCGTAGAGCCGATCGCCGATCAGCGGATGGCCGAGATGGGCCATGTGGACCCGGACCTGATGGGTGCGGCCGGTCTCCAGCGTGCATTCCACCAGGCTGGCCAGCGGCTGGCCTTTGGCCCTGAAAACCTCCCTGACCGAATAGCCGGTTCGGGCCTCCTTGCCCTTGTTTTTAGAGACCGCCATTTTTTTCCGGTGGCGGGGATTGCGGGCGATCAGGGTCGCTACCCTCCCCTTGAGCGGCAGCGGGCAGCCGATCACCACCGAGAGATACCTGCGCTCGATGGTGTGGGCGCTGAATTGCTCCGACAATGCCCGGTGCGCGGTGTCGTTCTTGGCCGCGACCATGACCCCGGAGGTATCCTTGTCGAGCCGATGCACGATCCCCGGCCGGCGAACCCCGCCGATCCCCGACAGGCTGTCGCCGCAATGGTAAATCAGGGCGTTGACCAGGGTGCGGTCGGGGTTTCCCGCGCCGGGGTGGACCACCAGGCCGGCGGGCTTGTCGATCACGATCAGGTGGTCATCCTCGAACAGGATATTGAGCGGCAAGTCCTGCCCCTTGGGCGCCGCATCCTCCGGGGGCGGGATGGTAATCTGATAAATCTCGCCCGCTTTGGCTCTTGCGGCGGGATCTGCAGCCGCCTGGCGGTCCCGGATAATATGGCCTTTCAGCATCAGGGCCTTCAGGCGGGTGCGCGACAGCTCTGGCATAAGCACGGCCAAGGCCTTGTCGAGGCGTTCCCCGCCCAGGGTTTCAGGGATGATAATTTCTATTGTTTTTTCTTCGCTCATGCTCTGCTATGTTTAGCCTCTAAAATTAACCTGGGGCAGGATAGCGCCATGCCATCTGAAAAAACATTAAAAAGAATAGTCATTATCCTCGGCGTCCTGCTGGTGACGGGATTTTTTGGTATTGCCGGGACGATTATCTACCGCTCGATCAACCCGGTTCAGGAGGTTGAGGTAGCGAGCGTTGTTTATGAAGCCGTTTCTTCCCCGTCGGTTTCTTTTCCTACCCCTAAGGGGGCGGAGCTGATTGGCATTTCACACAATATGGCGGTAACGATTGTCCATATAAAAAATAAACAAGGGGTCGAGCAAAGGCTGGCCTATGACAGCAGGACCGGAGAATTTCTGGGAGAACTGGTTTTGGAGAAGCCCTGATGCAAATCTCTCAACACCTTCTGGAGCGGATTGAGAGCCATGCCGCGGAAGCCTTTCCCGGTGAGAGTTGCGGTTTTTTGACCGGCCGGGCGGGGGATGACATCATTCTTGACGCCATCCCCAGTCCGAACCGGGCCGGAAGCAAGCAGGAATTCCTGATTGATGCCGCGCTGCACCTGAAATTGCAGCGGACTCTCAGGGAAAAGGGGCAGGCGGTGATCGGGATTTATCATTCACACCCCTCGGGAGACTCACTCCCCTCGGAAAAAGACCGGATAAGCTTAAACGACCAGAATTTAGTCTGGATGATCACGGCGTTAAGCGAGAGCCACCCCCCCCAAACCCGCCTTTTCGGGCATTTAAGGGGAAAAAGCGGCTCAAAGTCACGACCCTTTGATGAGAATCTCTTGCAAATAGCGCGATTTGTAGCTTAAGCTTTTTTTCCACTGCTAATATGAATGGGAGATCCCCCGAATGGCAACCGGTACGGTAAAGTGGTTTAATGGACGCAAGGGCTACGGATTTATTGTCCCTGACGAGGGTGACAGTGACGTCTTTGTGCACATTACGGCGGTCCAGGAAGCAGGCTTGGAAACCCTGGAAGAAGGCCAAAAGGTTGAATTTGAATTGAAGGAAGGGCCAAACGGCAAAACCATCGCCGCTGACCTTAAAGCCGTTTAACGGAAGATTCCTGAAATTCCGGATTCAGAAATCAGCGCTCCCTTAAAAGGGAACGATACTCTTCTTTTTGCTGAACTTCACCCAGCCGATGTTAATCCCGGCGCGCAAGCCAACCCCGGTGCGGATCGGCGCCAGGATAATGTCCTTGCGCTGTTTGTAGCTGATGCCGACCCCGGCGACGAAATAGTATCCGGCCTCACCCGAGGGGAAGCGTTTGTACATGCTGCGAAAATCATGCAGGTTATAGACCAGGATAAAGACTTTGGAAAAGTCGCCGCCCAGGTCAAAGCCGATCGAGGGGCCGCGCCAGTAGATTTTGCTGTCCCCTTCCAGCTTGTGATAAAGCGTGCCTGAGCCATAGCGGAGACCAACACCGACTGCGGCCGAACCCTCAGTGCCGGCGATATAGGCGTTGGGGCGGCCCAGGTCGGCAAAGGCTTTTTCTATCACCGATGCCAACCCTTCGGAAACTTCACCGAAAAAGTTACCGGCGGCGGCGGCGATTTCCTTTTCGTTAAAGGTGCCGCTGTCGGCATCGCCGGGGGCGTCATCCTGGGCCTGGGCGGGCAGGGCGAACATCACCAGAAGGGCAAAAATTCCAAAAAAAGCAGGGAGGGTTTTATAATGCATGCTGTCACCTTTCGATCAAAACGGCGGAGGTCATTTCCCCGGCCCAGGGTTACAGAACTTTTTGGCCGGAATATGGCCCCCCAGGCGCAAAAAATTTCTTAACGCTTTTACCTTATCCCGCTTTTAATTCCAAGCCCCGGTGTATATGATTAAGTAACAAAATTATCACTCTCCGGGGGAACTATATGCAAGGCTTAATGCAGGACTGGCCGCTGTTGATTTCACGCTTGATAGACCATGCCGAGCGTTTTCATTCACAGGTCGAGATCGTCACTGAAACGGTTGAAGCCGGCCGCCACCGTTATACCTATGCCGAATGCGCCGTTCGCTCCCGCAAATTGGCTCAGGCGCTTGAAAGATTAGGCATCAAAAAGGGCGACCGGGTCGGAACCCTGGCCTGGAACACCTACCGCCATTTTGAACTGTACTACGGCATCTCCGGTATGGGCGCGGTGTGCCATACCCTGAACCCCAGGCTGTTTCCGAAGGATATCGCCTGGGTCGCCAACCACGCCGAAGACCAGGTGCTGTTTTTCGACCTGACCTTCCTGCCCCTGGTGCGGGAGCTTGAGGAGCACTTTAAGACGGTCAAGACCTTCGTGATGCTGACCGACCAATCCAACATGCCGAAAAGCCTGCCCGCCAATTACCTGTGCTATGAAGACCTGATCGATGGCGGGGACGGCAACTACGCCTGGCCGGCATTGGATGAAAATGACGCCGCCAGTCTCTGCTACACCTCCGGCACCACCGGGAACCCCAAGGGGGTTTTGTATTCCCACCGCTCGACTGTCCTCCATGCCATGGCGGTGATTGTCCCGGATGCCTTTAACCTTTCGACCCGCACCATTTTGCCGATTATCCCGATGTTCCACGCCAATGCCTGGGGCTATCCTTATACCGCGGCGATTGTCGGCTGCAAGATTGTCCTCAACGGCCCGCATTTTGACGGCAAAAGCATCCACACCCTGATCAAGGAAGAACAGGTCCACATTACCACCGCAGTGCCGACCATCTGGTTGGGGCTGCTGGATTATCTCAAGGAAACCGGACAGGACCTGGAGCCCCTGGAGGGCTTGGGGATCGGCGGCGCGGCGGCCCCGGCCTTTATGATCAAGGCTTTTGAGGACTTTGGCGTCAATGTTCACCATGCCTGGGGCATGACCGAGATCAGCCCGGTCGGCACCATGGGGTCGATGAATTCCATCACCGCCCGGTGGCCGCTGGAAGAGCAGCAGAAATTAAAACAAAAACAGGGACGCGGTCTGTTCGGGGTGGAAATGAAAATTGTTGTGGCGGACGGGAGCGAAGCGCCGTGGGACGGTAAAACCTTCGGCGCGCTTTATGTCAGGGGCCCGTGGACGCTCAAGCGCTATTACCGCGCCAATGACAGCGCGCTGGATGAGGACGGCTGGTTCGACACCGGCGATGTCGCGACCATTGATGAATTTGGCTACATGCAGATCACCGACCGGGCCAAGGACGTGATCAAATCGGGCGGCGAATGGATCTCCTCGATCGATCTGGAGAACGCGGCCATGGGCCACAAAGACATCGCCCGCGCCGCGGTGATCGGCCGGCCGCACAAAAAATGGCGCGAACGGCCGCTGTTGATTGTGGTTCTGGAAGAGGGGGCAGTGCTCGACAAGGACAGCATCCTGAAATTCCTGACCGGCAAGGTCGCCAAGTGGTGGCTGCCCAATGACATCGTCACGGTCGATGAGATGCCCTTATCGGGCACCGGCAAGGTCAAGAAAACCGGATTGCGCGAAACCTTCAAGGATCACAAATGGCCGGATGAGAGTTAGGGTTTGGGTTCAGACCCTAGTATCACTTCTTGGGCCTTCGGGGTCAGGCGGTATTTTTTCAAATCCTTCAAGGGAACCCAGCGGGCCTCGGCGGCATCGCCGCCGGCTTTTAAGGTTCCCCCGGCAACCTCGCACTTATAATCCGCTACCGCGTAGTGGTGACGCACCGCCCCGTCCCCGTCCCGGACGATAATATCCACTACGGCGATCAGTTTTTCAGGCGCAACCTCAAGCCCGGTTTCCTCCCGCACCTCGCGGACCAAAGCCGCTTTGGCGCTTTCCCCCAACTCGACCGCGCCGCCGGGCAGCGACCAATCCCCCTTGCCGGGCGGCCGTCCGCGACGGACCAGCAGCACATCATCGCCTTTGAAAACGATCGCGCCGACGCCGAAAATTGGCCGTTTTGGATATTGCCTGATCATGATAGGGTTATAGCAGACTAGAGCATACTAACTCCATATGGAGTTAGTATGCTCTAAGGGATAAGAGAACATGTGCGGGCGATTTTCACTGGATGCGACGCTGGAAGATTTGTACATAGCCCTGAAAATCAGGGCCCGGTTCAACCTGCAGCCGCGCTACAACATCGCCCCGGGCCAGCCGGTTCTGGCGCTTCGCAATCATCCTGAGCGGGTCGCCCGGGAGCTGGCGCACTTTAGATGGGGCCTGATCCCCGCGTGGATGAAAGAAGCGCCCAAGACCGTCACCATGATCAATGCGCGCGTTGAAACGATCGGTCAGAAACCTTCGTTCAGGGACGCTTACCGCCGCCGCCGCTGTCTGATTCCCGCCACCGGGTTTTATGAATGGCGCGGCGAAGCGCCGAACAAGCAGCCCTATTACATTTACCTGGAAGATACGCGTGTTTTTGCTTTCGCCGGCATCTGGGAACATTGGCAGGGCCCGGACGGCGCCGAGGTCGAGACCGCGGCGATCCTGACCGCCGATGCCGCGCCCTCGATCCGGGCGCTCCACAACCGCATGCCGGTGATTGTGCCCAAGGCCCACTTTGACGCCTGGCTTCGGGCCGGGATCAGCGCCAGGGAGGTGCTGGATAACAAGATCGAGTTTTCGTATTATCCGGTGTCACGGGCGGTCAACAACGTCCAGAACGATAATCCCTCGTTGATCGGGGAGCGCCCGCCGGATACCCCGGAGTTGCCGGTTTGAAAAAGAGGGGATGCCAAACGGCACCCCCTCCACTAAAAAACTGAAAGTACCACTTTACTCGTCCGGAAACGTCATCCAAACGCATGAAAACACGTTGCCGTGTTTTTGAGTATTGCTGATCTTTCCTGAACCGGAAATGAACAATGAAAAAAGCCCCCGGGGGGCTCTCATTTCAAATATTGATTACTGTTATCCCTTCAATTCCGGCACCAGTTTCGAGGCGTAGAGCGCGCCGTAAGTGATCCAAATGAAATAGTAAATGTTGCTGAACGCAAACAGGAAAAACAGGCCGATGATGTTCAGCCAGGTTGAGGCTGCTGTGATTGTCCCGATAAACAGCAAAGCGACCAAAAAATTGACCACATAGAAAACCACCATTGTTGCCATAAGTGCGCCGGTGGCGCGCACAAGATTTCCCTTCATGGCGCGAAAACTTTTATAAATGGGGAGGCGAAAATCCCGGGCCTCACCGTGCATTGAAATTGAATACAAGAGACTCAAGGCAAGGAATGCGCCCATCAAAATGATATAGAACGGGATCATAACAAGAAGGACATCCCACATTTGCGAAGGGTCGCCGGGGGCGGTCAGGGTGGCTGAAATTCCCGTGAATATTTCGATCACCATTAGGACAATACTTAAAGCAAAGACAAGAAGGATCATCCAGCCGAACATGCAGATAAAGCGCCACACCAGCCATAATGTTCGCTTCAAAAGCGCCCCGATGCCGCCCTCCATGGCAACCCCGGTCCCGCCGATGGAAGCTCGTGACCAGATAACAAATGGCGCCGACAAAAAGAAAAGAAAAGGAATAAGCCCCACAAACAGGTAGGACATATCATCCATAATTTGCTGGGTTGTAGCTGGGTCAAGTCCGGCTTCAGGAGAAAAATCCGTCATCAAGGGCACATACCAGTCCAGCATTGGCCACATGTAAATAAGTGAAACCACCGAAAGAAATGCGATCAGCAAAAGAACCAACTGCCTCCCCTGCCAAACAATTGATAATGCTTCGCTAAGTGTGCCAATTGCTGAAATGCGTGTGTCCGGCATAACCAAATTCCCCCCTTTACACTTAGCTGCAGTCTACTAGGCATTTACCCCCAAAGCCATAAAAAACGTAACCACGGATTGCGCTTGGGCGCGGCGTAAGCTAAAGCGGATGGCATGGCAGGACCCCTGAAGAATATCAAAGTGCTCGATCTCAGCCGTGTGCTGGCGGGCCCGTGGGCGAGCCAGATCCTGGCCGACCTGGGCGCCGATGTGACCAAGGTCGAGCGCCCCGGCAGCGGCGACGATACCCGCGGCTGGGGGCCGCCCTACCTGAAGGACAGGGATGGCGTTGAGACCTCCGAGAGCGCTTATTACCTTTCCACCAACCGGGGTAAACGCTCGATCGCCATCGATATCAAGTCGAACGCGGGCCAGGAGATTATCAAGAAACTGGCTCTGGATGCCGATATCGTGCTGGAGAATTTCAAGGTTGGCGGCCTCAAGAAATATCGCCTCGATTACGAAAGCCTGGCCAAAATCAATCCCGCCATCATCTATTGCTCGATCACCGGGTTCGGCCAAACCGGGCCGAGGGCGGACGAGGCCGGATACGATTTCATAATCCAGGGCATGGGCGGCTTGATGAGCTTTACCGGAACCGATGAGGGCGGGCCGCTCAAGGTCGGGACCGCGGTCGCGGACCTGACCACCGGGATGTATGCGGTGATCGCCATCCTCGGCGCCCTGCATCACCGGGGCCAGACCGGACAGGGCCAGTATATCGACCTGGCGCTTTTGGATGTCCAGGCCTCATGGCTGGCCAACCAGGGGATGAATCATCTGATCGGCGGCTATCAGCCCAAGCGGCGCGGCAATTCCCACCCCAACATTGTCCCCTACCAGGATTTCAAGACCAAAGACGGGCATGTAATTGTTGCGGTCGGCAACGACGGCCAGTTCAGGAAACTGGCCAAGCTGATCGGCCAACCCGGCCTGGCGCAGGCGGGGCGCTATAAAACCAACCGCCAGCGGGTGGAAAAGCGTGAAGCATTGATCCCGGTCCTGACCGAAGCCTTCAAGAAAAAAACCGTGGCGGAATGGCTGGGTTTGCTGAAGGATCTGAAAATTCCCGCCGGGCCGATCAATGATCTGGCCGAGACCTATTCCGACCCGCAGATTGTTCACCGCGAACTGGTCAGGACTTTGAACCACCCCCTGGCCGGAACCGTGCCGCAGGTGACCACCCCGATCAAATATTCCAAAACCGGTCTTGAATATAAAATCCCGCCGCCGCTTCTTGGCCAGCACACCGACGAAATTCTGGCCGAGCTCGGTTTTCACGGGGGCGAGATCAAAGCCTTCCGCGACCAAGGGGTGGTCGACTAAGCCTTTTTGGTCACCGTATTCGTCATCGGGATTTTCCCGGCTTTGAGGCGCGCCAGGTAATCCTTCAAATCGGCCTTGATCTCAGGGGCCATGAAATAAAGGCCTATGATGTTCGGAATGGCCAAAAGGAAGAAAATACTGTCCATCAAATTAAAGACTTTTTCAGGAGTTAAAACGGCCCCGGGAATTAACATCAGAATAAAGACGGTCTTGAAAACGATGATAGATTTTTTTTGTCCCCCGAATAAAAAGGTCCAGACTTTTTCCAGATAATAGGACCACGATATGATGGTTGAAAAGGCAAACAGAAAAACCGCAATTGCCAGGACTATCGGGAACCATTCTATAACAGTGGCAAACGCGTAGGAGGTCATCTGAATATCGCCCAGGCCCTCTTGCAGATATGCCCCGGTAATGACAATAATCAAAGCTGTTATTGTGCCGATCATAACATCAATAAAAGGCTCCATTAACCCTACGTAACCCTCGCTTACAGGTTCTTTGGTTTTGGCTGCAGCGTGCGCGATACTGGAAGACCCCAGTCCCGCTTCGGTGGAATAAACCGCCCTTCGCATGCCAATAATTATTGCTCCCATGATGCCGCCCTTTACGCTTTGCGGATCAAACGCCTCCAGGAATATTGTTGAAATTGCCGCCGGAATTTCAGTGAATTGGTGAAACAGAATTACCAGCGACGCTAAAAGATAAATGGCTGCCATCAGGGGCACCAGCCGGATGGTCACTTTGGCAATGCTTTTGATGCCGCCGATGATCACGAAGCCGGTCAGGACCGCGATAAAAATGCCGAAGAAGAGTTTGGCGTCTATCCCGGTTGCAGCGTTAAACTGGCTATAGGCCTGGTTAATCTGAACCCATTGGATTATTGAGGGAAGGGTAAACGCGGCATACATGACGGCCAGAATGACGCCAAGGGTCGGCCAACCCCGGTTTTTCAAACCCCCCGAAAGGTAATACATCGGCCCACCGGAAACCGTGCCGTCCTTATTATAGATTCGGTATTTCACGGCCAGCGTACATTCGGCGAATTTTACCGCCATCGCCATGATCCCGATCAACAGCATCCAAAAAGCGGCTCCCGGCCCACCGATTGAAATAGCAAAAGCAACGCCTGCGATATTGCCAATCCCAACCGTGCCCGAAAGGGCGGTCGCCAGCGCCTGCGCCTGACTGACCTCGCCGGGCGCCTTCGGATCGAAAAATTTACCCCTGATAATGTCGTAGGCATGGCCAAACCCCCGGAAATTTATAAAACCGAAGTAAACCGTCAGGATAATCATTGGCAAGGCCATCCACAGAACGATCACCTGGACGGGAGTTTGATTTAAAGAAAATTCATAAAAAACCAGGGCAAAAAGCCAGTCGCTAATTGGTCCCAGAACAGCCGCAAAAGCAGAATCCAATCCCTCGATTGAGAGGTCTTTGGAGAAAAGGACGATCAAAAACCAAAGCAAAAGCGATATTCCCAGGCCGGAAAAAATCCACCTGGCATATTTCTGGAACACAGGTAAATTCAACGTCATTGTTCCCCCCAAGAAACTTGTTTTTTAGCACTTTAAGGAACTTGACTTGAAGTGCAAGACATAACACGGTCCCATGACCATAACTTGAAGGGGGTAGGTAGTGCCGAAAACTCAAACGCATGAAAGCTGGACCAGCCGGGCGGCCTATATCATCGTCGCGATCGGCGCCACCATTGGACTGGGCAACCTGTGGCGCTTCCCGTTTGCCGCCGGGGAAAACGGCGGCGGGGTGTTTGTCCTGATCTATTTGTTCGCGGTGTTTTTTCTGGTCTCGCCGCTGTTCATGGCGGAAACCCTGATCGGGCGGCTGGGACGCAAAAGCGCGCCAATGAGCTTCAAGGCGCTCAGGGAGAAATATGGCGGCACCGGACTTTGGGCCGGGGTTGGTTTTCTCGGGCTGTTTATTTCGATCCTGGTGTTGAGCTTTTTCAGCGTCATCGCCGGGTTTTCAATCGGCTATGTTTTCAAAGCCCTGGGCGGCGCTTTTTCCACCAGCGACCCGGCTGCGGTGAGCGCGCTGTTCAGGGAATTTACCGGCAATCCCTACACATTGTTGCTGTGGCATTCGGTGATAGCCGCCATGACCGCTTTGATCGTCGGCCGCGGCATCCGTTCAGGGATTGAGCGGGCGGCCAAGATTATGATGCCTCTGCTGCTGCTGATTTTGATTTTTCTGGTGGTGTTCGCCAGCATTATTGGTGATTTTGGGGCCGCCTTCAGATACCTTTTCACCTTCCAATGGGAGGCCCTGAGCCCGCAGGTGGCCTTGTCCGCCTTTGGCCAGGCGTTCTTTACCATGTCGGTCGGCAGTTGCGGGATGCTGACCTACGCCGCCTATGTCGGGAAAAAAATCCAGATTGGCAAAACCACCGCGATCATCGCCATTGGCGATACCATCGTAGCGCTGCTGGCTGGCTTTGCTATTTTCCCGATTGTTTTTGGCTATGGCCTGGGCATGGAGAACGCCCAGAATTTTGTTTTTACGACGCTGCCGATCGCTTTCGGTCAAATGCCTTATGGCAATTTGGTTGCGGTGTTGTTTTTTACCCTGTTCGTTTTTGCCGCAGTCACCTCGACTATCGGTTTGCTGGAAACCGTGGTGTCTTATTTCATTGAAAAAACAAGATTTTCGCGCCCGGCCATCGCTAATGCGCTAGGGGTTGCGTTCTGGGCGGTGGGGATATTGAGCGTTCTTTCGTTCAATCTCTGGAGCGATGTTCACCCGTTAGGCTTTATCAAAATCTTTGCCGGCATGACCCCGTTCGCCCTGATCAATGGCCTGGTCGGGAATATCCTTCTTCCGGTTGCCGGGATATTAATATCGCTGTTTGCCGGGTGGGTGATCCCGAAAGGGATCAGCATCGATGAGCTTGGTTTGGGTAAAAAAATCTATTTCAATATCTGGCTTTTTGTGGTTCGTTTTGTTGTTCCGGCCGGGGTGCTGGCGCTGTTGTTAACCAACCTTTTCCTGGCGGGGGGATAAAGCAAGATGGAATCTACCTGGGCGGCGCTATATGCGGGTTTTTTGATCTCGTTGGGCTTGATCCTCGCGATCGGCCCCCAGAACGCCTATGTGATCCGCAAGGGTCTTAAAAAACGCCACGTTTTCCTGGTCACCACCCTGTGTTTTTTGAGCGATGCCCTGCTGATTGCGCTAGGCGCCGCCGGGGTCGGGGCATTGCTGCAGGACGGGGGAATACTCTCACTGGTCATAACCGGGGCCGGGGTTCTGTTCCTGTTCTGGTACGGGGCGAAAAGCTTCAAGGATGCATTTCACCCAACAACAATGACAAAGGAAGACATCAAGGAGGCCGGCAAGCAAGCGCAAGGAAAAGGTTGGGGCATTGTGGTGCTGACGGTTCTGGCCTTTACCTACCTTAACCCTCATGTATATATAGACACGCTGGTAATTCTGGGGGGTCTTTCGGCGCAGTATGAAATGCCCGCCAGACTGTATTTTGTCGCCGGCGCCATAATCGGCTCGGCCGTTTGGTTTTACGGTATCGGGTATGGGGCCGGCTTTTTCTCGAAAACTTTTGAGAATCCGAAGGCCTGGCGCATCCTGGACATATTTGTCGGGATTATCATGTGGGGGGCCGCCGGATATCTGGCTTTTGAACAGTTTAAGGTGTTGAGCTAGCTTATTCGAGAATTGCGGAAGCTGGGAAATGGAATCAAAAATTCAAATTCTGGGGGAGCGCCTGTCGCCTTTTGTCGAACGGGTTTACCTGCAGGTCCAGGCCAAGGGCCTGGGGAACAGGATAGATTTTCCGGGCGCCGACTGGGACCAGATTAAAACCCCGGAATATCTGAAAATAAATCCCTATGGCAAAATGCCGGCCCTCAAGTGGGGGGATTTTACGCTCTATGAATCGACCGTGATCATGGAATTCCTGGAAGACCAGTTCCCGCAAAAGCCGATGCTCCCCAAAGATATCAAGGAGCGCGCCCGAGTTCGGCTGGTGATCCGGGTTCTGGATATGTATTATCATGTTCACACCGTCGCCCTGTTGAGCCAGGTGATGGTCAAGGAGCGCAACCAGAAATTCGTCGACCGCCATATGGCTGGCGCCAATCAGGCGCTGGATGTTTTGGAGGGCCTGGCCAGTGGCGGTCAATTTATCATTGGCGGCAAAATGACCCTGGCGGATACTACCTTGTTTGCTTCCATCTTCCTGGGCCAAACTTTTGCGCCCGGTTTTGGCCTGGACTATTTCGCCTATCGCCCGAAACTGAAAGCCTGGTATGAAGGGATGAAGGAGAAACCCCTTTTCAGCTCGTCCAATGAGCTGCGCAACAAACAGGTGGCGGGATTCGTAAAAGCCAGGATGAAAAAAAGGGACAAGGGTTAAATATCTCTTAAAAAATCAGCAGTTTTCCGGCAGGGAGGAGAAAATGACAGAATTTTTGAAGACACTCCTGGTGGCAATTTTTCTGATTGGCGGCCAGCCGGCCTTTGCCGATACCGCCGATACCGCCGAAATCAACGGGGAGGCGAAAAAGCTTCATCAGCTGTTTGAGGACGAATGGGCGGAACGCATGAAAGACGAACCGCTGGCGGCTACCTATGCCGGCGTTGCGGATTACAACCACCGCCTGGCGTGCGTCACCGAAGACTGTTATCTGGAGCAACAGGGCGAAGATCGGGCCTTCTTAGGGCGGCTGAGAGGCATTGACCGCACCATCCTCAGTGAGGAGGACCAGCTCAATTACGATTTGTTCGCCTTTGAGCTGGAGGCCCGGATTGTCCAGGCGGATTTCGCCACCTGGCGGATCCCGTTCCTGGCGGATTTCGGCTTTTACTCTTCCATCATGTCGCTTTCTGAATCGATGCCATTCAAGACCGTCAAGGATTATGAAAACTACATCGCCCGGCTGAACGACGTGGCGCGCTATTTTAATGAACAGATTGCCAACATGCGCGCCGGCCTGGCGGACGGCTTCACCCAGCCGAAAGTGATCCTTGGCCGGATCATTCCGGTGGTCGCCAGCCAGCTCTCCGATAATCCCGAAGAGACCGCCTATTTTGAGCCGTTCAATGAAATGCCGGATTTTTTCTCCGAACAGGACCGGGCGCGGCTTATCAAAGCGGGGCTGAAAGCCATTGAGGGTTCCGTTCTGCCTGCGTTCGCCCGCCTTCATGCGTTTCTGGTAGACGAATATCAGCCCGCAACCCGGGAGGCGATCGGCATTTCCGGGACGCCGGAGGGGCGTGAGTATTACGCCGCCCTGGTCCGCTATTACACCACCTTCGACATCACCCCGGAAGAAGTGCACCAGATCGGTCTTGATGAAGTGGCGCGGATCCGCGCCGAGATGGAGGCGATCATCGAAAAAGTGGAGTTTGAGGGCAGCTTTGCCGAGTTTCTGGAATTCCTCAGAACCGATCCGCAATTTTACGCCAAAACGGCGCGCCAGCTTCTGGCCGAGGCCTCCTATCACGCCAAGCGGATCGACGGCAAGATGCCGGAATTTTTTGGCAAACTGCCGCGTCTCTCCTACGGTGTCCGCGCGGTGCCCGATGAGATCGCCCCGGCCTATACCACCGGCAGGTACTGGGGCGGCTCCTATGAAAACGGCCGCGCCGGGAATTACATGGTCAACACCTATGCGCTCGACAAACGCCCGCTTTATAATTTACCATCCCTGACCCTGCACGAAGGGGTGCCGGGCCATCATCATCAAATCTCCCTGGCTCAGGAACAGGAAAACGTGCCGATGTTCAGGAAGAATTTTTATCTCTCCGCCTTTGGCGAGGGCTGGGGGCTTTATTCTGAAAAGCTCGGCATCGAGATGGAGATTTACGAAGACGATTACCAGAACTTCGGGCGGCTGAGCTATGAGATGTGGCGCGCCGGCAGGCTGGTGGTCGATACCGGCATCCACGCCTTTGGCTGGAGCCGCGATCAGGCGGTGGCCCTGTTTGTCGAAAATTCGGCGCTTTCCACCCACAATATCAATACCGAGGTCGACCGCTACATTTCCTGGCCGGGCCAGGCGCTGGCCTACAAAATGGGCGAACTGAAAATTATCGAGCTTCGAGAACGCGCCGAAGAAGCGCTCGGCGAGGACTTCGACATCCGCGCTTTCCACGACGCGGTGCTGGAAAACGGCTCGATCCCGCTGACCATCCTGGAGGCCAAGATAGATGCCTTTATCGAGCGGGAAAAAGAGGAAAGTGAATAATTTATAAGCAGGAAAATATTAGCATCGTTTTTAATATTTTTTGGGTTTCAATCATTCCCGTGGTCGTTCTTACTCCTGTCCGGCAATTCAAACCAGCTGACGGCGTCCGAGGGCTCTTGGCCCTTGGTCATGCCGCCGATGATATAAAAACGCCCGTCCAATTCCACCAGCCCGCGGTGGTCCATGGTGGGATAAGGCTTTTCCCCGTAGAGACGCCATTCCTTGGCGGCGATATCAAAGCCGAAAACCGAGGCCGAGGGCGCGCTCGGCGCTCCGTCATAACCGATCCCGTCGAAATTGTAGGGATTATCCGAACCGCCGGCGAAAATCACCAGGTTTTTATCCGCCACCCCGGTGGCGGCCATGCGGAAGAGCGGATTGCCGGGATGGGGCGGCAACTGCCGCCATGAAATGAGCGCCGGATCATCCGCATCGATGGTCCCGAGATAAACTTCTTCGCTGGCTTTGAAACGGCCGGCGCCCTCGACACCCTCCAGCATCTTAACCCCGTCGGCGATCACAAAGCGATTGCCGGCAATCCCCCCGGCATGGCCGAAAACAGGTGAGCCGGGGTAGGGCGTGGCTTTGAACCAAATGTCTTCAACCGTGTCATAAACCTGAACCTCGGAAACATTACCTTTATCATGCCAGCCGCTGACCAGATAAATGTAGCGGTCCTGATAAACAAAAGCCACGGTATCATCCACCGGAACCGGCATCGGCGCCAATTCAGCGTAGCTTTCACGGGCCGGGTCAAAAGCGTAAACTTCCGGGGTGGACAGCTCATGGCCATCTTCCGCCACGGTATAGCCGCCGATCACATAAACCGTACCGGCAACCGCAACCGCAATGCTGGCCAGCCGGTTTTTCCCGCCCGGGAGCGGGGGCAGCTCGCGCGCCCACTGTTCGTTGATGTTAATGAGGTAGGCCCGGGAGTGGATATCGCTCCGTTCCTTGCCTTCACCCAGGCCGGAAAAGGAAAATAGATAAGGCTCACCTTCAACCATCACTCCCGCTGCGGCATTGTTGCTGGTGGGGTCCGGGAGGTGGGCGACAATCCCGCCGGAAAGCGTGGTATCAACCACCTGATCGGTTTTTTCAGGAAGCAAAATAAACAAAAGCGTAAAACCCAAAACGGCAAATAAAATGTAGTGTTTAAAATGCATGGCTTCTTATAGCCTCTAATTGAGGGATTTTTACAGCCCCAACTTGCTGAAAAATCTTAATACTGAATAAATTTTCTGTTCATATATGGTTCACTAGGGGTATGTAACACTAGACCGCAGACTCATAAACACTATGAACATCATGCGCACCATATTGTCAGGCCTTGTATGCCTTTTCTTCCTTGCCGCCGTGCCCGGGGCCGGGGTTGCCCGTCCGGATCAGGATGAAGCCCTGAAGGGCAGGAAGAAAGGTGATCTTATTCCCTACGGGCAAATCGCCCGGCAGGCCGAGCAGCGGTTCGGCGGCCGGGTGGTCGGACAGAAACTCCGCCAGACCGGCCCCGGAAAATGGGTCTATGAATTAAAACTGCTTAACGAGGACGGCAAGGTCATGTCGGTGGTCATGGACGCAAAAACCGGCAACGTCATTAAAACCAGCGGGAGATAGGAATGCGCGTTTTACTGGTCGAAGACGAACCGGATCTATCGCGGCAGATCAAAAAGGCCCTGATTGATTCGGGCTATGTGGTGGATTGTGCGGGGGACGGCGAGGAAGGGCACTTCCTGGGCGATACCGAGCCTTATGATGTGATAATCCTTGATCTCGGACTGCCGATCATGGATGGGGTCAGCGTTCTGGAAAAATGGCGCGGCGCCGGACACATCTTTCCGGTTTTGATCCTGACCGCAAGGGACACCTGGAGCGAAAAGGTCGCCGGGCTTGACGCCGGCGCCGATGATTATTTGACCAAGCCGTTCAAGATGGAAGAGCTGTTGGCCCGTGTGCGCGCCCTGATCAGGCGCTCCTCGGGCTTGGCGACCAGCGATATTTCCTGCGGCCCGGTGACCCTGAACACCAAAAATTCAAAAGTCACGGTCGATGGCCAGGCGATCAAGCTGACGGCACTGGAATACAAACTGCTTTCTTACCTGATGCACCACCGGGACGAGATTATTTCCAGGACCGGACTGACCGAACATATCTACGACCAGGATTTTGACCGGGATTCAAATACTATCGAGGTATTTATTAATCGCATCCGCAAAAAACTTGGCGTCAATATCATTCAAACCAAGCGCGGCCTGGGCTATCGTCTGGCGGATCCGGATGAGGGCGAATAAAGCATCGAAATTCCCCTGGGCCAACCCGAAGTCCCTGACCGGCCGGCTATTGCTGGCTTCCCTGCTGTGGCTGATGCTGGCCCTGACAGTGGGGGGCATATTGCTTTCGGCGGCGTTTCGCGATCACGTCGAAACCGAAACCGATGACCGCCTCAGCCAGACCATGGACAGCATGATCGGCGTCAGCGACATTGGCGATGACGGGACGATCATCTTTTCCCGCCCCTTGAGCGACCAGCGTTTTAACGAACCATATTCAGGCTGGTATTGGCAAATCTCGGCGGTTGGGCAAGAAAGCATCCGCTCGCGGTCGCTTTGGGACCAGGAGCTGACGGTAGATTTCAGCAATGCTGGCCTGGTGCGCAGAACCTATGAGGCTCCGGGACCCGAAGGCCAGACGCTGCGGATTCTTGAAAGGGAAATATTGCTCCCCGGAACCGACCAGACCTTCATCTTTATGATGGCCAGCGACGTCAGCGAAATGCTTAGCCACATCGCCCACTTTAACCGGATTGTTATATGGTCGCTGGGGGGGCTGGGTTTCGGTATCGTGGTGGCGATGGTTTTGCAGGTGGCTTTCGGCCTGTCCCCGCTCAGGGATGTCAAAACCGGCCTGTCGGAGATTCGCGAGGGCAACCGCAAGCGCCTGCCCCAGGACTGTCCGCCCGAGATCAAGCCGCTGGTGGATGAAATGAACGCAGTGCTGGCCCAGAATGAAACCCTGGTCGAGCGGGCCCGGACCCAGATGGGCAACCTGGCCCACTCACTGAAAACACCCCTGTCGATTATTTCCAATGAAATTGCCTCACATAAGAAAACCCGGTTTTCAGAGCTGGTGGGCAAACAGACCACCATCATCCGCCGCAATGTCGACCATCAGCTGGCGCGCGCCCGGGCGATCGGCCATTCCCGGCACATCAAGGCCAAGACAGAGGTGGAGGTTTCGATCATCAACGTCGGGCGCACCATCCAGCGCCTCTACCAGAAACGAAACCTGGAGCTAACGGTGGAAATCGAGCCGGGACTGATGTTCCACGGCGAAAAACAGGACCTGGAGGAAATCCTTGGCAACCTGCTGGACAACGCCGCCAAATGGGCCGCCTCGAAAATTCGCGTCACCGCCAAATGCAAAAGGGTAAACGGCGCCCCGGTCGCCATGATTTTGATTGTTGAGGATGACGGCCCGGGGGTCGACCGCAACCAGCGGCCCTCGCTTTACCGGCGTGGCAAAAAAATGGATGAAGGGGTTCCCGGCTCAGGCCTGGGGCTGGCGATTGTCCGCGACATTACCCAGATTTATGGCGGCAAGGCGCACCTCAAAAGGTCCAAGATGGGCGGCCTCAAGGTCGAATTACAGCTGCCGGTGGCGACCCCTTGAGGGGGTGTTTAATAAACCTTGGTGAGGCGGAACAGGACCGCGCTGGCGTGGCTGAGGTTGATGGTGTGGCCGGGGTTGAACTGGTGCACCAGGTTGGCCTCGAAGGTGAACCCGGCGCGGGTGACCAGGCGGTAGCTGATCTCGACATCAATCTCGCGCGCGGAGGGGCTCAGCCCGGCCCGGTCATTGCTGAAGAGAATCCGGTCGATGGCATAATCGCGCCCGGTCGGCAAGACCAGCGACAGGGTCCCGTTTTCCACCCGCAGCGGCTGGTGGACGGCGATCCCGATCCGGTCGCGTTTCCCGAACACCCGGTTTTTGGTCAGCGCCGCGGTAAAGCTGGAGGTGCGGAAACTGGAAACATTCCCGATCAGGCTAAACTCCGCTCCCTTGACCGAGGTCCAGCCGGCCTCATACTGGCCGAACAGGGAAAACCCCCGGCCCAGATCCACTTCCCCCTGGACCCCGAGGAAGGCAGTGGCGGCCCCGTCGCCAAGTGTCAGCGCCCCGGTTGAAATGCTGCCCAGGACGGCGTTTTTCTCTTCCATCACCCCGGCCGTCAGGTTCAACATCAGCGCCCCCGATTTGCGGGCGGCGCGGATATAGGTAGAGGTGACGGTGGCTTTCGGGAGATTGCTGGCATAGGGCAGGAATTCGGCAACGTTATAGGTGCCCGTGGAAACCCCGAACAGCAGCGAAATCTTGCCATCCGTGGTTTTCTTCAAATTGACGGTCTTGGGCGAACTGGCCAGGGAAAGATGCGTGGCGCCGCCGAAATTGGCGGTCAGAAACCCATATCCGGCAGTGTTCAAATCCCCCTGGCGCATCAGAACATCACCGGGGCTAAAGCCGAAGGCAAAACTTAAAGTCAGATCATCCTTGAGCGTGGACTGGAAAAAGGTCGCCGGGGCTTCCTGCCTGAGCAGGTCCTGGGTCGCCATGCTGAGCGCCGGGGCCAGGTCGCGGATCAGCCGGTAGCGGTCGTAGAAGGAAAATGACAGGCTGCCGGCGCCGGAGAGCGGAATAAACAGCGACTGGCGCTGGCGGCGGCTTTCGATGGCATCGGCCAGTGACAGGCTGGGCCGGTACAGGGCCTCCATCCGGGAGCTTAAATCGACCATGTAGGAGCGCCTGAAACCGTCCAGCATCATGACCGAGGAAAACCCCTGAGCATTGAATATGGCGTCGCCAAAGGCGATCGAGAACCCGCCGCCGGTGTCGTCCATGGAAATGTCGATCATCTCATCACTGGTTAAGGACATGGTGACAATCGACTGCGGCCCCAGCGGCTGAAGCGCGGCGCCGATATCGATCAGCCCAAAGCCGTAGACGTTGTCGACCCCGTTGGCGCCGAAATCGGTAGCTGTTTGGGTCAGGATATCAAATATATCGGTTCCCACCAGATTGGGGAAAAGGGAAAACAACAGCGCCGCGGCGCCGGACACATGGGGAGCGGCGAAAGAGGTTCCGCTGACCCGGGCGTAAATATTATTATTGGAGGTCGTGAAAATATTCACTCCGGGGGCGACCACAAAGACATTCCGGGAATTACCCGCCCGGTTGGAAAAAGAGGCAAGAGTGCCGTTGGCGCCAATCGCGCCGACGATCAACATGCCGCCGGAAATTCCGGCGGACAAGGCGACCTGGGCGGTGGCGCTGGGGTTACCTTCGCTATCGTTGCCGGCGGAAATGACAACAAACACACCGGCATCAACCGCGGCCGCCAGCGCGGCAATCAAATCGCTGCTGGCGCCATCTCCGCCTAAGCTGAGGTTTATGACCCGGGCGCCATGGGCGACGGCATAATCTATGGCGCGAACAATATCACTTGTAAAAAAAATACAATCGGTTTCGTTAGAACAGGAATCTGCGAAATCAATCCTGATGGCCATGATCAGGGATTCAAAAGAAACCCCGTGCATTCCGCTGTTGTTTTTCTCAGCCGCTATGATTCCAGCTACCTGGGTACCATGTAAATCCGGGCCAAACACGTCTGAATCTCCGTGGCCAACTATATCGATGCTGTTGGGATCTACGTTGTCGTCAAGATCGGTGTGGTCAACGTTAAGGCCGGTGTCAATCACCGCCACTGAAACCCCCAACCCGGTTGCCCCGGCCTCGTAGGCGGGTATCGGGTTGACCGCATTCAGGCCCCAGTTGGCCCGGTATTCATTAGTTGCAAAAGCACCCGTACCGGCGGCCGGCATGGGGGTGTTGTCCGTAGGAGGAGGGGGCGGCGGCGGCGGAGGAGGGGGCGGCGGCGGCGGAGGAGGCGGCGCAACCGTACCTCCTCCCGGTGACGGTTTTGCCGGCCCGCCACATGCGCTCAAGGCAAGGCATGCAAAGGCCGCAAGAATTAAACCAAATAAGCGGATCCTAAACATAAGTTCTTATCTTCTTACCATATTGTTTAAATGGAAGGGATAAAGAATATATTAAACCTCTCGGAAAATTGATAATAAACATCGGCCCGGTTATGTTTTATTTTTTAAAGCCTATTTGCGTTTCACGTTTTTCATCCAGTCACAAAAAGCGGCGTCCTTATGCTTTTTGAACCGCAGCAGAATGAAAACGATAGCGTTCATGACGAAAATTTCAAACAGGAAATAATAAAGCGGCTGGCCCAGGTAGGCGAAAATGAAAATTGCGGCGGTGTGCGCATTGGGGCTGACCAGCGACCAGGTATGAAGGTAATTGACATAATTTTTTCTATAATAGGCGGAAGCCAGTTCACTCCCGGATTTGCCAATTTTCAGGTCATACGCCAGTTGTCTGGGGGTGTCGCTGCTGTCAAAATAATCGGCTGTTATCTGAAAATACATGTGCAAACCTCTTAAGAATTTTGACTTTGGCGGGATCGGCCGGGACGGTTTTCCCCCCGCCTTTCCGCTGTATACCCAAAACAGATAGACTTGCCGTTGCCGGTCCAGGAGCGATGCTTGAAGTGCGTGGGAGGCCCCGGCGACAAGCGCCCAAATGAAAACAAAACCTGACATCTGCTCGGTTAGCGCCAGACCCAGGGCGACATAAACAGAAATATAAACCAGATGATCGGCCATTCCGTCGATCGCCCGGCCTGCCGTGGTGGCCTTGCCTGTAAGTCGAGCCAGTTGGCCGTCGGTGCCATCCAGGACGTGCCAGACCAACATATAGAAAAAAGCCAAGAGAGCTGAATTCCCCTGATCATAATGATAATAATTGATGGCCGCCAAAACTCCGAAAACAGCCCCGGCAAAGGATACCATGTTGGGGTGAACAGGGGTCTTGCTCAAAGCTTTCGCCAGCCGGTGGCTGATCGGGTGAAACAGCCACAGATTGCTGTAATCTTCAATTTCCGGGGCGCGCGAGGACATCAGTATATATTAATGCTCTTGAAATTTAATTCGGGCCTGCTTCATAGCCCAATCAAGTGTCCGCTTCAAACACAATATGCTCAGGCTCCAGAATTAATTTTTTATTTTGCAGGAGCGCTGGCAGCAGGGTCCAGCTGGTGAAGAGACAGGCCGCCAGGCCGATGGTCGCCAAAATCCCCAGCGATTGCAACCCGCCCATCTGCGCGGTCAGCATGCCGGAAAAGCCGAGCGCGGTGGTCACCGTGGTGACCGCCGCCGCGCCGCCGGTGGTAAACAGCACCTTCATAACGTTGCCGCGTTCCTCGCGGTAGCGGTGGTAAATATGAATGCCGTTATCAACCCCGATGCCGATGATGGTGGGCAGGATCACCATATTGAAAATCGAAAGCCGGATATCAAACAGGCCCATGGCGCCGAACAGGATCAACAGCCCCGCCAGCGTTGGGGAAAGAACCAGAAAGGCGCATTTGAGATTGCGGAAGAACAGGAACAGCATCATCAGGGTGACGACCGAGACCGCCAGGATGGCCCACCCCGCCTCTTTCTTCATCAGGCTCAGCATGTCGACAAAAATAAGCGCTTCGGTGGCCGGATAATAGGTTTTGCCTTCGACCGTAAACTCACGGATGTCGTCGGCGAACTGGCGCGCCTTGTCGGCCTGGTACATGGACACCGAATTAAAAATATACAGAAGATAACCGGGGGTGCCGGGAAGGCCCTTGTAGACGCGTTTCAGGCCTTCGGGCAGGTCATCCGGGCTGAGCTTGCCGATATCGAGATAGGTCTGCAGCATGCCCTCGCCGAGACCCTCTTCTTCCAGCGAAACGTCAAAACCGCCCAGGGCATCCTTGATGTCGTTGATGATCTTCAGTTTTTTCTCCTGCTCAGCCTCCTCCGGAAGGTAGGAGAAAATGCTGTCAATCTTTCGGATGGTTGGAGTTTCTGTGTCTTTTTCGATGTAGTCGTTGAAATAGTCAGTGATCGCCTTGATCTCCTGCAGAGTGTCGACAATCAACACTGCCCGGTCGGTGCCATCCGGGAACACCTTGGCGATTTTGGCTCCAATCGCCTGGTGTTCGGGGTTGCGTTCAGCCTGCAGCTTGCCGAAATCGTTTTCAAAGGAGACCAGGGTCGCCAGCCCGGCGCTGATGACCAGAAGAACCCCTATGCCGATAATGGTACGCCACGGGCGCGGGTATTTCTTGCCTTTGAACCTGAACGGGGAAACGAACACCTTGCCGGTTTTGTAAAGGCCGTATTTTTCCGCCAGCGCCAACATCGCCGGCAGCATCGTGTAGGTGGAAATATAAGTGAGGATGATCCCGGTTCCGGCAATGAACCCGAATTCGTAAAAGGCCCTGAAATCAGTGATAAGGAGGGCAAAAAACCCGACCGCTGTGGTGACCCCGGCCATCAGCGAGGCGGCCCCGGTGCGGCTGATGATAATACAAATCGCTTCCTCAACCGAAGCGCCGGAAATGCGCGCCTCGCGGTATCGGGAAAGGCCGTGGATGCCAAAGTCAATCCCCAGCCCGAACAGAATCAGCACCAGGAATATGGTGATCAAATTGAGCCCGCCAATCACCATCTGGGTTACTCCCAACGTCCAGATAATCCCGGTTGCCAGCGGAATGACCAGGAAAAAAATCGCTCTCAAGCTGCGGAAATAAAGGGTCAGCAAAACCAAAATCAGCACTCCGGAAATGAGGCTGCTTGATTTCACATCATCCATGATGGCGTTATATTGCACCACCCGATTGTAGATGCGCCCGCCAATCCCGACCGTCATTTCGGGGTGAAAGGCGGCCGGGTTCAATTGTTCAGCCGCAGCCTCAAGGTCCTCGATTATTATTTTCGAGGTCTCAAGGCTCATTGACGAATCCCTGGGCCAGACCACCAGCAGGGTCACTTCCTTATCGTCACTCTGGAACAGGCGCTGGGTTCCCTTGCTGAGGATCGGGCTGTCAGGGTCTTCGATCCGGCTGCGGATATCTTCGATTTGTTGGTCGGTCAAAAGCCTTGGGCCGGGCTGGGTCCTGAGGGTAATGTTGATCGGCAGCCCGGTCAGTTGTTCGAGGATTTCATCGCGCCTCTTGATGACCTGGTCACTAACCCAATCCTTCAGGTTCAGGAGGTCCTGTTCCTCCATATACAACAGCTTGTTGTTGTTAAAGAGAGTGAAATCTTCAGCGTAATCGGCCGATGCAACCCAATCCAGCTCAAGCATGATCTTGGCCTGCATGGCGCGGGCAAAGCGTACCGCGGCATCCGGATCGGGGGAGGAGATAACCACCATGGCGCTGGAAAAACTGCCGGTTTTTTCGAGGACTTTTTCCAGGTTTTTGATGCTGGGAATATTTTCCGGCATCAGCGCCTGGATGTTGGTGTCGATCTTAAGCTGGGTAATTTTGGAAAAGGCGCCATAGGCCAACGCCAGGGTCAGCACTAAAATCAGTCCGCAAAACCGCAGGTAAAACCTGGCGATTTTTTTGATAAAAGGATTTTGCGGGTCTTCTTTTTTTGCCATTAAAAATTCCAAAGCGGCGGAATATCCGTTACATTCATCCGAACACTGGCTTAAGGAACCGGCGTAGGAATTTCAAGGATTAATGTTTTTCCTTGCACATCGGGCCTTGTGCCTTTACTTGCACCTGTTTGGAAAGAACATCAACGTTTGATCTTTAGATATGAACATTTCCGCCCTGATAATCGTAAACGCCAAGGCCAAAGGGGATAATGACCTTTCGCGCTCGTTCCTCAAGGCGGGGGGCATTACCCTGCTGGAGCGCCAGCTGCGCCAGATCAAACAGTTGGGAATTGAGACCGTCAGGCTGGTGACCCGGAGCCATGCCGATTTGCTGGAAAAGACCCGTTTCAAAAATGCTCCCAAGACGGTTGAGGTTATCTCACCGAAAGACATTGCCGCCAGCCCCTGGATTGCTGATGAAAAAGTCCTGGTGCTGGAAGAGGGGGTGTTGATTGACCAGAGGATCATGAAGGCGGTTCTTGGCTCCTCCACAAAATCAAAACGGTGTGTCGCCGTCTTTCCCGCCAACACGGTCATTTACGGCAAAGGCCTTGGCCTGAAATTGAAGGGCGGGGGACAGGAGGTGCTGTTCGCCTCCGCGGCGGCGGTGCTTGGCACGGACGTCCTGGCCGCCGCAAATTACATTGATTTTGGGCGGGAACCTTTGAAGGCCATCCTGAAAGAGGCGATCGGCAAGGGAAAAGCGGTCTTGAAGGACATCAGCAAAATGCCTACCTATTTGCCGGACCGGCGCCGGGAGGTAAAGGTTATGTGGCGTCCGGTGGCGGAAAAGTCCGAGACCGATAAGGCCACCAGGGCATTGATCTCTACCGCCCAGAAGGGTGTGCTGGACTGGCCCGCCCGCTGGGTCCACCCGCCATTTGAGAATTTTCTGGTTGAACAGCTTTGCCCAACTCCGGTCTCTCCAAATTTTATCACGCTGGTCACGTTTGTTTTGGGGATGTGGATCACTTACCTGTTCGCCACCGGGGATATGCTCTTAGGCGTAGCCGGCGCCCTGGTGATCGGGGTGCTGGACGGGGTTGACGGCAAACTGGCCCGGACCAAGATGATGCAAACCCGGATTGGCGAATTTGAACACATTCTCGACAAAATTGTGGAATATTCATGGTACTTTGGCATCGCCTGGTATCTGAGTGGCGTTGAGGGGAACGCTCTTCCGTGGGCACTCTCCATAATTATCGTAGCTTTCGCCTGGGCCGAAGTGGCTCAGGGGGAATTTTTCAGGCGGCTGACCGGAAAACAGCTGGACGATGCCGGGGATTTTGAGCGCAAGTTCAGGATTATCGGGGCGAGACGAAATACACAAATTTGGATGTTTATTCCTTTTGCCTTGATGGATGCCTGGCTGTGGGGATTTGGGTTTGTCGCATTTTATGCGGCGGTCACATTTTTTGTGGCACAGGTCAGGTTTTTTATTCGCGTCCGTGATTATGGAAGTGAAAAAAGCCTTGAAATTAAGAAAAATTTCGAAGATACGGCTTATTTTTAGAAATTAATATCTTTCGGAATTTTGTTATCAAGCGCTTTTTTTAGGGAAAATCCCTTCACGAAGCGGGCGAAATATTGTATCAGCACCTCGTTGGGCCCTGAAAGGCTGGCCGGGGTAAACGGGGCGAAAGTCCTTTAGAAATAAAAAGGTAAAAAAGTGAGCGGAAAAATCAAAGTGGCAATTGTTGGCGTCGGCAATTGCGTAAGCTCTCTCCTTCAGGGTATTCACTACTACAAGGGGAAACGCGGCGGTGATGCGGCCGGTCTTATGCACTGGGACCTGGGCGGCTACCTGCCAACCGATATCGAAGTGGTGGCAGCTTTTGATATCGACAAGCGCAAGGTCGGCAAAGATGTCTCAGAGGCTATTTTCGAGCTGCCGAACTGTACCGAGGTTTTCTGCCCGGACGTCCCGAAGGCCGGCGTTAAGGTCCGCATGGGCAAAATCCTCGACGGGTTTTCCGAACACATGGCCGACGAACCCGCCCACCGCACCTTTATCAAGGCAGATGCCAAACAGCCTACTTTTGAACAAGTTGTTGAGATCCTGAAAAGCTCCGGCGCTGAAATGCTTTTGAATTACCTGCCGGTGGGCAGCCAGAAGGCGACCGAATTTTATGCTGAATGCGCTTTGGAAGCCAACCTTGGTTTTATCAACAACATCCCGGTCTTTATTGCCTCCAATCCGGAATGGGCGGCCCGCTTCAAGGCCAAGAACCTGCCGGTCATCGGTGATGACATCAAGGCCCAGTTGGGGGCCACCATTGTTCACCGGGTGCTGACCGATCTGTTCAACATGCGCGGGGTGCCGCTGGACCGCACCTACCAGCTGAACACCGGCGGCAATACCGATTTTCTTAACATGCGCAACCAAAAGCGCCTCGCCTCCAAGAAGATTTCCAAGACCGAGGCGGTCCAGAGCGTGGCTGCATCCCGGCTGGATGATGAAAATATTCACGTTGGCCCGTCCGATTACGTCGCCTGGCAGAACGACAACAAGGTCTGTTTTATCCGCATGGAAGGGCGCCTGTTCGGTGACGTGCCGATGAATATTGAACTGCGCCTCAGCGTCGAGGACAGCCCCAATTCGGCGGGGGTGGCGATTGACACCATCCGCTGCTGCAAGCTGGCGCTGGACCGCGGTCTTTCCGGAATTATCGAAGGGCCCAGCGCGTACTTCTGCAAGCATCCGCCCTACCAGTACACGGATAGTGAAGCCCGCCAGATGACCGAAGCCTTTATCCAGGGCCCGGAAAGCCAGCTGGCGGCGCTGGAAGCCGAAGCAGCTGAATAAGTATCTTAGGAATTTTCTACCATGCAATGTTTGATCGTCGCCGCCGGCAAGGGTCTGCGTCTGCGCCGGCACGGCAATTCCAAGCCGCTGGTGGAGCTGGCCGGCAAACCGCTGATCCAATACGTCATTGAAAACGCAGCGAAAGCCGGGGTGGCAGAATTTGTGGTGGTCACCGGGTATGAGGCGAGTGTCCTTGATGCCTATCTGAAAAATCTTGCTCCCCGGATTGGTGTCTCGATCCGCACCGTTTACAATCCCGATTACGAAAAACCCAACGGCCTTTCGGTTTTTGCCGCCAGACAGGAAATGGGCCAGCGTTTCCTGCTGTCCATGTGCGATCACCTGATGGCCCCGGAAATGGTCCGGGAAATGGCCGCCCGGGAGATTGCCGATGACCAGGTTATGCTGGCCATCGATACCCGCCTTGATAACCCATATGTTGATCTGGAAGATGTCACCCGGGTGCTCAGCGAGGATGGCCGCATCAAGGCGATCGGCAAGGGAATGGAAAATTATAACGCCTATGATACCGGCCTCTTTCTGGCCTCACATGCCTTGTTTGAGGCCCTGGCTGAAAGCGGCCGCGAAGGGAACGACTTCAGTATTTCCGGCGGCATGATGAAGCTGGCGGCAGCGGGCAGGGCGCTCACCCATACCATTGGCGACCATGTCTGGATCGATGTCGACAGCCCCGAGATGTACCATCTGGCGGAAAAATACCTGAGCAAGAAGCCCTAAACTTGGTCGAAATCCTTGTCGACCGCCATTTTCGGTTTTTTACGGCTTTTCAGATAAGCAACAAAATCCCTGTCTTCCTGGCTGGCCCCCATCAGCCAGAAGGCCGCCACGTACACCCCGACCCCCAAGGCAATCCCGGCCGGAACAAAATAAACAGCGGTCAGGTCGATTACCTTGCCCGCCTGATAAAGCGCCAGATAAGCCAGCGTTCCGGCAGCGATCGGTTTCAGGTAGCGCCACGCCAGCAGCGAGATATCGAACTTTTTCTTGATAAAAATCAGCCTCAGGCCATTGAGGCAGAACAGCGCCAGCAGGAATGACGAGGCTGTGCCGACCATCCCGAAGCGCGGGGTCAGGAGGGTCAGGCCCACTAAATGAATGCCAAAGGCGGTGGCGGTCAGGCTGAGGTTCAGTAGCGGTTTCTTGAAAACGAACGGCAGTTCGGCGCTGGCCAGGGTGCCTTCCAGCGCCTCCGCCGCGAGAATGATGATCAGCGCCATGGCGCCAACCGCAAAGCCGGTGCCGATCAGGCCCAGCAAGGGGGCGGCGTAAAACGCCATGATCGCCAGCTGCAAAGCCAGCAGGGTCAAGATCCAGCGGCACACCTGGCTCAGTTGCTGGCCGGCGTCCTTGACGCCGCGCTGGCTCAAGGTCTGGTTGAGCACCGGTGAGAGGATCGGGTCGAACACATGGCGGGTCTTCTGGATCACGGTCGCCAGGTTCTGGACCCCATAGTAAATGCCGACGATCGCGTCCGGGGTGAAAAAACTGAGCGCTATGATATCGGCGCGCCGGAAAGCCACGCCGATGGCGTCCACCAGGGCGGTCGGCCCGCTGAACGAGGCCATTTTTTTAACCAGGCTGAAGTCGACACGGGATTTAAACAGCTTTTTCCATTCATACACCCGCCCGAAGGCATAGAGCGCATATATAAAAGCGGCGATCAGCGAGGCGCTGTAGGCCAACAGCAATCCGGATTCTCTGACCCCTGAGAAATAAAACGCCACCGCTGTCAGGGCCAGGGTCCACGGTTCCACCAGCGACCGGGCGAACACTTCGTGGCGGACAATCCGCTTGAACCGGGTGGTGGTCAAGATCACATCCATCACAGCGACAAACGGGATCAGGAAGGCGAACAGCGGGTAAAGCGGGGTTTTCATATTCAGGCCGATGTAATCCCACAGCAGCGCCAGGGTTCCGGCCAGCGTGGCGCCGATTGCAAACACGATCGTCATGGCGGTCAGCACCAGGGTATATTGCCGTTCCGGCTTGCCCTTGGCCCCCTCCAGGAATTCCAGCAGTGAGCGGCGGAAACCGAAAATGCCCAGCATCACCAGAATCTCAATCACGGCGATCACCGAGGCCAGTTCGCCAAGCCTGACCGCACCGTAAAAATTGCCGGCGAAAAACAGGAACAGGACCCTGGCGGCGGTTCGTCCGGCAAAACCGGCGAGCGACGCCGCGGCTCCTCTCAGGACGTCGGTGAGGTCCTTGAATTTGTGATCAATCAGGGGTGTTTTCACTCAAAAGTTCCCTCAAGCATTTGGGGCGAAAAAGGACGTGCCTCTCTCTGTTCCTTGTGCTAAAAACCCGGCCTAACATGAGTATCATAAGAAACATACTGAATTTACCGTTCGCAATCATTTTTTTCTTCATCTCGCTCATTGCGTTGGTGGTGAACCTTTTTATCCCCAGAAAGAAATTCATCGAAATCCAGCGCCGGGCTCAGCAAAATGAGATTAGCGAGCGCCTGAAATCGGTAGAAGGCCTGATCAAATCCGGCGATAAAGTATTGGATGTCGGCTGCGGCAACGGCCATTTCGGCAAGGCGGTGGCTGATCGCCTCAAAGCCAAAGTCTCGGGCGTCGATGTGGTCGATTACCAGCATGCCGAGATCCCGGTGAAGTTCTATGACGGCCATAAAATCCCCCACCGGGACGGCGCTTTTGACGTCATTATCCTGGCCTTCATGCTGCATCACGTCGAACACCAGGAAGAACTGTTGGCGGAAGCG
The DNA here is from genome assembly GCA_022566215.1 of Pseudomonadota bacterium. Taxonomy (GTDB): domain Bacteria; phylum Pseudomonadota; class Alphaproteobacteria; order Sphingomonadales; family SMXR01; genus SMXR01. Next base: position 30,429 of record JADFJJ010000003.1, on the reverse strand, counting down.
ATCCGCTGCTCCAGGGATAAGGTGATTATTTTCGAGGACGTCTATTTTTCGCCCTGGCAGTGGGCGTTCGTGGTGTGGAACGATTTTTACACCAACATCCTGTTCGGCGCCGTCAGGGTTGTCAAAGGGGAGGCCGGCAAGGGGCTGTTGTCGATCCCGATGCCGCTCACCTTCAGAAGCGTCAAGGGCTGGCAAGCCCTGTTCCGGAGTTATCCGGTGACCCTGAAGCGCACCACGGTCCGCCACGCCAGACACAAGCCCCATTCCAAATGCGTCTTTTGCCTTGAAGTAAAACCTTAAAGGGTGGCACAGTAATGGCCCTGGCTGAGGGGAGTTATTCGGGAGATGAGTTATCATGAAAATCCTATCTTTTTTGCTGGTTTTGGCGGGGGTCATTGTTATGGGCGGCGTTAAGGCCGGAGAAGGCGGGGGAGACAGGATTATCGGCGAGCCCTATGCCAGCCGCAGCGTGGTTTTGGGCAGGAGCGGCATGGCCGCCACCAGCCATCCGCTGGCGACCCAGATCGCCATCGATATCCTGAAAGGCGGCGGCAACGCGGTCGATGCGGCGATCGCCGCCAACGCCGCGCTGGGCCTGATGGAGCCGACCGCCAACGGGATCGGCGGCGATCTGTTCGTGATTGTCTGGGATCCCTATTCCGGCAAGCTTTATGGGCTGAACGCCTCCGGGCGCTCCCCCAAGGGCCAGACATTGGCGGAATTAAAGGCCCGGATCGGTGACGACGCCACCGAGATTCCCAACTATGGCTCACTCAGCGTCTCGGTCCCGGGAACCGTCGATGGCTGGTTCGAGCTGCATCAGAAATTCGGTTCAATGGCAATGGCGGAGATCCTGGCGCCAGCGGTTTCATACGCCCGCGAAGGCTTTCCCGTGACGCAAGTGATCGCCCATTACATGCGCATTTACCAGGAGCGCTATCAAGAGCTTGCCGCAACCGGCGAGATCGAGGAGATTGACAATTTCCGTGCCACTTACCTGATCGACGGCTGGACCCCGGAGGAGGGCCAGGTGTTCACCAACCCGGATCTGGCCAATACCCTTGAGATGATCGGCCGTGACGGCCGCGATGCTTTTTATAAGGGGGAAATCGCCGACGTGATTGACGCTTATATGAAGCGCATCGGCGGGCCCTTGAGAAAAGAGGATTTTGCAGCCCACACCTCCACCTGGGTCGAACCGGTCTCGGTCAACTACCGCGGCTATGATATCTTCGAGCTGCCGCCCAACGGGCAGGGGATCGCGGCGCTCCAGATGCTCAACATCCTGGAAGGCTATGATCTGGCCGCGATGGGGCTGAACTCGGCCGATTACCTGCATGTCCAGGTCGAGGCCAAAAAGCTGGCGTTCGAGGACCGGGCCCGGTTTTATGCCGATCCCGCTTATTATGACATCAATATCGACTATCTGCTGTCCAAGGATTACGCCGCCCAGCGCCGTGCCCTGATCGATATGGAGGCGGCCGCCAGCGAGGTCGATCACGGCGATCCGAAACTGATCGAGGGCGACACCATCTACATGACGGTGGCCGATGCGGACGGCATGATGGTGTCATTAATCCAGTCGAACTACCGCGGCATGGGCTCCGGGCTGGTTCCAGATGGCCTCGGCTTTATCCTGCAGGACCGCGGCGCGCTGTTCAGCCTCGATCCCGCGCATCCCAACGCCTATGCGCCCGGCAAGCGCCCGTTCCACACCATTATCCCGGCTTTTATGATGAAGGACGGGGTGCCGGTTATGAGCTTCGGCCTGATGGGCGGCGGCATGCAGCCCCAGGGCCACGCCCAGATCGTCATCAACATCATCGATTTTGGCTTGAACCTGCAAGAGGCCGGCGATGCCGCGCGCTACCACCATAGCGGCTCGACCGAGCCCTATATCGTTGGCGGCAAAATGACCGACGGCGGTATTCTGCAGCTGGAATCAGGGATTGCGCCTGAGGTGATCGCCGAACTGGAGGCGAGAGGCCATGTGGTCGAGGTCACCTCCGGGCCGTTCGGCGGCTATCAGGCGATCTGGCGCGATCCTGAGACCGGGGTTTACTATGGCGCCTCTGAGATGCGCAAGGACGGCGCCGCAATCGGGTATTAGAGCTAAAAACCAAAGGAATTCTTTAGGCCTCGCGCACTGCCTTGGCGGCGTTTTCCATCAGGGTTGCGGCTTTTCCTAAGGTTTCCAGGTTCTCATCGGTCAGGTTTTCCAGCGCGGTGGTGATCGCCATCAGGCGGTTGACCCGGCCCCGCTCGAACAGCGCCTTGCCCTTCGGGGTGATCGAGATATAGGTCGAGCGGGCGTCGTTTTCGGCTTTCTCGCGCATCACCAGCTGGCCCCGCGCCATGTCTTTGACCAGCCGCGAGATGGTCGGCAGCTTGACCCCTTCCGCGGCGGCCAGGCGGCTGATGGTCAGCGGCCCGAGGAAATAGAGCACCGACAGGGCCGAAAGCTGAGCCGGGTTGATGCCGAGCCTCTTGTCTTTGCCCTTGAGCGCGCGCAGCAGGTGGATTGCGGCCGAATGGATGTGGTCGGCGACCGCCTGCGGGTCGGGTTTGGACTTCATGGGTTGCGTTGTCACTTGACTCTGGTTCCTCTAAATAGTATTTTCATCTATACAATTAGCTTAGCTAATGAAAATATATATGAATTAGGTTAGCTAATAAAAGTATATATCATTTCATCAGGGAAATTGGAAGAGAAAATGACAAATAACGGGAGGAAATGATGAAAATTGGAAAAATCAGTCAAATCGCCATCCCGGTCAGTAATCTCGAGACATCGATGGCCTTTTACGGAAAGACGCTGGGCCTGCCGCTGTTGTTCAGGGCCGATCCGGGAATGGCCTTTTTTGATATCGAAGGCCTCCGCTTGATGCTGAGCGAGGCTGAGGAGGTCTCCCCCATTGGTCCAAGTGGCCCGATCCTGTATTTTTCAACCCCGGATATTGCGGCCGCCTGGAAAGACCTGACCGCCGCCGGGGCCGAGATGATCCGCGAACCCCAGATGACCCACAAGACCGACGATACAGAGCTGTGGCTGGCCTTTTTCAAGGACCCCGACGGCCACACCTTGGCATTGATGGAGGAACGGGCTATCTAGTTGGAGTGATTAACAAGTCAAAACCCCCCAAACCCTTCACCGCCGCGCTGGTCCAGGCCGGGACGGTGGGCTTTGACACCCCGAAAACGCTCGAGAAAATGGCCGACCTGGCCGCCCGGGCGGCGTCTGAGAAGGCCAAACTGGCGGTCTTCCCCGAGGCCTTTGTCGGCGGCTATCCCAAGGGCATGGATTTTGGCATCCGGCTCGGCTCGCGCACCGAAGAAGGGCGCGACTGGTTCCGGAAATACTTCGAGAGCGCAATCGAAGTGCCGGGGCCGGAAACGCAAGCAATCGGCAAGATCGCAAGGGCCAACAAACTGTATCTGGCGGCCGGGGTGATCGAGCGCGGCGGCAGTACGCTCTATTGCACGGTTCTCTTTTTCGATGACCAGGGAAAATACCTCGGCAAGCACCGGAAATTAATGCCAACCGTTCTCGAGCGCTGCCTGTGGGGCCAGGGCGATGGCTCGACCATGCCGGTGCTCGACACCCCATTGGGCAAAATGGGGGCGGTGATCTGCTGGGAAAACCATATGCCGCTGCTGCGCACCGCGATGTACGCCAAGGGGATCGAGCTGTACCTGGCGCCGACCGTTGACGACCGCGAGGTGTGGGGCCCGTCGATGCGCCACATCGCTTTCGAGGGGCGCTGTTTCGTGCTCTCACCGGTGCAGTATTCGCTTCGTTCCGACTGGCCCGACGATTACCCGGGCGACGTCCCGGCCAACCCCGGAACCGTGCTGATCAACGGCGGCAGCTGTATTGTCGATCCGTTCGGCGAATACCTGGCCGGGCCGGTATTTGGCGATGAAGTGGTGGTGACCGCCGAGATCGACCTTGGAGAGTTGCCCCGGGCGCGCTTTGATTTTGACCCGGTCGGCCATTACTCACGCCCCGATATTTTCAAACTGACCGTCGATGAGACGCCCAAACCCGCCATCCATACCGCACCCACGTTATCAAAAAAGGGTGAGAAAGCCTGACCGCCCTTGCGGCGCCGCCAATCCCCCGTTACACATATTTCAAGAGCTAACAGCGGGGATAGATCATGAAACGCACCTTCCTGAAATTTTTCAGCATCATATTTATTTTGGCCCTGGCCGGCTGCGGCCAGCCGGAAGAGGCGAGAGCGCCCGGCCTTCACGTCGAGGTCGATTATTACCGGCTGGATAACGGTCTCAGGGTGATTTTGGCGCCCGAGAGGTCGGTTCCGACCGTCACCGTGGCGGTTTATTACAACATCGGTTTTCGCATCGAACCCAAGGGGCGCACCGGTTTCGCCCATCTTTTCGAGCACCTGATGTTCGAGGGCACCCCCAACATGCCGGAAGGCGAGTTCGATAAAATGATCGAGGGCGGGGGCGGCGTCAACAACGGCTCGACCCGCTTTGATTACACCAATTATTTCGAGATTATGCCTTCCCACCAGCTGGAGCCGATCCTGTGGGTCGAGGCCGACCGCATGACCGAGATCAATTTCCTCGAGGAAACGCTGGAAAACCAGAAGGGCGTGGTCTCGAACGAGGTCAAGGTCAATGTCCTGAACCGGCCCTACGGCGGCTTCCCGTGGCTGGATCTGCCGCAAGCGGCCAATGAGAACTGGTACAACGCCCACAATTTCTATGGTGATCTTGAGGATCTGGAAGCGGCCACGCTGGAGGACGTCAGAAGCTTTTTCTACACCTATTACCGGCCCAACAACGCAGTGCTGGTGGTGGCCGGGGATTTTGAGGTTGCGGACGCCAAACGCTGGATCGAGAAATATTTCGCCGTCATCCCGGCCGGCGATCCGATCCCTGAGGTGGATATTTCCGAGCCCCGCCAGGAGGTTGAGAAATTCGCTGAAAAAGTGGATCCGTTCGCGCCCCAGCCGGCGCTCGCTTTCGGCTATCACATGCCCGAGCGGGGCACACCTGAATACTACGCCATGGCGCTGATCGACCTGATCCTGCTGCAGGGTGAAGACAGCCGCCTGTACCAGAAACTGGTCAAGGAGATGGGGGTCACTGACAGCGTTTTCGGCGGCATCAACATGATCGGCAATATGTACAACTATTCCGGCCCGATGCTGTGGGCGGTGGGCTTGATCCACAGCTCCGAAAATTCCCACGAAGCGATCATGGCTGCGGTCGATGAGGTGATTGAAGAGATCAAAAGCGATGGCGTCAGCCAGGAAGAGGTGGACAGGGCCTTGAGAAAAGTCCGCTCATCCCTTTATGACACGGTCGGCTCGACCACCCGCTTCGGGCTGGTCGACCTGCTGGCCTCGTTCGCGCTGTTCGATGACGACCCCGCGCGCATCAATGCGCTTGAGGGTGATTTCGACCAGGTGACGCCGGAGCTGATCAAAGCAACCGCGGCCGAATACCTGCGCTCCACCAACCGGACGGTGATCCGGCGGCTTCCGGCCCAACCTGAGGAAGGAGACGCATCATGAGACACTTAGGCAAAACCCTTGTCCTGATCCTGATCGGCATCTTTGCACTGCCGGCGCTGGCCCGTGAGTTGCCGCCGCCGCCCGGCCAGCCCAAGCCCTTTGAGCTGGCCGAGCCGGTCACATTTCAGCTGGATAACGGGCTTCGGGTCACCTTGGTTTATTTCGGCATTGTGCCCAAGGTCACGATCAGCGTGGTGGTCGAGACCGGCAACAAGAACGAAGGCGCCGATACCTGGCTTTCCGACCTGACCGGTGAGCTGATGAAGGAAGGCACCGCTTCGCGCTCGGCCCTCGATATCGTCAACGCGGCGGCCGACATGGGGGGCGGAGTTAATATCGGCGTCGGCCTGGACCAGACCAGCGTCTCGATGGATGTTTTGAGTGAGTTTGGCGGTGACGCCATCCGGCTGATGGCCGATATCCTGCAAAACCCGGCCTTTCCTTCGAGCGAAATTCCGCGCATCAAGCAGAATTTCCTGCGAAATTTAAGCATCGCCAAAACCACCCCGAGAAGCCTCGCCTCGGAAGCGTTCGCCAAGCTGCTTTACGGCGATCACCCGTACGGCGTCCTGTTCGCGGGCGAAGAGCAGCTGGAAGCCTATACGATTGAGGACATCAAAGGATATTACAGTGAGAATTTCGGAGCGGCCCGGACCCGGATTTACGTGGTCGGCCAGTTTGATCCCGGGGAGATGGAGGCGGCCATCCGCGGCGCCTTTGGTGATTGGCAGGCGGGCCCGGCGCCGCTTGACCTTCCGCCCGACCCTCACAGTTCGCTCCGGGTCAAGCTGATCGACCGGCCGGGATCGGAACAATCGACCATTTATTTAGGCCTGCCGGTCAAAGACATGCGCGATCCGGATTATGTGAAATTCCGGGTCATGCACACGCTGCTTTCCGGCTCATTCTCTTCGCGCATTACCCAGAATATCCGCGAGGATAAGGGCTACACCTACTCTCCGCGCGCCTCGATCGCCCACCGCAAAGGCACCGCCTACTGGGTTCAGGTGGCGGATATTACCACCGATGTTACGGGTGCGGCGCTGACTGAAATATTCTATGAAATCAGGAACCTGCAGGCCAGCGTGCCGCCGCCCGAGGAAGTTGACAAGGTGCAGAATTATATGGCCGGGATTTTTGTCCTGCAGAACGGCTCCAGAGGCGGCATTATCGGCCAGCTGGCGGCGCTCGATTTGCAGGGGCTGGATGCCTCTTACCTCAATACCTTTGTCGAACGGGTGCTTGAGGTGACCGATGAAGAGGTTACGGCGCTGGCCAATTCCCAGCTGCCGCTGGATCAAATGACCCTGGTGGTGGTCGGTGATATGGCGCTGGTCGAGAAGCAAATCCGGGCGCTTCCGGAATTGGCAGGCGCGGAATACGTGGAATAGGGCCTAATACCCCTCCTCGCCGATCAGCGGCACGAACGAGACCCCGCCGAGGTCAGCTTGTTCAAATTTATCCTCAGCCGTCCGGGTAATTTTTATCAGCCTTTGGAAGTACCCGGCGCCGCCCACCGGCACCACCAGCCGGCCGCTGATTTTAAGCTGTTTTTTGAGGGTTTCTGGCACCTTCGGCCCGGCGGCGGTGGCGACAATGGCATCAAACGGGGCCTCTTTTTCCAAACCTTTGGTGCCGTCGCCACAAATAACAGTGACGTTCTTAATGCCTTCGGCCTTCAGGGTCTTTCTTGCCAAATCCGCCAGCGGCTGGTGACGCTCGATGGTGAACACCTGATCTGCGATCTTGCCTAAAATAGCCGCCGCGTACCCGGAGCCGGCGCCGATCTCGAGCACCGTCTCGCCCCCCTTCAGCTCCAGCGCCTGGGTCATCAGGGCGACGATATAGGGTTGGGAAATGGTCTGGCCCTCGCCGATCGGCAGCGGCCGGTCGGCATAAGCATTTATCCGGAATTGTTCCGGGATAAAGACCTCGCGCCTGACCTTGCCCATGGCGGCCAGGACTTTTGGGTCGGAAATATCACGGGCCTTCAGATGGCGCTCCACCATCCGCCCGCGTTCTTTTGCAAATCCTCCCATGCCCTTAAGGATAGGGCTTCATGGAGGGTTTAAAAAGACCCTATTTGCGAAGCAGGAAGTTTGGGAGTATAATTAACGTTCGGAGATAATTTTCCGGTTTTCATTTACAGGAGGAGCAAAATGAAAAAACTTCTTTATATTGTCGCGGGGGCATCCCTCGCCTCTGTCATCGGCCTTTCGGGGGTTGCCCTCGGCGGAGAGAAAGACGATCCAAAGAATGAGGATGAGGTCCTGGCTGAAGACTATAACAGCAGCCTTAGCAATAAATCCACGGCCGTCAAAACAGGCGGCGATGATGGCGGTGGAGGTGACGATGTTCAAGGCTCTGGCGATCCCTTGAAGGGGTTGAACGTCACATCTTGTAAAAACTATCCTAAGGGCAAGTGTCCTACAGTTAATAAGCCCGATGACGGCGATAAAGATGACGATTCCCACAAAAAGAAAAAAGAAAGGGATAAATAGGGCAAGAGCTTATAAAGCTCCAGCCGGATAAACCCGGATCTTGGTCCCTTACCAGGCGCCTGAAAACGCTTGGCGCCGCCCTTTTGGCGTTAGCCTTTTTCCTGCCGCTTTCCCGGTGCGAGATTACCAGCACCACTCCGGCGGCGGACCGGGAAGCGGTTCAGGAAATCCCTGGGGCTGAAAAAGTTTACGATTATTACTACGCCTATGAAAATATCGGCTTTGAAGACCCGGGTTCACTGTTGATCCCGGTTATCTTTTTCTGGCCCTGGGCTTTTCTGGCCTATGCCAGGAGGGGCAGAAGGGCCAGGGTCAAAACCGTCCTCAACTTTCTGGAGCCGCTGCTGGCGGCGGGCACGGCCTATATGATTATGCTCATGATCATGTTCGATGAAATTTATATCGGCGCTTATGTCGCGTTCGCCGGAGCGGGGGGTTATTTCATCGGCTCCGGCATTGAGGTTGGCTGGAAAATAAAGGACATCGTGGATAAAAGGAGATCAGCGTGATTTCACTGACACCGGTCTTGTTTGTGGAAAAAATCGAACCGTCGCTGGATTTTTGGGTAAGGGGACTTGGTTTTGAACAGGTCATGGAGGTCCCGGGCGAGGGCGGCCTAGCCTTTGTCATGCTGAAACAGGGTAACATTGAAGTGATGTACCAGAACTATGCCAGCCTGGAGGAAGACCTGCCCAAAATTGCCAAGGAGGCCAAGGGCAGCCCCAATTTCCTCTATATCAAGGTCGACGATCTGGATGAGATGATAAAAAACCTGGAAGACTTCGAGATCGTGACCGAACGCCGCCAAACCTTCTACGGCGCCGATGAAATCGGCTACAAGGAGCCAGGCGGGCATTTCATCACGTTTGCAAAGTTTAAAGAGTAGCCGCATCTAACTTTAACGATTTCCTCTGGACACCCAAAGAAATAATTGACCTTTGATAAAAATCCTGTTTGGGTTGCCTTGGCTTTTTGGAAAACCTGGCCCGGAGGAATTTTTATGGACAGTTCGGTCGCTGGCAAGCTTGAAGTCTTCATGAAAAAAATCAAAAGGAACAGCCTTGGACAGACTGAATTTCACAACGCCGTCCAGGAAGTAGCCGAACAAATTTTCCCCTATATTGAAGACAAACCGATTTACCACAAGATGCGCATCATGGAGCGCCTGGCGGAACCCGACCGGGTGTTCATGTTCCGGGTGTGCTGGGAGGACGACCAGGGCAATATCCGGGTCAACCGCGGCTACCGGGTTCAAAACAGCAACGCGATCGGCCCCTACAAGGGGGGCATGCGCTTTCACCCCAGCGTTAACCTGTCGATCCTGAAATTCCTGGCCTTTGAGCAGACCTTCAAGAATTCGCTCACCGGCCTGCCGATGGGCGGCGCCAAGGGCGGATCGGATTTCGACCCGAAGGGCAAGTCGGACCGGGAGGTGATGCGTTTCTGCCAGGCCTTCATGAGCGAGCTGTTCAACTACATCGGCCCCAATTTGGATATCCCGGCCGGTGACATCGGCGTCGGCGCGCGCGAGATCGGCTACCTGTTCGGCCAGTACAAGCGCCTGAAGCGCGAATTTACCGGCGCGCTGACCGGCAAGGCGCTGCAGTACGGCGGCAGCCACATCCGGGTCGAGGCGACTGGCTATGGCACCGTCTATTTCATGGAAGACATGCTGAAAGAGAAAAAGGACAGCCTGGAGGGCAAAACCTGTGTGATTTCCGGTTCTGGCAACGTGTCGCAGTACGCCTGTGAAAAAGCCCTGCAGCTGGGCGCCAAGGTGGTGACCACGTCTGATTCCGCTGGTTTTGTTCATATCCCAAACGGCATTTCCAGGGACGAACTGGCCTATATCAAGGAGTTGAAGAACGTCCGGCGCGGGCGCATTGCCGAATTCGCCAAGGAGTTCGGCTACCAATTCCACAAGAACAAAAAACCCTGGGGGATCCCGTGTGATCTGGCGTTCCCGTGCGCCACTCAAAACGAAATCTCGAAAAAGGATGCCGAAATGCTGGTTAAATACGGCTGCATCGGGGTTTCGGAAGGGGCCAATATGCCAGCCACCCTGGAAGGGGTGCAGGTCTTCCAGGATGCGAAAATCATGTTCGCGCCCTCCAAGGCGGCCAACGCCGGTGGGGTCGCGGTCTCGGGGCTGGAGATGAGCCAGAACGCCGCCCGCCTGACCTGGAAAGAGGAAGTTCTGCAGAAAAATCTGCGCACCATTATGAGCGACATTCACGGCAAATGCATGGAATACGGAGTGGAAAGCAACAATTATATCAACTACCTCAAGGGCGCCAACATCGGCGGTTTCAAGAAGGTTGCCGACGCCATGCTCGCTTACGGGGTGGTTTAGGGTCTTTTCTGGACACGCTGTGAAGCGTTTTTCAGAGAGCCGTCTGTCCTTGGAGGGTTATTCTGCCCAAGGGAAAAATGGCAGGGACGGCGATGGCCCAAAGCCGTTAGACGGAATTTATCCGGCATATCCGGATTTTATCAAAAATATTACCGGGGAAAAAACCGCCAGGAATTTTTATTGTGAGTGCACTGGATAAATAGTAATAAAATAGAGATACAACAATAATAATACTAATTATGATTATTAATATACAATAATATTGTACTGCACTTATAAAAAAGAAAATAATCTTATTTAATTTTTTTATTGTTTGCACGATATTGGTGCAATCCTTAAACACTAGGCAAGGCCGAATTTTGCATTGGTAAAGGTATTTTTACAGTTTACATTTAAAAGTAATTCCTTGGGCCAGTCAGTGACTTGCCTGTGACCGGGTGGATTTAGTCCGGTTTTGGCTTTGGGGTCAGCTGGGGCTGGTGATGAGGACTTTCGAGAAGGTCGCCAGCGCTAGGAATTCAACACAAACCTTAGCGGGTTTTTGTTCGAAAATGAGAATTAGATGATAAAATTGCTGCTGATAGAAGACAACGCTGCCGACCGCCGGTCGCTCAAAAGGGCTTTACAGAAAACAAAACTGGAGGCCGAACTGGTTGAGGCCGCAAGCGCCAGGGAAGGCCTTGAGCTCGCCCTGACGGGCGAATTTGACTGCATCCTTTTGGATTATTCCTTGCCCGACATGAACGGGCTGCAATTTCTTAAAGAACTGCTCAAAACCTCCCAGGGGGAAACCATCCCGGTGGTGATGTTGACCGGGTTTGCGGATGATAAGATGGCCTTGGAAGTTCTTCGCGCCGGCGCCCAGGATTTTATGAGAAAGGAAGACATGACCCCGGCCCAGCTGGCGCGCATCGTTATCAACGCCAGGGAGCGTCATGAACTGAGGGTCCAGAGCCAAAAGGCCGAAAATGAACTAAGAGATGAAAAGGCCCATTTCCAGTCGGTTCTGGACACGGTCGGGGATGCCATAATCGAAGTGGATATCAAGGGCAAAATCCGTTCCATTAACAAAGCCGGACAGGATATTTTCGGGTATCAGGAAAAAGAAATCATTGGAAAAGATTTTTCCTCCCTGCTGATGCAGGAAAAAACAGGTAAGCAAAAAACTCATTTTGCAACCTTTCTGGCTGGCGGGGCGGCGGCCATTATGGGCAAGGGGCCGGTGGAAGTGGTTGGCCGCAGCAAGGCCGGAAAACACCTCAGCCTGGAGGCCGTGGTTAGCGAACTGGAAATAGACGGGCAAAGGCTTTTCATCGCTTCGATGCGCGACATCACCAAAAGAAACAGGATGCAAGCCCAGGCCAAAGCCGCCGAAGCGCAATACAAACTGCTGGCCGAGCACGGCAACGACATCATTTTTCTCCATGATTTGAAGGGAAACAATCTGTATATTTCACCGTCTGTGAAAAAACACCTAGGCCATAATCCTGCGGCGTTGTTGAGAAAACCCTCCTTTTTTTTGCTACATCCTGAAGACAAAAAAGGGATAATTGAAAAATGGACGCCCAAAGTATTTAGTGAAAAAAAATTACACAAATCACGCATGCGGCTAAGACATGCTGACGGCCATTATGTCTGGTTTGATCAAATTTCCGAGCCCGTGATAGAACAAGATGGAACTGTGAAAACCGCTGTCACCGCCTGCAGGAACATTACCGCCCAGCTGGCCGAGGAATCCGAAAAACTGCGTCTAGGCAGGATTATTGAGGATTCCCCCCACGAAATTTATATGACCGATTTGAAAACCCTGAAATTTCTCAACGTCAACCGTGGGGCCAGGGAAAACCTGGGTTATTCTCTGAAAGAATTGAAAAAAATGACACCCCTGGATTTAAAACCCAAGGAATTAAGGAAACATCATGCCGAATTAACAGAACCTTTGATAACTGGGGAAAAAGATCATGTCAGGATTCTAACCAAACACCTTAGAAAAGACCGTACCACTTACGATGCTGATATCCTGATTTACGCCCTGCGCAATGAAGATCCCCCTGTTTTATTCGCCTATGTTGATGATGTTACTGAGAAAATGGCGATCGCCGAAAAGGCCGAGCATGCCCAAAAAATGAAAACCATCGGCAATTTGACCGGTGATTTTGCGCACGATTTCAACAATCATATTACGGCGATTATGGGCAGTTTGATGCTGTTGCAGAGTTCTTACGGCACAATGAAAAAAGAAGACCAGGAAAGCCTTGATCTGGCCATTCAATCGTCTGAACGCTGTGCTCACCTCCTGCGCGCCCTGCTGGCCTTTTCAGAAAGACAGCGCCTCAAATGGGCGGCCATTGATGTGAATGCATTCCTGCAGGAATTTCAGCCGCTGCTGAGGGCGGCAATAGATGAGACCATCGAAATTGAATTTGAGCTGTCACCCGGTAAAATATTCATGGAAGTTGATACCGGAGAACTGAAAAATACGCTTTTGAACCTGGCCGACAATGCCCGGGCGGCGATGCCCAAGGGCGGCCACCTGACCATTGAAGTTGCGGTACAGGATATGAGCGAGAAAATGGCCAGTGAAAAACTGATCCGGCCGGGAAGATATGTGGTTATTTCCGTCTCCGACAACGGGGTCGGGATGACCCCGGAGATAATGGAACAGATATTTGAGCCGTTTTTCACCACCCGTGAACCCGGGCATGGCTCTGGATTGGGCTTAAGTACCGTCTTTGGTTTTATGAAGCAAATGGAGGGTGCGGTCGCCGTTTACAGCGAACCCGCCAAGGGAACCACCTTCAGGCTTTATTTTCAGGCCGCCAAAACCAGAAAAAAACCTGCCCCCAAAAAGAAAGCACTGGCAGGGGCAAAAACAAAGGAAAACCTGTCTATACTTATTGTAGAGGACAACGCGGAGGTCAGGGAATTCACAGCCAAGGCCCTGAAGGGCGAAGGCTATAATATTTTGCTGGCTATGAACGGCCCGGCGGCCCTGAAAATCATCAAAAAGAACAAGGTCATTGATCTTCTCTTGTGTGATGTGGTTTTGCCAGGAGGGATTATCGGCCCTGAAATAGGGAAGGTGTATGGGGAGAAATTTCCGGACGGTGGAATTCTTTATACCAGCGGCTATACCGGAAAAAGCATCGAAAAAAAGGGTTTCAATATCAAAAGCGATGAACTGCTTTCCAAACCCTATGATCTGGAGGAGTTGTTTGAGCGGATTGATGCCATTATAATCGACCGGAAACCACGCAAGAAATCATAATTAGGTCAATAAAACTTCCTGATGATGATTTAGCTAAAGCCTTGGTCCTGAGGCGCAGTATTCCGGCTGGCCATCAAAACGTTAACCTGCAGCCAGGAGATTTTTTCTGGCAGCGGGATACAATCTACTTCTTGCTACTTCTTGCAAAAACCTGCCCTACCGCCGATTTCTAAACACAACCGCTGTTCGATAGTATATTGACAAATATATACTATTATGAGAGTACTACGCAAGTAAAACAACCATAAATACACTCTAATAAAAGTATTTTGGTCCATACCCTGGGGGAGGTTCCAATGAGAATACGTTTACTTACACTGTCTTGTACTGTGCTCGCCGCATCCATGCTGTTGGGTGGGGCGTATCAATTTGCAAGCGCTCAAGAACGCGCCAGTCAGCAACAAGTGGAAAAACCGGCTTTCGCCAAAGAAAAAAAGCAAAAAATGAAAAAGGGCGAGCGCCGCGGCAAAAATGACAAGGCCGATATAGATGGGTCTTACTACCGCGGACCGCTGGAGATCGCATTGCCTGCCTGTTGTGATGAGTCTTGCGGCGGAGAACAGCTGCTCAATGTTTTTTATGCGGGCAATCCGGACAATTTCGTTACCAGCGATGGCACTGAGGCAACGTCTCCAAGTCCGGCCCTTCAGACTCATATGGACCAGTACAACAATGGCGCGTTCCCGAACCGGCAGTTTGATGATCCAGCCAGCAATCGGGTGTTTGGGCACACCTTTAGCGATTTGCCGGCGGATATCACCTGCGCCATGCTTGAAATCGGCCTCAAGGCCCGGCCGGACCTTCCGTCCAACGACCAGCTCCATCTCAATTTTAACCAAAATGGATCCCCAACCTTTGCCTGGGGAATTTCAATCAAGGACCTGCCAGAGGCAAACGGGACCTGGGAAAAGGGGCAGACCGCCGTGACCAGGCTTGATCTGGCCGATCTGCCGCCAAGCGGAAGCGGAAAGACAATTATCTCAAGTATCAACGCCGGTAATTTGTTGGATGTTTATATTCAGGACGATACCGCGGTGGATTATATGATTCTCACTGTGGTGACCTATGCCGGCGCCTGGACATCCTGGCTTGACCGGGACAATCCGAGCGGTAAGGGTGACTACGAGACCGTGAGTGATTTCATCAAGGAAGGGGTTTTACCGCAAGAGCCCGATCCGATCTGCATCCAGTGCCGGACACTGGATGGAGTGGACTGGCAGGATGCGGGCCAAGTTTACCATTGCGATTTACCCCTTGGCGGCCGTTGTGTGAACGCTGAGAACAGTGAGCAATGTTTGGATTACGAGGTCAGGTTCCTTTATCCGGATTAATCCCGGCAAGATGGTTGTGTAACGGCGCTTGCCCGATAAAAACACCTCCTGAAAACACCTGCTGCCAGAATTGGTGGCGGGTGTTTCCTGTTCTAAAGGGTTTTTCCTGTGTTTGTCTGGCCACGGGCGATTTTCATGCCAATCCAATAGCCGGCGTAAGCGGCGATCAGCCAAATCCAAATTCGCTGGCTGTCCAGCACACCCGGCCAGTAACCCGGCCAGACGATGGCGGTGATGAAATTTTTGATGGAATTGACCAAAAATTCCACCGCGAGGCCCGTGAACGATGTGGTGTTAAGGGTATTCATCAGGCCGTCCATCCCCTGATAGCCGGTGGCGAAGTCGTAAACCTCAAGGGCCTCGATCACCAGGAAGGTCCACATGCCGACCAGCCCGTAAAACCCGCCGCCGAACTTCATCCACTTGTTATGGATCGGGTTGCCGGACCTGGTTTTCTTTTTCTTCGCGCTTTTTTTCATCGCCTTCATTTCGGCCTTGAACGCCTTCTGGCCGCTTATCCCCTCCAGCCGTCCGGCTTTCAGCGACCAGCGGAACAAGAAATAAGACAGTACGCCGAGCGGCAGCGCCGCTTTCAATACCGCCTCGATAATTTCCAGAGCCATAGTGGTATTTTAGCATTTATGGGGGCAGGGACGATAATTAATTTTATCGGCCTTTCTCTGGCAGGCGGAAATGGGTAAGGTGGGCCCAGGACGTTTTAGGAGGATTTCCGATGGTTCTTAAATCTTTGAAATTTATTTTTCCCATGGCGGCAATGGCCGGGATGCTGATCAGCGTTCCCGCATCCGCCCATATCGATCTTTTGACCCCGGCCCCGCTGCTGGATGGCAAGGCAATGGATTACAAGGCCCTGAAAAGTCCCCCCTTCGGAGCGCCCGGGGTTGATGTCCGGGCCGCCCCGGCGGCGACCGTCAAGGCCGGCTCGGTCATTGAGGTCAGGGCCGAGGTTTATGTCTATCATCCGGGCGAAATCGTGGTGCTGTACACCACCGACCTTGCGGGCGGCGATATCGAGCCGGCATGGTCGATCCCCGATCAGGGCGCTGAGATTCCGCACTATAATCTCTTATATAAAGGCCCGGTCCCCGACCCCGAGGACACCAATATTTTTGAAGCCCGGGTGCAATTGCCGGACACCCCGGGTGTGATCATCCTGGTGGTGCGCCAGGTCATGCACGACAAGTTCGATGTGATGGAAGACGGCAGCGTCAGCCTGAGGCGGGTTTATTACCACCAGGGGGCCAAGCTGAAACTGGTGAGATAGGCAGGTTAAGAAATGGCGCCGGGTGTCTTAAGCGCTCAGACGGCTGCGGTTTCCCCTCCGGCCAGGACTATGATAGAATGGCCCTGGCGGCCGCTATGTTAAAAAGCCAAGCAAAATTCCAGATCGGGCAAATCATTCACCACCGGCTGTTTGAGTATGTTGGGGTTATTTTCGACGTCGATCCCGGCTTTCAAGGGACCGGGCAATGGTACCGCGAGGTGGCGCTTTCCCGGCCGCCGAAGGATGAACCCTGGTATCACGTGCTGGTCAACAATGCGCTTCACACCACCTATGTGGCCGAGCAAAACCTCGAAGCCGCAGAAACGCCCAGGCGGATCGTCCACCCTGATGCCGAGCGGATTTTCAAGGGTTTCGATGGCGAACGCTATCACCTGCGCCAGCAGAGCAATTAAACTTGCCTGGAAAATACTAAAAATCACTGCAATATTTTCTAACACCAAGGCCATTAAGCCTGCTTTAAGGGGGGTGATGGATTATATGATTGGTAAGTGACGGAGTATAGGATTTAGCCAGGGAGCAGAAAATGACAGCATCTCAAGCAAAAGTAGTTCGTTTCCATGAGACCGGCGATGCCTCGGTCCTGAAAATCGAACTGGAGCCGGTGCAAAACCCGGGAGACGGCGAGGTTCGCATTAATGTCGAGGCGATCGGCCTCAACCGCGCCGAGGTGATGTTCCGGAGGGGCGCTTATCTCGAGACGCCTCAATTGCCATCTAAGCTGGGCTATGAGGCGGCGGGGATTATCGATGCGGTCGGCAAGGACGTCACCGAGTTCAAGCCCGGCGACCGGGTCAGCACCATTCCCGGATTTTCCATGAGCAGGTACGGGGTTTACGGCGAAAGCGCGGTGGTGCCGGCCATGTTGGTCGCCAGATACCCGGAACATTTCAGCGCCCGGCAAGGGGCCTCGATCTGGATGCAATATATCACCGCTTACGGGGCTTTGGTTGATGTCGGCGGGCTTAAGAAGGGCCAGACGGTGGTGATCACGGCGGCCAGCAGCAGCGTTGGCCTGGCCGCGATCCAGATTACAAAAATTTTGGGGGCAAAAATCATCGCCACCACCCGCGGGGCTAAAAAAGTGCAGGCGCTTTTAGACGCCGGGGCGGACCACGTCATTCAAACCGACAATGAAAATTTTGCCGGCCGGGTCATGGAAATTACCAAAGGCCGGGGTGCCGGCCTGATCTTTGATCCGGTCGCCGGGCCATTTTTGGAGCAATCGGCGGAGGCTGCGGCGCGGGGCGGAAAAATTATAGTTTACGGCGCCCTGGATGGACGGCCGGCGATCTTTCCTCTGTTTGCTTCGCTCATCAAAGGTTTGACGATCCATGGCTATACGCTGGCCGAGGTGACCCTGGATCCAGCCCGGCTGGCCAAGGCCAAAGAGTTTATCCTTGAAGGGCTGAAATCCAAAAGCCTGGTTCCGGTGATCGACAGGGTTTTTAAATTTGAAGACATTCAAAAAGCCCATGAATATATGGAATCCAACCAGCAGATCGGCAAGATTGTCGTGACGGTTTGAAGATTTGAGTGGCGCCGGATGTCTTAACCGTTCAGACGGCCTGCCGCTTACAAGGCGGCTGCTCTACCAGCCTGTTTTCAAAATAAGCCTTGATAAAACACAATTATTAATTTAATTACGCCAATAGTAAATCAATTAACAAGAGCATAAACGGCCAACCAAGGAAACCTCCCATGTTTTGTGCTGCAATCCTATCCCCAATCGTTACACTGGTTCGGACTCTGATCCTCATTGTCCGAACGATCGTTGAAACCGTCTGTGAATGGGTGAGCTCCCTCCTGACGGTCATCATAGAGGTGGTTAATAAAATTTGTGGGTGGCTGCCTTGGCCTTTTAATAAACTTTGCAAATTGGTTACAAAACTCATTGAGGTTGTGAAAACAGTCTGGGATTGGGTCTGCGAAGAAGTCATTCGGAGAATTTTTGAATGGATTGAAGTCATAGTCGAATACGTAATCTACATTCTTAAATGGATATGTTGGGTCATCGACTGGATAATTCGGCTTCCGGCATTACTGCTTTGCCGGGCCGGCATAAAACCCACCAAATATATCGGCGTTTGCGTCAAGATTTTGGCAGAGGATACTGCAAATCCGGCAATTTCCATACCAGACGTGGAAGCAATGATGAAAAAAGCAGCTGAAATCTTCAGGCGGTGCAATATTATTTTGGTGGTATGTAACCTCGAAATCGTCGTTAAACCAGAATATCTCACTTCAACGACCTGCGAACCCGGAGGGATGTTCAGACGGTTCTTCACCTGGTTCTCCGCCAACACTTGCAGATGCTGTTCCACTGTAACAATCTACTTCGTTGAAGATATCATCGACGCCAGCGGGTGCGCTTACCCCGGGACAGACTGGGTTACCGTAGACCGTGGCGGTGATGGAGGCGTCGTCGTTCAGGAGATTGCTCACCTTGCAGATATATGGGGGCATTCGGAAGACCCGGATAACGTGATGACCGACCAACCCGGTGGATCGGCGGATCAAATCACTGATTCACAGTGTTGCTTAATACGAACCTCCCGTTTCGTAAAATTCGGCCGGCCTTGTTAATCTCACCGGGCTTGGCGGCGAGCGTCGCCAAAGATCGCTCACCCATCTTTTTATTGTTAAAGCTGGTCTTCTTGAAAAACCAGAACACACTCGGGAGCCAAAAGTAAATTCCTCAAAAAAAATGGTGCCGGATGTCTTAACCGTTCAAGCGACCTGCCGCTTACAAGGCGGCTGCTCTACCAGCTGAGCTAATCCGGCATTTCACTGTATAAATCAATTGGGCGGAATTTAAGCCTTCCGCTCACATAATATCCGCGAGCAACTCGTTTCCAATCCCCAGCAGGTAAAAGAATCAGGTCTTTTGAAGGCTGACCGGATTTTAACTTATTGACTCGCGTTATGTACTGATGTAACGGTACGTAGCATTAAGCCGGTGAGACCCTTCAAATGAGTGTATGGTGAGGGCATGGCAGGCTGGCAGACCCTTGGGAGGGTAACATGACCGAGAAAAAGGAAGACGATTGGCGGCGCTTTCTGGCGTTAACAGGCAGGGTTAAAAACCCTGAAAGACTGAGTGAATATTTCGACCTTTTTCTGACATTTGAAGAACGGGAGGCCCTTGCCAAACGGTATTTGATTATAAAGGGCTTGCTGGAAGGAGAGAAAAACCAAAGAGACATGTCGCGAGATTTTGAAGTGAGTATTTCAAAAATAACGCGGGGGTCAAACAGTCTGAAAACCATCAGCGAAGAGCTCCGTGCTTTTCTTCAGGAGGCAATGGATTAACAAACTTTTATCCACCTCCGCTGGACCTTCAGGGCATTGGTGGAAAAAGTGATGCTTAATTTTTTATCCCAAAAGGAATATGAAAAACTTGCCGGCGATAACCGGGCGGTTGTGGTTTACCGTGAAATTCCAGGTGACCGTATTACCCCAACCGGGGCGTTCCGCTCCTTGGGCGGCCAGGCCAAAGGGGCGGCCCTCCTCGAATCCGGTCTGGTCGGCCATCTGGGCCGCTACAGCTTTTTGCATTTCAACCCTGTTTTTGAGGTCAGGGCCGAGAATCGCAAGTTGACCATAAACGAAAGGGGCGAAACCCGGACTGTGGAAGGCGTCCCTTTTGATCTGTTACGCAAGCTGCAGACGGACAGGGCTCCGGTATCTTCACATTTTCTGTCCAGGTATACCGGCGGCTTAATCGGGTATATGGGGTATGACAGTGTCCGGCTGTTCGAAAATATCCCCGACCGCCATCTCCAAAAAGACAGCCCGGCGGAGATCGTGTTCCGCAGTTACCAGGATACCGTTGCTTTTGACCACCAGACCGGGAAAGCGGTGGTCTCTACCCTGGTGCAAGCCGGCGGCAACCATGACAAATCTTATAATGACGCCATGACGCGGATCGATGCCATTGTAGGCTCCCTGATGGATACGCCTGCCCGAAACGGAAATGACAGGATCAGCAACCAGGCCGTTAAACTGGACATTCAGGAAACGATGGACGATCAGGCGTTCAAGGAAATTGTCGATAAGGCCAAGCGCTATATCCGCGCCGGAGATGTTTTTCAGGTGGTGTTGTCACGCACCTTTGAAGTTCCGTTCACAGCCGAACCCTTTGATGTTTACCGGGCGTTAAGCCTGATCAGCCCGTCACCGTTCATGTTCTATCTGGATCTGGGTGATCAGGTTATTATTGGCGCTTCGCCTGAAAAGCTGGTGAGTTTGGAGGCCGGTGTCCTGGAAAGCTGCCCGCTTGCCGGCACCCGTCCGCGCGGCGAGGGCGGCCATGACCTTGCGCTGGAAACGGAGCTCTTTAATGACCACAAGGAACGCGCCGAGCACATGATGCTGGTTGATCTTGCCAGAAATGATCTGGGGGTTATTTCAAAGCCAGGCAGCGTCAAGGTAAATGAACTGATGAAGATTAAGCGCTTTTCCCATGTTATGCATATCTCGTCCACCGTTACAGGCTCATTGGAACAGGGCCGTGATGCTTTTGACGCCCTTAGGCACACTTTTCCGGCGGGTACACTCAGCGGCGCTCCAAAAATTCGCGCCATGGAAATTATTGATGAATTGGAAACGGCGCGGCGCAATGTCTATGGAGGGGCGGTTTGCGCCATTGACATTAATGGCAACCTGAACAGCTGCATCATCATTCGAACCTCAGTTTTTGCTGACGGTATCGCCAGCGTACGCGCGGGCGCCGGCATCGTCGCCGATTCCGACCCCCAGTGTGAGGCCGACGAAACGCGTCACAAAGCGCGTTCGGTCATTGAGGCGATTGCGTTGGCTGAAGGGGGACTGGCATGATTATACTGATCGATAACTACGACAGTTTCACATACAACATCTTCCAGGGCATCGCCAAACTTGGGGTTGCTGTAAAGGTTATACGAAACGACAAAATTTCACTGGCTGAAATTGAGCAGATGCAGCCATTGGGCATTGTTCTCTCTCCCGGACCCGGGCGGCCGGAAAATGCGGGGATTTGTTTGGATGTGGTTCGCACTTTTTCGGGGAAAATCCCCATTTTAGGGATTTGCCTGGGACATCAGGCCATTTCACTCGCTTTTGGCGGCAAGGTTATCCCGGCGGACCAAGTGGTACATGGCAAGAAAACCATCATTTTTCATACCCGGACCGGCCTTTACCTCAATATGCCATTGCCTTTTGAGGGGGCGCGCTACCATTCATTGATCGTCGACCGGGAAAGTTTGCCGAAGGAACTGATTATTGAGGCTGAAAGCTTCGATGGTGTGCTGATGGGTATACGTCACTGTGAGCACCAGACTTACGGGATTCAATTCCATCCGGAATCTGTGCTGACCCCGGCCGGCGAGAGGTTGTTCAAAAACTATCTGGATCAATGTGACGGCTTTGCAACCGGGTGTACATTTCAGCCCTACCGGGGGTTTGCTAGTGCCCCGCTCACATCCTACTAAACAGGAAAAAATGACATGATTTTGAATTTGGATAAAAATGCCTCAAGTGCGGACATACATTTGCTGATTGATAAATTGGAAACCATGGGCTTTCAGGTGTCACTTGGAAAAGATGGGGTTGGAACGAGCCTGGCGCTGGTCCGTGGTGTGGATAATTTCACTAGGGCTGAATTATTTTCCCATCTTCCACTGGTAGAAAAGGTGACGCCTTTTCCTGACAAATTCAAACTCACCAGTAAGGATTTCCGCCAGGAACAAACGGTTATAGACCTTGGAAACGTTAAGATTGGAGATGGTTCACTTACTGTTTTTGCGGGTCCATGCGCGATCGAGTCTGAAACTCAGATTCACGAAATTGCCGAGGCCGTGGCAAAGTCCGGGGCGAGTGTGTTGCGCGGCGGGGCCTTTAAACCCCGGACTTCCCCTTATGCTTTTCAGGGTTTGGGCGAACAGGGCCTCAAGTACATGCGAAACGCCGCGGATACTCATGGGTTGCTGGCCGTGGGGGAAGTAATGACAGTCGAAGATGTTCCGCTGGTTGCGGATTATATGGATATTCTGCAAATTGGCGCCCGCAACATGCAAAACTTTGCCCTTCTGAAGGAAGCAGGCACTTCCACAACACCGGTTCTTTTGAAGCGCGGCTGGGCCGCCACTTATACTGAGCTTTTGATGGCGGCTGAATATATTCTAAGCTTTGGCAACGCTAATGTGATCCTTTGCGAGCGCGGTATTCGAACATTTGAAACCCATACCCGCAACACACTGGATCTTGCCGCTGTCCCGGTTTTGCGTGAATTAACCCATCTGCCGATTCTGGTTGATCCCAGTCACGGGACCGGGTTGCGTCACCTGATAGCCCCGATGTCAAAAGCCGCATTAGCGGTTGGCGCGGACGCCGTTATGATCGAGACACATACGGACCCCGATGCCTCTGTCTCGGATTCCCGGCAAACCATCAGCATTGAGACTTTCGGCCGATTGATGGAGGACCTGAGGCGGATTGGCGATGCCATGGGTATTAAAATTAATATTTCCGGGAAACAGGAAAAAGCTGCTTAAAAAAATGGTGCCGGATGTCTGACTCGAACAGACGACCTGCCGCTTACAAGGCGGCTGCTCTACCAGCTGAGCTAATCCGGCATTTCACTGTATAAATCAATTGGGCGGAATTTAAGCCTTACCAGGGCGAAGGGCAAGCAAATTTGATATTGAGGACTGGGGCTCGCAGGAATCAGATATTCCGGGAAAAACACCAGACAGCAATCGAAAACCGATCCAGGCATATTCACCCTACACAATTGAAAAGATCATCTTAACCCCGTTGCTTTCCAAAAAATGAGAGTGGGTATTAGAAAGCACACCCGGACGTCATCCCTGCAAAGGTAAGCACCTGGTCTTTCCTTCCCAAACCCCAAGGCAAGCAAATTGTCCAAGGAATTAAATTGTTATTTTCTAAATAAAGTTGATATAAATCAAGAATCCAGAGAATTATTGCCAGTTTTCCGCGATTTTTCGTTATATATTTAACACGAGAGCATAAATACCATAGCACCCTCCACTCTTAGGTAATAAAATTATAAAAAATAATTAAAAACAAATATAATAAATCAGAACGAACAAATAATAAACCACGAACGACAAATTTAATTATAATTTATCTAATAGAAATTGATTTAAATCAAATAAAACAAAAAGGCTTTGGTTTATATGGGGGGCACAGTCCTTCAACTCATCAGGCCAGGAAAGGGTAATTCCATGATGGGATTAAAACCAAATCGAATATTTCTAAGCACTCTGACATTTATCGCTCTCGCTTTTTTCTTGAGCATCAACAGCGTCCGGGCGCAAGAGCCGACCAACCAGGAGCTTCTTGATCGTATCGAGACACTGGAACAGGAACTGCAATATTTCAGAGAATCGCTGGCCACCAATACCGCCAGGAGCGAGCAAGCTGAAGAGCGCGCCGAGGCCGCCGAGATCAAGGCCGAGGCAGCGGCCCGTACCGCGGAAAATGCGGTAAACACGGCCAGCGCGGTTGCGCCATTGCCCGACACCAAGTGGCATTTGGCGGGCTATGCCGACGCCGGGGCGATGTTCCGGACCAACGGTGGCGATGATACCTTTGCGTTCGGCCATTTCAACCCGGTTTTCCTTTTCCAGTACAAGGATATCGTGATGTTTGAAGGGGAGCTGGAATTTGAAATTGACGAAGATGGAAATACCGAGGTTGCTCTGGAATACGCGCAGCTTGATTTTTTCCTCCATGACAATATCACGCTGGTGGTCGGCAAATTTTTAAGCCCGATCGGCCAGTTCAAGGAACGCCTCCATCCCACCTGGATCAACAAGATCGGATACGCCCCGGCCGGCTTCGGCCATGACGGGGTCCAGCCGGGAGGAGATGTCGGTATTATGGTAAGAGGCGGGGTTCCGGTTGGGAAACGGAGCATGTTTACCTATTCATTGATGGTCGGAAACGGCCCCCGCATGGGTCATGAAGGCAATATTTCCTTTGAAGGCTTTGGCAAGGATGACAACCAGAACAAGGCCTTCGGAGGCCGGATCGGTTTCCTTCCGGTTCCCTATCTGGAACTTGGTTTTTCGTTTCTCAAGGGCAAGATTGATGGCCTTCACGGGGAAGAAGAAGGGGACGCGCATCCTGAATCGATCAGCCTTGATAGTTTCGAGTTCGAACCATCCACCGCCACCGTCAAGCTTTGGGGGGCGGATGCGGCCTACACCAGAGGCCCCTGGGACTTCCGGTTCGAATATCTGAAATCGGTCCGTGATCCTATCTACAGTTTTGATGAAGAGGAAGGGGAAGTCGCCCTGTTGCCTGAAATGACTTTGACGGCCTGGTATGTGCAGCTGGCCTACCGTTTGTCAGAAATTGGCAATTCATCTTTCCTGCATAAATTTGAGCCGGTGGTGCGCTACGGCAAGTTCAACATCTCTGGCAATCACCACCTGGAGGAAGCGAACGCCCAGACAAGGCTGAACATTGGGCTGAACTACTGGATAGCGCCTTCGCTTGTCGCCCGGATTGGTTATGAACGGCGGAAGTTCCTGGAAGAAGGGCTGGTTGAAAAAATCATCCTGCTGCAGGCCGCCTACGGATTTTAATCTAATAGACAAGAAAAGGACAAGACCATGAACACTCTAAAAAATCTGATTTTGACAGCGGCGCTTTCAGGGATGATTGCCGGACCCGGGCTGGCCTATGCCCAAGCAGCGCCAGACCAGACAGATCCGGCCCAGATCGCAAGAGGCGCCAAAGCCTGGGCGGACCAATGCGGGCGTTGCCACAATGTGCGGGCGCCGGCTGAGTTTAACGACGAGGACTGGTATGTCGCAGTTGCTCATATGCGGGTCCGGGGCAATATCCCAGGCGACGTGATCCGCGATATTCAGGCCTTCCTGATGGCCAGCAACAAAAAAAAGTAGCAAAATAAATGGAGAAAAATATGTTTATTTCCAAAGAATTAAAGGTTCTTGGTATTGCTGGAGTTGTTGGCGCTCTTGCCCTTGGCCCGGCCAGCTATGTCTTGGCCAGCCACACCCCGCAGTTCGCTAACGGCGTTGCTGTCTATGAGACAACCTGTGTGGCTTGTCATGGGGAAAACGGCAAGGGGACGATCCCGGGGGTTCCGAATTTTACCAAGAAAAAGAGCCCTCTTAGCAAATCAGACGGTGAATTGGTTCAAAACATTCTGCACGGTTTCCAAAGTCCGGGATCCTTTATGGAGATGCCGGCCAGGGGCGGCAACCCGGATTTGACTGAGCAGGATGCGCTGGATGTCGTGTCCTTTCTCAGGGAGGAATTCGGGAAGAAGTGATGGGAGGCTTCTTTTAAGTTCAGCTTAAAGGGGGAGGAAGTAACTAAAACCCGGGTCAAAAAAATTCCCGGTTTTTGATCGAAGTCAAAGTTATTGAGCCGGGAAAGTTCTAGGATTTCCCATATGAACCAGGATTTGCTTGCAAAATACGGCGGCAACGTTCCGCGCTACACTAGCTATCCTACCGCCGCCCAGTTTGGCGACTGGGTTAGCGCGGATCATTATGCCGCCTGGCTGGGGGAAATCGATGGTGCTGAGCCGGTCTCGCTTTACCTGCACATCCCCTATTGCCACAAACTGTGCTGGTACTGCGCCTGCCATACCAACATCACTGCCAAGTATTCTCCGATCGCCCGTTATGTTGATCTCTTGAAGAAGGAAATGGAGCTGGTCTCCAGGCGCCTGAAAGTGCGCCCCAAAGTCTCGTTCATCCATTGGGGCGGGGGCTCGCCCAATATGCTCTCAGCTGAGGACTTCAGGGGCCTGATGGTGGCGATAAATAAGAATTTTAAAATCTCCGGGACGGTCGAGAACGCCATGGAAGTGGATCCCCGTTCGATGACCCGGGAAAAGGCCGAGAGCTATATCAAGGCCGGGATCAACCGGGTCAGTCTGGGCGTCCAGGACTTTAACCCCCATGTGCAAAAGGCGATCAACCGGATCCAGCCGTTTGAGATGACCCGCGACATCGTCGGCTGGCTGCGCGGCGCCGGCATCGGGGGTATTAATTTTGATCTGATGTACGGGCTGCCGAAGCAAACCCTGGAGGATGTGATCCGCAATGTCGATCGGGCGGTGGAATTGTGGCCCGACCGCCTGGCGGTATTTGGCTATGCCCACGTGCCGTGGATGAAATCCCACCAGAAAATGATCAATGAGCAAGACCTGCCAACCTCCGGGGCGCGCCTGAAAATGGCCGATGCGCTCTCAAAGCGGCTAGTGGAGCACGGTTATATCCAGATCGGGCTCGATCATTATGCCAAGCCCGGCGATCCCCTGACCAGGGCCTATCTGGCGGGCACACTGCACCGTAATTTCCAGGGTTACACCACCGATGACGCCACCACATTGATCGCTTTGGGGGCCTCTTCGATCAGCCGGCTGCCCAGAGGATTTGTCCAGAACACCACTTCGATGAAAGACTATGCCAACACCATTGACAACGGTGACCTGGCCACCGCGAGAGGCGTCCATGTTACCCGCGAAGACCACTGGCACTGGGCCGTGATCGAGCAATTGATGTGCCAGATGAGGGTCGACCTGAAAAAAGTTTGCCAAAAGCTGGAGATCCCGCCCGACAGTTTTTCGCCGGAGATTTTTGCCCTTAAGGAGTTAGAGGACGATGGCCTTGTCAAACACCGCGGCGCAACCTTTGAAGTGACCAGGAAGGGGCGTCCCTATGTCCGCTCAATCGCCGCCATCTTTGACCAGCACCTGCAGGACAACACCTCCCGCCATTCCAAAGTGGTGTAGATTTAAAAAAATATTTAAAATTTCCCCCCTAAACCCCGCAGTTTTGCGGGGTTTTTGGTTTTTTCTACAAAAAAATGACCTTTTGCCCTTGACCTTACTGATTGGGTGTATTACATGAGTAGTACACCAAGACATTAAAACAGTAAAATGCTCTGAAAAGATTTGGTAAAAGAACAAGACACGACAGCAACCAAAGAGGAGAATAAACATGATCACCGGGAATTCAAACAGCAAAGCGACCGAAAGGGTCTTGAGGCGTTCGCGCCGTTATGCCCGCCGCAATTCAAGAACCCGTGTTTATTACTACAGTTCGGTAACGGCTCTGGCGGCTTAAGGCGCCAGGATTGAAACCACTAAAGCTTGAGAGGCAACGATAAGAAAAGTGGTGAAGAAGCAATGACATTAGAATGGAAAGAAGACCAGCCCATCTACCGGCAGCTGAGGGACAAGGTGGCCGCCCAGATCATAAAAGGATCAATAAAAGAGGGCGAGCCGCTTCCTTCGGTGCGCAACGTCGCGGTTGATCTGCAGATCAACCCGCTGACCGCCTCCAGGGCCTATCAGGAGCTGGTCGATGAGCACCTGGTCGAAAAGAAACGCGGTCTTGGCATGTATGTCCTGAAGGGCGCGCGCAGCAAACTCTTAACGTTAGAGAAGAAGAAGTTCCTGGAAGAAGAATGGCCGGAAATTCAGGCCCGCGTTCAGGCGCTTGGTCTTGACGTTAAGGATCTCATCAAAAATTTAAAAAAGAAATAGGACGGGAGTAACCAATGACAACCGTTATCGAGGCAAGAAATTTAGGGAAATCCTACGGGAAGTTCCGGGCGCTTGACGGCATCAGCTTTGAAATTCCGCTGGGCCGCATTGTCGGCGTGATCGGCGCCAACGGCGCCGGCAAAACAACCATGCTGAATGCCATACTCGGCCTGACACGTTACGACGGCGAACTGAAAGTGATGGGGAAAAACCCGTCCACAAACCGTGCAAAATTAATGGAAGACGTCTGCTTTATCTCGGATGTCGCGACCCTGCCGCGCTGGATGAAGGTCGCCCAGGTGCTCGATTATGTCGAAAGCGTCCATCCGAAATTTGACCGTGAAGTGGCGCTCGACTACCTCAGCCGCACCACCGTTCCCCTGGATAAAAAGGTTCGCAAGCTCTCAAAAGGCATGATCACCCAAACCCATCTGGCGGTGATCATGGCGATCGACGCCAAGTTGCTGGTGCTCGATGAACCGACCCTTGGTCTCGACATTATTTTCCGCAAGGGGTTTTATGCCTCGTTGCTGGAGGAGTATTTCGACAAGCACCGGACCATCGTGGTCACCACCCACCAGGTCGAGGAGATCGAACACATCCTGACCGATGCCATGTTCATCCGTGACGGCGAAATGGTTGTTTATGAGACGATGGACGATCTGGCGATGCGCTTCTGCCAGGTACTGGTCGATCAGGAAGATGCCGGCAAGGCCCGCGCGCTGGACCCGATCTTCGAACAAAAGGCGTTCGGTAAAGTCAATTTCGTCTACAACGGTGTTGATAAAAACAAACTAAAGAAACTGGGCGACATTAAACGGGTCGGGCTTGCCGACCTGTTCGTTGCCTACATGACAGGAGGCAAAAGATGAGCGCCATAAGTGAAATCAGAGGAAAAATCCCTTCCATCCCACTGAATAAACTGGGCCAGGTCGGAGGCATCCTGAAACGCGAATACCTGGATCACAGGACCGGGTTCATCACCGTGCCGCTGGTTTTTGCCGCCTTTATGGCTATCGGCATTCTTTATGGCGCCTTTTTTGGACACAACCAGTTCTTGGGCCTTGATATCGATAATATCCACGTTAATGGTGATAACGTCACCGCCGATTTTGAATATGGCATTGAACGGCTCAATAATATGAATCTCAGGTCCTTAGAGAAGGCCATGGGAATAGCAATGGCCGCCCTGATGTTTCCGATCCTGATGATCATTCCGTTTGTCATTACCTTCGGGCTTTTGGGCACACTTTATAATGACCGCAAGAACAGAAGCTTTTTGTTCTGGAAATCCATGCCGGTCAGCGACACCAAGGAAGTTTTGAGCAAACTTTTTGCGATCGCCGTCATGGGACCCGCGATCATCGTTGGCATTGCCGCTCTGGTGCAACTGTTCGCCATGGTCGTCGGCAGTGTGTTTGGCATGATCCACGATATTCCGGCCGCAAGTTTCATCTGGAATAACGTCCCGACCCTCAGCTTATGGCTTGGCTTGATCGCTAACATTATCGTCCTTGGTATCTGGGCTTTGCCGGTCCTTGGGTGGTTCATGGCAGTCTCAGCCTTTGCCCCGCGCGCCCCCCTGCTGGTGGCTGCGGTTCCAATCGCCGGCGCCATCGCCCTGGAAGCCATGTTTATGAAATCGGCTCACTTTGCCTCGTGGCTGGGCGGCCGTTTAAGCGGCTGGGCGCTGCAGATCGATGGCAGGGGTGACATCAAAGTCTTCGGCAGCGACAACCCGCATATCGACGGGCCGTTCCTCGGCGATGCCTGGGACCGTCTTTCGCAAGGCTTTGCCTCTGGTGAGTTTTGGTTCTCCACCGCGCTCGGTGTAGGCCTGATTGCCGGAGCTATTTATCTCCGCAGGTACAACGTTTAACCAAATAACGAAGGGGCGGGTTAAGCCCGCCCCGATAAAGCCTGAGACACGACAACGAAACGAGGAAACGAAGAAAGGACTACATGATGAAACCGGCACATTTATTCAAGGTATTGGGCGGCTGCCCGGCGGACCTGGAAACCCCGGAAAGCCTGCTTCGTCACGCAACCAGAAAAAGGGCGAGAACAGAAACCAATCTGTCAGATAGACACTCTCAATTAAACGCCCTGTTTGCGCTCCAGGAGGCTTATCTTTAGGCTGCCTATAAGTGTGGATCTTGCCATGTGCTATTCGTTGGTTTCCTGTTGAGCCTTGAGTAACTTGAACGCGGCGACTACTTGCTCGCCGACATTTTCCTGCCGTCCCCCAAAGTCCGGCATAAAGTCAGAGGGTGACTTAGCCTCGTGCTTCCCCCGGTTGATGTTGTAGAGCATTGAGACGATCATGGCCGCGTGCAGATCGGCCCGCTCATTGCCGAAGGGATCGATGCGGTTGTATGCGATCCAGTCCGTGAACTCGCACGAGTCGATACGCTGCTGTAGTTCGCGCACAGGAATTCCGAGTGCGAGCGATAGGCGGAACCAGAACTGCCGCTCTGGGCGGCTCCTTAGTTTTCCTCGGCGCTCTCTATGTCGTCTGCGTCCATCTGGTTAAACTTACGGCCAGCATCCCAGATGCGCGTGAGAGCGTTAGCGGACTTGGTGCC
>JADFJJ010000023.1 GCA_022566215.1 Pseudomonadota bacterium | reverse complement strand
TATCTCGTCTTCCTCCACTATAATTATTCCTTTTTCCTTTGCCGGTAAAGATGCGGTTTTGTTTTTCTGTTTTATTTCCTGTTTTTTCCCTTGCTTTTTCGGGAAATAAATCCTGAACGTCGTGCCAACCCCGAGTTCGCTGGAAACCTTGATATAGCCATCGGACTGTTTAACAAACCCGTAAACCATACTGAGGCCAAGACCGGTGCCCTCCCCCTTTGGCTTGGTGGTAAAAAACGGCTCGAATATTTTATCCCTGATTTTAGGGGGCATGCCACACCCGTTATCGGAAACAGAAAGAACGATGTATTTCCCCGCCTTGATTTTTTTTTGTTCAGATTCGGCTTTGGTAACTTCCTGCTCTTTCGTTTCAATAATCAGATTCCCGCCCTCGGGCATTGCATGGTGCGCATTTATGGCCAAATTCAGAAGTGAATTTTCAAGCTGGTGGGGATCAATCTCAATATGCCCCGCCCTGTCCATCAGGTTGATTTCTATCGCGGTTGTTGCACCCAGCGTTCTTTTAATTAACGGGAAGAACTCTTTCACCAGTTCATTGATGTCGACCAGTTTCGGCTTGAGTGTTTGTTTTCTGGAAAAAGCTAAAAGCCGGTGTGTCAGGTCAGCCCCGCGCTTTGTCGCGCTCTGGGCAAGATCCACAAATTCCCGGGTTTCTTCGTCCTCGCATTTACCGGTCATTTCCATCAGGGAAAGGCTTCCTTTGACAGCCGTAAGAAGGTTATTGAAATCGTGGGCGATACCCCCCGCCAAATTACCTATCGCCTCCATTTTTTGCGCCTGCCTGAGTTCCTCGTTAGCTTTTTCGGCTATTGCCTCCGCCTTTTTCCGTTGCGAGATATCGCGAAGTGAGTGGACATAGAGGGTTTCACCATTAAACTTTGTCTTGTTGATGGCCATTTCGATATCTACCGCCTGACCATTCTTGGTAAAAGCCTGAATCTCACGAAGACTTGTGTCTTGGATATACGTTTTGTCATTTTTTATATAATTGGAAAGGTCGGCGTCGTGTTTGGCGTAGTATTTTCCCCTCATCAGTATTAAGATGTTTTTGTCAATGAGCTCTTTCTCGGAATAACCAAAAATTTCTAATGCGGCCTTGTTGACAGACTGGATAATCCCCGTCTGGTTAATAACCACCAGGCCATCAACCATAGTATCCTCAATGGTGTTGAGGTAAATTTCACGTTGCTTCAATAGCTCGGCGGCTTTAAAGCGGGCATTTAGGTAAGCAATTGCTATTGTACCGAAGAGAATAATCAGTATAGCGCCCGCCACCACACCCGCCAAAATCAGAGGATCTGTTCCGCCCGAATAATCTGTTGGGACATCTATTTGTACAAAGTTCGCTGCGGCCATGGCGGTATAGTGCATGCCCGCGATCGCAACCCCCATGACCAGAGCGGCAACCAGGGTTACACGAACCTTACTGACGGTGGGAAATCGCTTGGTCATCATTGGTCTGATGCCGAGCGCAATGATGCCCAGCAGGAAGGCCACCAGAAACGAGGCCACAAATATAACCGGATCATAATAAACAACAGCCGCCATTTGCATCGCTGACATTCCGAAGTAATGCATGATGCCTACGCCTGCGCCCATGATCAGGCCGCCCGTCACCAGTTGGGTTTTTCCAAAATCGCGAAGGCTCAATATATACAAGGCCACCCCGCTGGCCAGCACTGCCGGAACTATCGATAAAGCTGTTATCGTGGCGTCATAGCGTATGGGCACCGGTAGACTGACCGCCAACATGCCTATGAAATGCATTGCCCAGACACCGCTGCCCATGATCAGGCCGCCTAACCCTAACAACATAGACCACATTCTTGTATGCTCAACCGCCCCAACCCTCTCCGCAAGACATAAAGCCACGTAAGAAGCTAAAATGGCAATGACAACGGACAAAAAAACAAGAACAGGACTATAGACCGTCTCAAGCATCAAGCCGGAGGCAATATCACCAGTGAGAAACTTCACATTTTGTTCCTGGTTATAATTGTTGCATACACAGTAAAAATTAAAATAAAATTGAACTTTAGTATACGCTCATTCATTGACCAGCAAAATGGTATTATTTAATATAAAGACACAAAGATACTCTGCAATAATTATCCCGGGATTGTATTTTATTTTAATTTTTTGGCCGTTTTAAAAATTTATTTGCTAACCGGCTCATCGTAACCAAGGATTTCCTCAGTTTCCGCGATTGTTTATAAAAACCGGATTTTGCTCGTCAAAAGCCAACCGTTTTACAAACAAAGAAGCGCCCCTTAAAGAGTCATTAAACGGTAACAAATCGTTCGTAAAATATCCACACTGGACGGCTAAACGGCGATGGGCAACTCCGGCACCGGCCGGAACCTGACCTGAGGCAAAAGGGGAAATATCTTGGCCAATCCGAAAAAGGGCATTTTCACCAGCTCGGCTTTAGCCGTCACCATCAAGCCGTTGGCCGGCAAGGGCGGCGGACAGTTGGCCCTGATCGGGTTCGCCCTCCTTTATATGGCAATAGTCGGGATTGCGGTGGTCTATCTCGACCCGACCGTTACCGGCAGCGTCTTCGTGATCGCCGCAGCCGTGATCGGCGCCTATATGGCCATGAACATTGGCGCCAACGACGTCGCCAACACCATGGGCCCGGCGGTCGGCTCCGGGGCTCTCACTTTATTCGGCGCGCTGGCGATTGCCGCAATCGCCAATGCCGCCGGGGCATTGCTGGCGGGCGGGGATGTGGTTTCCACCATATCGAAGGGAATTATCAACCCGGATCATATTCCCGACGCGACTGCTTTTATCTGGGTCATGATGTCGGCGCTGCTGTCGGCGGCGCTGTGGATCAATCTGGCGACCTGGGTGGGGGCCCCCGTTTCCACCACCCATTCGATCGTCGGCGGCGTGCTGGGCGCCGGGGTCGCCGCCGCCGGGGTGGCCACTGTCAACTGGCCGACCATGGGGGCGATCGCCGCCAGCTGGGTCATTTCACCAATTATGGGCGGGGTTGTCGCCGCGCTTTTCCTGGGCTTTATCAAATACATGATTATTTACCGGGAGGACAAACTGGCCGCCGCCAAGCGCTGGGTTCCGGTTCTGGTCGGCATCATGGCCAGCGTCTTTATCATGTATCTGGCGATCAAGGGGTTTAAACGGGTGTGGAAGGCCGAGACCTGGATGGTCTGGGCGCTCGGTGCGGCAGGTTTTATCATCACCTATCTGGTGACCCGGCCGCTGGTGGCGCGGGGCGCCGAAGGCCTGGAGAACCGCAAGCGATCTGTCCACCGGCTGTTTACCATCCCGCTGATCTTTTCGGTGGGGCTGTTGGCCTTCGCGCACGGAGCCAACGATGTGGCCAACGCCATCGGTCCGCTGGCCGCCATCATCAGCACCGTCGGCGATGGCGGGATTGCCGCCAAAGTCACCATCCCGGTCTGGGTCATGGTGATTGGCGGCGCAGGGATCGGTATCGGCCTGTTGCTGTTCGGCGCGAAGCTGATCAAGACCGTGGGCAAGGAAATCACCCGTCTCAACCCGACCCGGGCCTTTTGCGTGGCGCTGTCGGCGGCGATCACCGTGATCATCGCCTCCTGGCTGGGTTTGCCGGTCTCCTCCACCCATATCGCTGTCGGCGGCGTCTTCGGGGTGGGTTTCCTGCGCGAATATCTGGCCAACCGCCAGCTGCGGATGTTTGACCGGAAGGAGGCGCCTTCGGCCATGCCGGAAGGGAATTGGAAAGCGCTGCCGAAGAAGGCCCGCAAGAAAATCAAGAAATGGGAGCGCCGCCGTCTGGTGCGGCGCCGCCAACTGCTGACCATCATCTCGGCCTGGGTGATTACGGTACCCGCCTCGGCGGTGCTCGCCGGATCGCTGTTCCTGGTGCTGACAAAAGTCTTTAGCGGCTGAGCAGGGTTAAAGCCGCCCGAAACCCTTAAGGCGCAAAGGATAGCCGGGGAGACCGGTGTTTGGCTTTTTCTCTTTTAACCTATTGAAACCCAAGTATTTCTTTAGCTTTTCATTCCCATTAGAAAAATTTCAATAATCTGATTACAATCAGAGCGTTTTTTTTCAGATCCTGTACGTTTTCCAAGTCAACCCACGAAAGGATATGAAAATGATCAGGATTACAAAAAACGCCAGCTATATCTTACGGGGTCTTGCCATACCCGCCTTCTTCGCCGCCACATTTTCGGCCTTGCGCCAGCAACGGCCGACCCGCTTTGAAGACCTGCGGGTCATCAATCCCAAAAACCTGGAATAATAACCTTACCAAAGATGAGGACCCCATGATAAGCAATAACCAGCAAAGAAACCTTCACGACCATGCTCTTCTCAACCGCCTTTTCAGGGAACCGGTATTTCCCAAAGCCAAGGTGAAAAGAAAAACCATATTCAAGCGGCTCAAGTTGAATTTTGAGAAGTTATCCTTATAGAGACAGGAAAAAACCGGGCTTGGCTAAATTATTATTGTCTGGCCCTTAAGCCTATTGGTTTTTTCCTGCTTACTATTCCACCTTTCCATTCATATTTAGAAAACTTCATAAATCTGATTACAATCAGAGAATTCTATTCAGGATTATATATCCTTCTCCTTACGCATCGCAAAAAAAGCTCTGATTGGAAAAGACCATGATCAAAACAGAACGCAATTACTTCCAGGGAAAGTCTTGGAAATATTTATTCGCACTCATGATTGTTTTGATAATGTTGGCTACATATTATTATCCGCCGAGCCTTTAAGGGAGCCCGGAAAATGAACTATGCATTAAAAAGGAATAATTTTGAGAAGGCTGTGAAAGATTGCGAATATAATGAGGCGCTTGAAAGCCCCGAGGAATTATCAAGAGATTTGCGGAATTACCCTAAAACGGGTTTTAAGCACGCAGAGATGGCAGGCTTCCTTTGTTCGATGAAAATGGTGACTGGATCAGCGCGAAAACCATTCAAGCCCGCCAAAAAGGGGGATGGGCCGAACCGGTTTTCGAAAAAACAATCCTGAAAAATCTGAAAATATTACGGCTGACCAAGAAAGGTCGAAAAATCATTATGGCCGAGGCTACTCGCTAACCTCTGGATTATCTTGAAAAACCATTTGTTTGGCGGCTTTCGGCCACAAAACCACCCTCTATATCCATTACATATGAAGGGACCGGCCGGGGGCCGCCAAGGAGCGTTTCCCTCACTAATACGAACCTGCTGGAGCTACTGGTGCAAAAGTTAAAAAAAACCAAATTCCATACCTATGACCGTTTTGACCAAAGTTTCATGTTCCACATGATCCGGGACTTTTTCCTGATGTTGCTTTTGGTTGTTTTCATTGAGCTTTTGTTTCGATTTTTTTTGGTCTGGAATGACTTTCAAAATGACCGCCAGCAGGAAACCCGGGCCGCCGCAGAAGCGTTGGCTTCGGATGTTCACAAATTAATGGTGAATTCTGGTGGGCCGGTCGCAGCGCGAACTGTGTATCCCATGTTCAAAACCAATTATGAACAGCAAGGGTTTTTCATTGCCATTGAACCTTCGGAAGTAACAATAAGGTCAATCGAAGAGACTTTTCAATTCACGTCCCGCGGAATTTCATCACAATTTGGAAAAGGCGACCACCACAGCTATTCCGTTCAACTCCGGGCAGAGGAATTTTGTATTTCTTGCCATGTCTACGCCAGCCCTGGGGACATTCTTGGCTCCATAACGGTGAGAAGTTATTTCTCCCATGATCTGAACCAGTGGTGGTCCGAGGTTAAGTTGACCGGATTTATTGGTTTAGTAAAAATTGTTTTTCATACTATTGTTCTTTTTCTTTTGCTGAGAATTCGCATGGAGCCGCTTTTGGTGCTGCGGGACGCGGTGGGTCAGTTGGCCAAAGCCGGATCGAACCTTGGAGTGAGGGCTTTGGTCAAATCTCATGATGAATTTGGGTCGTTAGCCCGCGACCTAAATCTTTTTCTGGACCGTATGGAGGACATCACCCAAGACCTCCTTGGGGTTTTGAACAGAATTCATGATTTAAACCAGCGGTTGGGGGAAACCCAGGAAAAACTTAAACACCGGACCCTAGAGGTAGAAAAACAGTTTGATAAAATTTTAATAGTTACGGCTAAAGGATCAAATGATTCCCCGGTATTTTCTGAGGAATGGGTTGCCGCTCTTGTGGCCTCGGAAGCGGTTTTAAAACAGATCGGGAAAACCGGAAATAGGTCTGATATTAAAAGGGTTCTCAAAACCCTTACGCGCATGACAACCGGTGCTAAGGATTATCTTGAAGCAGTGAAAGGGAACTACGCCGGCTTTACAAAGAATATTGAGGGGGCCAATGATGAAATCCGAATCCTGTCCCGGCTTATTTCAGAAATGGCTGTTGTTGAAGAAAAAATGCAGGCTATTGCCGAAACCGGGAAAACTCTTGTGGCCCGGCTAAACCCCTAAACCTTATCAAATTTTGTGTTTTATTTGTCTAATTCATAGTGACCTTCTCTATATATTTGAGCCAGTTCTTGACTGTCATTCGCCAACATTTAAGAGCGCACATTTGGGCTGGGGACTGGGGGTTTAGAAAGTGGCTCTATCATGACTAGCAGCGCCTTACTTTTAATTTCAAAATTCTGCTCGAAAAAAAATTCAAAAATCTGATTACAATCAGAGAGTTTTTTTTCAGATCCTGTACATTTTCCCAATCCAACCCACGAAAGGATATGAAAATGATCAGGTTTACAAAAAATGCCGGCTATATCTTCCAGGGTCTTGCCATATCAGCCTTCTTCGCTGCCACTTTTGTGGCCTTGCCGGCAACCGCCGGTCAGCTGCTAGACTTGAGCACAACCGATTACATAGAATTTGACCAGTTTGCTGTCGGCCGTCCCAAGACGGAAGCCGCTGGACAAGATTTTCTTATGCCCAATTTTACCTTGGCGACAGAAAAGAAATCGAATAAATTGGATTTCACCAGCCTGGACAGTTTTTTTGTAAGCATTACTGAACAGGATCGGTCAGAACCACTGTCAATGCGGTACGAATATCTCGGAAATATGGATTATGCAGGCCACGATCAGCCGGAATTGTCGCGTTCGAATCTTTTGAATTCCCCGTTTGCCAACCTTGTCGCCAGAACGCTGACCGGACCATTCAGCCGCTAACCAAACTCCTCCTCTAAAACCAAATAGAATAACCCCTCGCCCCCAGCGCAGTTCCCTCCCCCGCGCTGGGGGTTTTTCCCCGGAAAAGAACGCCTTATTAATTTCAAGGGCCTGGCGTTCCTTTTTTGACCTCAAAATTATTTGAACGTTCTATGGCAAAATGTGTTCATAGCCAAACGGGTGATTGTGCTAAGGTTCGTTACCGAAATTAGATGAGAGGTTTAATGATGGATTTGGAATGTTTGGTATGTTCCGAAAAAATTGAAGCCATTGGCTGCGGGTTAACAGAAACCGAGGTCGGCCTCCTAAGGGACATTACAATAGCGGTACAGTATAAACCCAAAGAGGTCTTATTTCATGAGGCGGACACTCAGGAATACTACTATCAACTGACCGAAGGGGTTGTCGGTGTTTACAATATTTTGCCTTCCGGACGCCGGGTGATTTTAGAGATTTTGTTTGAGGGGGATTTTTTAGGCCCGTTTGGAAAGGGGGTCTACCCTTATTCCTCTGTTGCCCTTACCAAGGCCACACTGTGCCGTTTTCCAAAAAAACAGATGGATAATCTGATAAAAATCAGCCCGGATCTCAAAGACAAACTAAATATGTTTCAGGAAAACGCCCTCAACAAAGCCCGCACGCATTTGTTGGGGATGGCTCATAAAAGCCCGCTTGAGCGGTTGTCATCGTTTCTTTTGTTATTATTCAACAATTTATATAAAGCCACAAATTCTGAGAACAGTTTCGAAATTCCGATGGGACGGCAGGAAATGGCGGATTATTTAAGTCTGACCAGTGAAACGGTCAGCCGGGCATTTACCGAACTTTCCGATAAACAGATCATTACTCTCGACACCCCGTCCCACATTACCATCCGCCAGATTGACCAGCTATACGCTATGGTTTGCGGCGGCCCGAGCCTGGAAGACTGCCCTCATCAATTCGGCTAAAATCCTATACATAAATAAAAATTATGTTTTCTGATTACAGTCAGAGCCTTTACCTAAGGGGCGTTCTAAAATTAATTTGGCGCGTTTCCGGAGCAGTACCGCAGGGGATGAAAATCCTTCGTAACCGGTTCAAATCCGATTCGCGCCACCAATCTTTCCAGGGGGGGCCTGGCGCTTGATGCTACGGATGAGATAAACATAAATCACGATTTTCTTTAGTCCGCCTTCGTTTTACTACGGCGTAGCCTGGTCTCCCAATTTGCGGTTCCGGGTGGCCTGCCACCCGAAGCCCGCAGGGCGAAGGGTGGTCGGGGAGACTGGATTCGAACCAGCGACCCTCTGCTCCCAAAGCAGATGCGCTACCAGGCTGCGCCACTCCCCGAATAGGACCGGTGCGGTCTTTATCATAGCAGAGGCGCGATTAAAACGGAAAAGATAGATATCCGGCACTCTCAGAGAATTTTGAATATGCCGGAAACACTCAGGACCGGTTTTTCCGCTGCCGATAACAGACCATTGACAAAAACCAGGTCTTTGGTGCGTTTGGTAATGGCCGCCCGGCCCTCAACCCAGGCTCCGACCCGGGCCGGGGAAACAAACTGGCTTTCCATCTGAATGGTCACGAACGGGGCCTGAAGCTCTTCCCATACCGCGGTCGCCAAAATAATATCGGCAAAGGTCATCAAGGCTCCGCCGTGGGCGATTTTTGCCCGGTTGGTGTGTTTTTCCCCGATCCGGAAACCACGCACCCAGGCGTCTTTCTCCTTTTTCTCAAAAATCGGCCCGACCGCCTGGCCAAACGGGTTTTCTGAAATGATCGGCTGGAATCCTTCAGGCGGAGGGGGTGTTTCGGACTTATTCACCGTTTTCCCCCAAAATGTTCCTGAAAATTTCATGACGGACCAGATCACCTTCCCTGATCCCGAGCTTTTCGGTCAGGCCGGCGTTGATCTCGAAAACTCCGGTAATGAGCCCCTCTGAGCCAACCGGATTGAGCGAATGTGGAACCGTGTCATGGGCGATGCTGGCGATCGCGCCGTCGCTGCGGATAAAGATAATATCCAGCGGAAGATAGGTATTTTTCATCCAGAAACTGACTTTTTGCGGAAACGGATAATAAAAAAGCATACCCCGGTTTTCCGCCATCTCACGCCGGAACATCAGGCCCATTCTTTGCTGTTCCCAAGTTATGGCCATCTCCGCTTCAAACTCAAGAGAGCCGGCATCGGTCTCGATAATGACCCGGGATACCAGCAGGCGCTGCGGAGCGCCGTCCGTTTGCGGCAGTCCTGAATTTGGCAGAATCAGGAAAAACGCCAGCACAAAATATCTAAAATTCCTGAACAGGGTCATGGGGGAAATCCTTTGTTTCGGGCATGAGTTTACCCACACGACACCCGGGGGGCAAGGACCGGGCCGGGCTCCCTCCATTTACGGAAAAAATATTCCCTTTAATCGTCGTCGGGCAGCTTCGCTTCGGCAACCAGCGGACCGCGCGGGCCATCCCCGATACGAACCAAAAGCTTCTGGCCGGGGAAAACCTCTTCAATGCCAGCGCGCTTGAGGACCCGGAGATGAATAAAGATATCTTCGGATTCCTCGTCCTTGGCGATGAAGCCGTAGCCGCGCAACCGGTTGAACCATTTGACCGTGGCTTCCATAAAGTCGCTGACATTTTCCAGATTGGCGGTGGGATCATAGTCATCATCCCTTTTGCCAAGTTCTGAAGCCGGCGTTGCGGTCGAAAGATCAATTGCTGAAACCCGGATTGCTTGCCAGCCTTTCAATCCCTCGATCGCCAGACAAGTCAGGGTCGCCCCTTCGGGGACGGTCGTCACGCCGATTTCCCGCAATACTGAAAAGTGGACCAGAATGTCTTCTTCGCGGTCCTCGGGGACGATAAAACCAAAGCCCTTAACGGCGTCAAACCATTTGACCTTACCTTTAACCTCTACCGCACCTGCCTTTTTGGCCATTTCCTCCATACTCGGCGGGCTCTTCGGAGCTTCCATTTCAACACCTTCTTCCTTTAACGACTTGAACCCCATTTTACCTTCCATGACGCTTCTCCTGCTTAAAAGTCCCTAATTGTACTGCACAATTTTGCGAATTACAATCAAACCATAGATAATTGAATTTTTATTAAAATCAACAGCAAACTATTATTCCATGGAATAATCAAAGTCCCGGTGGAATCAGGGTCTGGACCGGACTACCGATGAGGGCTGTGCCGCAGAAAACATTGGCGCCAAAATCGGTAATTGGGTTCAGACCCTAGTGCCCCGGGGCTGCCGCGTGATGCGAAATTAAGCCGGCGTCATACATCAAAGCGGTGGCCGGTTCCAGGAAGAAAAACACCGCCACCAAACCCATCAAGGTCATCGATATAGTATATGGCAGCGCCATGATGACCATCCTGCCGTAAGAGAGCCGGATCAGAGGGGCGAGCGCCGAGGTCAAGAGGAACAGGAAAGCGGCCTGGCCGTTGGGGGTTGCGACGCTCGGGATATTGGTTCCGGTATTGATCGCCACCGCCATCAAATCAAACGTATCCCGGTCAATTACGCCATTGGCCAGAGCGGTCTGAATTTCACTGACATAAACGGTTGCGACAAATACATTGTCGCTGATCGCCGACAGCAGTCCATTGGCCAGATAGAAGGCTGCAATCTGATTTGTCCCATCCATTGCTAGAACCGCATTGGTCACCGGGGCAAAAAGCCCCTGGTCATTAATCACCGAAACAATAACAAAGAACACCGCCAACAGCGCGGTAAAGGGCAGCGCCTCGCCAAACGCCCTGCCGATGGCATGCTCTTCAACCACGCCGGTGAGGGCGGTGGCCAGAACGATGACAGAAAGGCCGATTATGCCGACAGCGGCAAAATGGAAAGCCAGGGCAACAATCAGCCAAACGCCCACCAGCGCCTGCACCACCAGGGCGGCCCGCTGTTGCGCGGTCCGTTTCTCATCCTGATAGGCATCGTAATCCTTAAGGATTTTTGACACCTTTTCCGGAAGAATCCCGCCATAACCAAATAGCTTTGTTTTTTCAAGGAACACCACTGTCAGCAATCCTACCGCCAGGACCGGCATTGTCACCGGGGCCATGCGGAGGAAAAACTCAAGAAAGTCCCATCCTGCCCGTTCCGCAATAAGCAGGTTTTGCGGCTCACCCACCAGGGTCGTGACCCCGCCCAGCGCGGTGCCCACCGCGGCGTGCATTATCAGGCTGCGTAAAAAGGCGCGAAACTGGCGCAAGTCCTCGCGGTCCAGGGGCCTTATTTGTTCATCGTCCAGATGATCGTGTTCATGGTGAAATTCCTTGCCCGAGGCGACCTTGTGATAAATCGAATAAAAACCAACCCCGATGGCAATCACCACCGCGATCACCGTCAGGGCGTCCAGAAAAGCCGAAAGAAAAGCCGCGGAAAAGGAAAACATCAACGCCAGCATCACCTTCGAGCGGGTTTTGACCAGGATTTTAGTGAAAATATAAAGCAGCAGGTCTTTCATAAAAAAGATCCCCGCCACCATGAAAATCAGCAACAGAATGACCTCAAACCCGCCCTTGATCTCAAGGAAAACAGATTCCGTTGTGGTCAGGCCCAAAAAAACCGCTTCCAGGGCCAACAAACCGCCGGGTTGCAGCGGATAGCATTTCAATGCCATCGCCAGGGTGAAAATAAATTCCCCGATCAAAAGCCAGCCCATCACATAGGGACCCATCAAATAGAGGATGATCGGGTTAATAATTAAAAAGCCGATGATCGCGACTTTGTACCAATCCGGGGAATTTCCCAGAAAATTCTTCCCGTACGGGTTAGAAAAATAACGTGACATGGTTTTAAATCAGCCCCTTACTTGATTGATCCTCGCCTGACCTACCCCCTTTTTACCACTTTAGTCGGGGCCGGTTCCAACCTTTTAAAATCCGTGAAAAAAAATGCAAGGGAAACCGTACTTTTCTTCTCATCAAACTTGCCCGGATACCGTCTGAAATGCAATAATAGTCTTAATAAATAAAAATAAACAGACCAAAAGCAGGGACCTGCAATGCCGGATAAAGACCAACCTACAGCCAACAAGGGTTTGCCTCCGTTCCTGTGGGCGGCCGCCATAGCGCTGTTTGTCCTGGCAACCCTTTATATTTTTTCAAATTGACGCTCCCATTAAAGGAGCCTGAACAGCCCTCATCCCCACACCTGGCTGGCGATGTCCCTGATTTTATCCGGCGCGGCCATTGCCAATTTTGCTATCCGGAGCAATATAGGGAAGTGAAAGAAATACTATAATGGCCAAAGCAACCAAAAATAAAAAGCTGATCGCCCTGACCGGGGCGACCGGGTTTGTCGGCGCTCACATTCTGGACCGGGCGCTGAAGGAAGGGCACCGGGTGAAGGCCATCACCCGCCGCCCGCAGCAACAACGCTCAGGACTGGAATGGGTTGCGGGCGATTTGCATAATAAAGAGGCTTTAAAGTCAATCACCCGGGAGGCGGATGTCCTGATCCACTGCGCCGGCATTGTCAAGGCCCGGCGGACGGAAGAGTTTCATCAGGTGAACACCAATACGCTCGCGCACATTCTGGACCTTCTGGCGCACCGCGATCAAAGCGCCGGGGACTGCCATGTGATCTTTGTTTCCTCCCTGACCGCCAGGCGCCCGCACATTTCACCCTATGCCAGAAGCAAATTCAACGCCGAGGAAATCCTCAAGGCGCGCGGCGAGAAATTTCCCTGGACCATTGTCCGTCCGCCCGCCGTTTACGGGCCGGGGGATATGGAGATACTGAAACTGTTCCGGGCCATGAAGCGGGGATATGCGCCGGTGGTGGGAGGGGGCGATAAATTCTTTTCCCTGATTCACGGCCGCGACCTGGCGGCCGCGATCCTGAGTATTCTGGACCATAAAACGGCTATCCATAAAACGCTTGAGCCGGATGACCAGAAAAAAGGCGGCTATACCGTCCACGATGTAGCCGAAGCAGCGGCGGCGGAATTCGGCCGCCCGGTCAGGCCGCTGGCGGTGCCGGAAGCCTTTTTGTACACTCTGGCCTTCGCCAACGAAGCACTTGCTTTTGCCACCGGCAAGGCGCCAATCTTTTCCCGCCACAAGGTGCGGGAGATGGCCCACCCCGACTGGGTTTCCGACCCGAAGACCCATAAGGCGATCTCAAACTGGCGCCCGGAAATAGGGCTCAAGGAAGGGGTCCGGGAAACCGTTCACTGGTACCGGGAGCGAAACCTTCTTTAAAATCAGCCAATCCTTCCTGATCCAGCCCATATTTCAGGGGTTTTGACGATTTTTTGCGTTCCTTCAAAAAAAGCTTTTTTCGATTTTAAGTTTCCAAACCAGCCCCAATGGTGTAACTAGGTCAGCCTGGGAAAAATTTGAAACTAGGGAAACACCCGTCTTCATGACTGAGGTTGAGAGGGGCTGGATTGGTGATGACGTGCTTGAAATTTTTATAACTTGCATTGACCGCCATATTCTATAATAACCCCCCCCTTGGAAAAGAAATTCAGGCGAGATAAATGCGCAAAGATCTTTTTGACAAGTATCAAACGATAATCGACCGGCATGCGGCGCTGCCTCCCGAGGTTGATGACCCGTTTTCTGTCCGGATGGATAAGGTGTTATCGCCGACCATCGCCATAATCGACGGGCGTGAAACGATCCTGTGCGGGACCAACAATTACATGGGCATGACCTTTAATGAGGAGGCCAGGAAAGCCGCCCATGACGCTATCGAGCGGTTTGGCACCGGCACCACTGGCTCCCGGGTCCTGAACGGAACCTACTCTGGCCATACCGAACTGGAACAAACCCTCAGGGATTTCTACGGCACCAAGCACGCAATAGTCTTTTCCACCGGCTATCTGGCCAATCTTGGAATTCTCGCCACCCTTCCGGGCAGGAAGGATTTCATCATCATGGATGCCGATTGCCACGCCAGTATTTATGACGGCTGTGCGCAAGGACGGGCTACCACCCTGCGCTTCAAGCACAATAACATGGCCGATCTTGAGCGGCGCCTTAAAAGCATTCCGGAAGATGCCGGGGCCCTGATCGTGGCGGAAGGCATTTACAGCATGCTGGGGGATGTCGCCCCATTGAAGGAAATTGTTGAACTGAAGAAAAAATATGGCGCCATGCTGATGCTCGATGAAGCCCACTCGATGGGCTTTTGCGGCAAAACCGGCCGCGGCGTCGCCCAGGAGCTGGGCCTCGAGGATGAGGTTGATTTCCTGGTCGGGACATTTTCCAAATCGGTCGGCACGGTGGGCGGCTTTGTGGTTTCCAACCATCCCAAGTTTGAGGTTCTGAGACTGGCTGC
Source organism: Pseudomonadota bacterium (assembly GCA_022566215.1). Taxonomy (GTDB): domain Bacteria; phylum Pseudomonadota; class Alphaproteobacteria; order Sphingomonadales; family SMXR01; genus SMXR01. Next base: position 12,188 of record JADFJJ010000023.1, on the reverse strand, counting down.
CCGGGCGTATGTCTTTACCGCCTCGCTGCCCCCGTCTGTGGTCGCCTCCGCCAAATCGGCAATTGAGACCATCAAGGGCGCCGATGATTTGCGCGAACGGCTTTGGGCCAACGCCCACCGCCTCCACCGCGGCCTGAAAAAAGCAGGGTTTGTGATTCCGACCAAAACGCTCGAAAGTCCGATTATTGCAGTTTCACTGCACGATACCGAGCAGGTGGTGCGGTTCTGGTCGGGCCTGCTGCGCACCGGGGTTTATGTCAACATGGCGGTTCCGACCGCCACCCCGCAGGGGCTATACTTGCTGCGTTGCAGCGTTTGCGCCAGCCACACGCCGGAACAGATTGACACCATCATCGAACGGTTCGTGGAAGTCGCCAAGGCCTTGAAGCTGCCGCTTAACGAAAAGCCCCGCGGCGGCGAAGCTGAAAAAACAGAAGGGCTCCAGCCACAAAAGGGTGCCGCCGCTGCCATGGCTTAAGGGTTACCTTGACCCCGGAAGACCGCTCAATTTTCCACACCAGATAATCAATCCCGCCGGAAAAGGTGAAGGCCGCCTTGGCCAGGCGCAACAGGCTGACCGTCTTGCCGTTCAGCCGCCGCTTCGACCAGGCCCTTTTGGCCTGGGACCTGGTTTGCTTGGGGTTTCCTTCAAGCGCCGCCAGCACCAGCGGGGTAACCGCCTGGCAGTATTTTTTGTTGGCCTCAAAAAGCTTTGTTCCCTTGCCTTCCTGCTCGGAGCGCAGTTCCGCCCCGTAAGTCAGGGACAGGGCCTTTGGCCACAGGTTTTCCGGACTGGGTTTGCCCTCCAGCAGCGGCAGCGCCGCGGCAACCATGGTTTTGTGCGCTTCGGTTACCGCCAGCACCAGCTCATCTTCGGTTTTTTTATCGCGGCACAGGATCAGGCGGGCGGGCTGTGAAAACCTGGCCCACAGCGAGACATTCAGGCATCCGGCGGCGGTTCTTTTCCGGAAATCATCGAGGCTGATGACCGCGACCTTGGCGCGGACCGTTTGCTTATCCTTATCCGCTTCAAAATAAAAAACGTTGGGGGGCAGGATTTTGTTGGCCAAAGCCAATGCCCTTTTGCCGTAGGCTTTGTTGTAATCCTCGACAATCACATAAAAATCGAGGATCAGACCCTCCACCTTGCCGGTCCTGAGACACGAGCCGTAATAAAGCACCGCCAGAGCCTGGCCCTGGAATTCTTTGACCAGCCGGGTTGCCAGCCAGTGTGCTTCTTTTTGCACCGGGCCCGTGAGGGAGGTCTTGATGAATGCCGCCAGAGTTTTGGAGTTGAAAGCCATATTTGAAGCCCGCGCCTTTTAATAGCAGAGCTTATATCACCCTTAAATGAAAGAAACGAATTTTATGGGCTTGGTGACGCTGACGGTTATGGTGTCTTCGCCATTTTCAATGATCTCGCCATCCAGGGTGAAAGGGTACCCGCCGCCGATTTCGACTTTTTTGATGTAATCCAGCCTAACGCCGTTTGTTTTGACATTTTCAATGGTTCCCAGAACACCCCGGGTGAACGCCACCAGCAAAGGCCAAAACCCCGGACCCAAAGTTAAAAAGGGTATTTTTCCAGGCACCTGGGGTGCTTTGCTGCCAAAAACCAGGTAGTGCAGGCTGGTGGTCACCAGACAGGCAAAATTCCCTTCCCGCTTTTCGTTGCCGTCAAAGCGAAGGGTCAGTGGCGGGGAATAGGCCAAATCCCCGGGCTTTTTGGCGCTAAAGATGGCTGACATGAAATACGCCACAACGGTAATAATCTGGGCGCCCCTCCCTTTAATGCCCAGCTTGTAAACAGTTTGGGTGCAATGGCGGATCACGTGAACCATTCCGGTCCCGCCGAAAAACATCCCATACTGGGTTTTTCCATTGCCGAAATCGATCTTGATCAGGCTCCGTTCCTCGGTCCGGGTCGGGCACCACTCATCGCTCAGGCATTCCAGAATTTTCTCCAGCGCCTGAGAGGCTTTTTCACCGGTTTTCAGATCCTTGGCGATCATATTGGTCCTGCCCCCGCCGAGGATGGCGATCGGCGGCAGGGTCTTGAAAATTTTGTTGTTCATGAGAAAGGTGAGCGCGCTGTGGATAGTGCCATCCCCCCCGTTCAGGATCAAAAGCTGAGGGCTGGTCCCTTTAAAATTTTTCAACTGTTCGTAAAGACGCTCCAGGCTGTTCCCCTCAAGGTGGTCGACAAAGGGATAATTCTTCAAAACGGCGCGTATGTCGGGCAGGCCTTTTTTGTTGTACGTGCTCAGGCTGTTGCTGAGCATTATAACATGCACCCCCTTATTCTTGTCGCCTTTAGGCATTGATGCCCGCCCTCTGTTGGTTGTTTTCTGCTTTATGTTTTGTGGCAAAAGTCTTTTTATCGAAAACAGGCAGCCTTAAAGGGCTGCCGGAACAGTATTTATTAGGGAAAAAGAAGAAAATCAAACAGAAAACCGAAAATTCGGTTAGCGGCGGCGGCGCCGCTTACTGTCCTTTTTCGCCAACTGGAAATAATAGATCAGGGCGACATCCATCTGTTTGACGCCATTGCCAACCTCAAACAGCGTTTCTTCATGGTCGGGAGGGCCGAAGCCCAGTTTCGGGTTATTGGAAAATCCGAACCCTTCGGAGAAGATATCGGCGCGGCCGTTGGCATTCTTGTCGTGCATCACCGCCATGGAATAAACCCCGGCTTGCGGGAAAGTCACGCAAACCCTCTGAACCCCCGGTTGGCTGGGAACCTCTACTCTCAGGACCTTTTTGCCGCTGACCAGGAAATCGTCCGGGTTGTCGCTGTAAATCTGTACGCGCAGCGTCCCCTCGTCACTTTCAATGCCGCTGACATCCACCAGGGCGCGCGGGATCGAATATTCGCCCGCTATACAGGGTTTTATCTGCTCTTCCATGGTGTAGCCGAGATCCAGGCTATCCGCCTCAAGCGCGGTTGAGGAAAAAGCCAAAGCCGCTGCTGTAACGGCGGTCAAATTCTTGATGTTTTTGGAAAAACCAAAATTCACGTCAAACTCCCTGCTTGCATGGACGCATCAATGTTTTTTAACTTGCTTATTATATTGCGCCCAATTTGGGCGCTTTTATGGCAAAACCATGCTGCCCTTGTGACAGTTCAATACACGAAATCAGAAAATTTTCAAGGACTTATGCCGATCTTGTTGACAACTATTTTAAGGTTTTTCATTTTGCCGCCGGGATGGTATGCCTGAGGGGCCAAAAGCGGCCAATCATTGGGGAGGTAACGTGGCACCAAGACGCGCCAAGGAACAGGTCAAAAGCGATCACGCCACCGTCGCCAAAAGCGCCGGTGTTGCTTTCCTGGGCCAGTCGGCTGCGGTTGTCGAGGCGTTTGGCCTGATCCTGTTTACCTGGCTCTACACCCCCGCCGTGGTTGGCCTGTTCTTTACCCTGTGGGCGGCGCTGAAGGTTCTGACCGCGGTTACCGAGTTTGCCATGACCACCTCGCAGCTGCGCTTTACGCCTGCCAGCCGGTCCCGGACCACCGACCTCAAGATCTTCAAAACCGCCCTTGGCACGTCGCTGACCATAAGCATCACGGGAGCCCTGGTCATCGCCTGGTTTGCGCCTGAAATAGCCGGCTTTCTGGAAAGCGGGGCAATCGGCAAGGAACAGTTTACCAGGATAATCCGGATTTATGTCTGGGCCCTGCCGTTCTGGACCCTGATTGAGGTGATAACCGCCAGCGTCCGCGCCCAGCACAAATTCGGCCCGGAAATCCGGGTGCGGGTGTTTTATGAACAGGGATTGCGCCTGATTGCCGGGGTCGGACTTTATTTTCTGGGATACCAGACCTTCGGGCTGTTTTACGCCCACGTGTTTTCGATTTTCATAGCCAGCTTGCTGGCGTTGCGCCTGGCCGCCCGTTTCTACGATTTCAGGGCGATCCTGAAAACCCCGGTGGACCGGGCGTTTTTGAAGGAATTTCTGTCATTTTCGGCGATGATGATGCCGGCCAACTTTATCAAAAAGCTGTTTCTGGTCGGCTCGGTCATTATCGTCAATGTCGGGCTGGGCGCCGAAGCCGCGGCCATCTACGGCCTGGGCCGGCATATCTCCAGCGTCCTGCAGGTGGTTCACCTCAGCTTTGAATACGTCATGGCCCCGTTCGCAAGCCTGAAAAACGCGCTGGCCAAACGGCAGGAGCTGTCGGACCTTTATAATTTTACAACCCGCCTGATCGGCGCCCTGGTGCTGCCTTTGGGAATTCTGCTGATTTATATCAGCCGCGATATCCTGACCGTGTTCAACCCCGATTATGCCGCGGCTACCGGGGTCATCATCATCCTCACCGCCGGGCGCATTACCGAGGCCATGGCCGGCACTTCCGCGGTGGTGGTCGAGATGCTGGGCAACAAGTTCCTGCCGCTCTTTAATAACCTGATGGGAGTGATGGTCCTGATGGTGTTGCAGTATTACCTGAAGGACAACCGGGTTCTGGGCGGGGTTTACGGCATTGCGATCGCCACCGCGGTCGGCTTTAACGTCATCAGCCTGCTCAGCCTGGCCGAGGCCCATTTCTTCTATCGGCTTTCGCCTTACAGTAAAAAAACCTTCCGGCCGCTGGCGGTCTCGTTCGCCCTTTCCGCGGTCATGATAGTGGTTTTCTATTTCGCCGACTTGTTGCCCCACGTCGTTCATTTTTCGATAGCAATCGGCTCCATCTATTTGACCATTCATGTCCTGGTCCGTTACGGCCTGTCAGAGGAAGACGCCAGAAACCTGGGGCGGGTCGGCCGGTGGTTCCGCTCAATCAAGCCGCAAACCGCAATTTAAAGCTTGAAACCAGCCTTGAGATCGGGCACAAGGCGCTTCTCTTTTTTTTGTCCATGCTTGCGATTAATTCGCAATTGATTTATCTCTGGGAAAACAACCGGCTGAGACCTTGATGATTGCCCGCTACGGATTTTGGAACAACCAGAAATATAGTCTGGAAAAGATGACCCTGAGGGATCTGGCGGGGGCTTATTTCCGCTATTACGCCATTGACGCCTATATCGCCATCGGGGTTGTTTCCGGCATTTTCGCCTATATCTATGCCACCAGCTTTTGGGCGCTGGTGGCGGCCATCGCCATTTCGCTGGTTTCCTATCCGCTGATCTGGTACGTGCTGCACCGCTACGTCCTGCACGGCCAGTACCCCTACAAATCCAAATTCACCGCAAAAATCTGGAAACGCATCCACTTCGATCATCACCAGGACCCCCATGACCTGGGGGTCCTGTTTGGCGCGCTTTACACCACCCTGCCAACCGTTTTCATGGTGACCGCTCCGGTCGGCTGGGCGCTCGATGGCCCGGGCGGCGCGGCCGGGGCTTTTTCGGCGGGGCTGTTCATTACCTGTTTTTATGAATTCGCCCACTGCATCCAGCACCTCTCCTACAAGCCCAAAAGCAAGGCGCTGGAGCTGATGAAAAAGCGCCACATGGAGCATCACTTCCATGATGAGAACGGCAACTACGGCATTACCAATTTTTTCTGGGACCGGCTTTTGAATACCTATTATGTCAAAACCGACCGCCCCAGAAAAAGCCCCACCGTGCACAATCTCGGCTACACTTCCGGACAAGCCAAAAAGTATCCCTGGGTGGCCGAAATGTCTGGTGAGATTGGCGCAGAACACCCCCTGAAACGCAGTAAAGCCTGACCTTTGTGGCAAACGACATCCGCATCCATCCGGTCTCGGGCAAACAGGACCTGAAGGCCTTCATTCACGTTCCCGATGCGCTTTATGCCGATGATCCCAACTGGATCCAGCCTTTGGAAGTTGAGCGCATGGGTGTGCTGACCGATAAAAATCCTTATTTCTTAAGAGGCCAGGCCCAGTATTTCATCGCTTACCGCGGCGACCAGGCGGTCGGGCGCATCAGCGCCCAGGTCGACCAGCTGGCGCTGGAATATATCGACCCCAGGATGGGCCATATCGGGTTTTTTGAATGCGAGGACGATACCGGAACCGCCAAAGCGCTTTTTGAGGCTGCCGGGGGCTGGCTGAAATCCAAGGGCATGACCAAATCACGGGGTCCCTTTAGCCTCTCGGTCAATGAGGAATGCGGGCTTCTGGTGAAAGGCTTCGACACCCCGCCGATGATCATGATGGGCCACGCCCTGCCCTATTATGAAAAGCTCTATAAAGCCGCCGGCTACAGGAAAGCCAAGGACATGTTCGCCTATTTCCTGAACATCAGTAAGGGCCTCGATGAAAAAATTCTGCGCTTTGTGGCGATGGGCCAGCGCAACAAGTCGATCGAAATCCGCGATGCGGATTTGAACAACTATGACGCAGAACTGAAGGAATTTTTCTCGATCTTCAATGACGCCTGGGCCGGCAACTGGGGTTTTATTCCCTTTACCGATGAGGAAGCCCGCCACGCCGCCAAGGAAATGAAGCCGGTTGTCGCCGCGCACCGCTGCCGGATCTGCAGCTATAAGGGCGAGAAGGTGGCCTTCATGATCGCCCTGCCCGACACCAACGATATGATTAAAGATTTTAAGGGCAAGCTCTACCCGTTCAATATTTTCAAGCTGTTGTGGCGCATCAAAATAAAATACCCGGAGCGGGTGCGGGTCCCCCTGATGGGGGTGCGGCGGCACCTGCAGGGCACAATGGCCGGCGCCTGCATGGTGTTCATGATGATCGAGACGATCCGGGTAGAGGTCTGCCGGCGGGGCGGCAAGGTGGGCGAGCTGTCGTGGATACTGGAAGACAATGACGCCATGAACAAAATTCTCGCCGACATCGGCTGCCTCAAGTACAAAACCTACCGGGTGTTCGATAAGGCGATTTAAAAGTTATTGCCCCTTCCGTTTTACCAACTAATATCTGGGGATTAAAAAATATCTAACAATTAAGGGGCCGCCGACCAAAAAAAACAACAAGAATTCTATGGGATGAAGTGAGTCCAACAGGGTGATTTTTGGCTTTGGCAATAAGGTTCCTCCTTTTCACCAGATATACAACCCAAGTTATGGGTCCTATGAACAAGAAAGTCCATAAGGCCAAAAATGCCCACCCTCCCGCATGCATATTTAAAAAACCTTTTTCTCCCTTAATTTTCCCAATCTTGTTTTTAGTCGCATCCCAGTATAAAACAGGGGAAATGATATAAGCGATTAAACTAATTAGCCCAAAAAGGTTTGAATAATCTCTCATTTAAAAGCTCCTAAGGGACTTTACGTCTCCCCAAAAAATTATACTGTCCTTCCTAAACCTATTAGCCCACCCTTGTCATGACAAAACTGGGGCGGGTATGACAGGTAAATGCTCTACCCCGATCTCAAATAATTCACGGCGGCGTCGCGCTCGAAGAGATATAAGAGCGTGCGCAGGCTCTGGCCGCGCGGGGTTTCCAGTTTGGGGTCTTTTTCCAGGATAAGCCGGGCGTCATCGCGGGCGATTTGCAGCAGATCGCCATGGGCTTCCAGATCAGCGACACGAAATTCCGGCAGACCCGATTGCCTAACCCCGAGGAATTCCCCGGCCCCCCGAAGTCTTAAATCCTCTTCGGCGATCAGGAACCCATCTTCGCTCTCGCGCATGATGGAAAGCCGCCGCCGGGCGGTTCTGGAGAGTTTCCTGGCGGCCAGCAGCAGACAGTAGGAGGGCCTGACCCCGCGCCCGACCCGGCCCCTCAGCTGGTGCAATTGCGCCAGGCCGAAGCGTTCGGCGTTCTCGATGATCATGATGGTCGCTTGCCGAACATCGATCCCCACCTCGATCACGGTGGTCGCCACCAGAATCTGGATATCGCCTTTGATAAAGGCCTCCATCACCGCGTCCTTTTCCGGGCCTTTCATGCGGCCGTGGACCAGCCCGACCCGGTCACCGAAGTCCTTTTTCAGGTGCTGATAGCGCATCTCCGCCGCGGTCAGCTTCAAAACCTCCCCTTCCTCCACCAGCGGGCAGACCCAGTAAGCGCGTTCGCCTTTTTGCAAAGCCAGGGCCAGGGCCCGTTTCACTTCCCCGAGCTTGTCTCCCTGGATCACCCGGGTTGTTACCGGTTTTCGCCCGGGCGGCTTTTCCTCGATGCGGCTGACGTCCATATCGCCGTAGACCGTCAGCGCCAGGGTGCGCGGGATCGGCGTCGCCGTCATCACCAGCATATCCGGGTGGGTCTTGCCCTTCCGGGCCAGCGCCAGGCGCTGGAACACCCCGAAGCGGTGCTGTTCGTCGACCACCACCAGGCCCAGATCGTGATAGCCGACATCCTCCTGAAACAGGGCATGGGTTCCGACCAATATCTGGGTCTCGCCAGAGTGCAATTTTTCCAGTTTTTCGGCCCGGGCCTTGCCCTTGTCGCGGCCGGTCAGGATGCCGATTGTCAGCCCGGCGGCGGCCGCCAGATCCTTCAAGGTAGCATAGTGCTGGCGGCATAAAATCTCGGTCGGCGCCAGCAGCGCGGCCTGAGCCCCGGCGGCGCAGGCATTGACCATCGCCAGGAACGCGACAATGGTTTTTCCCGACCCGACATCGCCCTGCATCAGCCTCAGCATGGCCGCTCCAGAAGCCATATCCCGATCGATTTCCGAAAGCACCTTCCACTGGTCTTTGGTTAGCGAATAATCTAATGTTTTCAATACCTTGTCACGTTGTTCTAAAGCTGGCTTAATGGCCCTGCCCTTAGATTTCAGGTTGGCCAGGCGGACCAGGTTAAGGGTCAGCTGGTTGGCCAGCAGTTCATCGTAGGCGAGCCGCCGCCGGGCCGGGGAACCGAGGTCGACATCGACCGGAGTGACCGGGGTGTGGGCCTCGAACAGGGCCTGTTCCCAGGACGGCCACATGTGCCGGGACAAGAGCGGCCCGTCCTGCCATTCGGGCAAATCGGGGATGGCCTTCAGAACCTCGCGGACGGTCTTTAAAACCACCCGCTGGGTCAGGCCGTAGGTGAGCGGGTAGATCGCCTCATTGGTCGGCAGCTGGTCGGCTTCCTCCGGTTTGACAATATAGTCCGGGTGGATCATCTGGAAGGTTTTCTGGTACACTTCGACCTTGCCGCTGACCAGCCGCTCTTCACCCACCGGCAGCTGGCCTTTCAGGTACTTTTCCTGGGCGTGGAAAAAGACCAGCGCCATCTTGCCGGTCTGATCGGAACAAAAGACCCGGTAGGGCAGCCCTTTTCTTGGTGATTTGACGTGCTTGTCGATGGTCACTTTAAGGGTGGCGATGCGCCCGGCTTCCAACCCCGAAATTTTGGGCTGCCAGCTGCGGTCGACCACCGCGGTCGGGAAATGCCACAGAAGGTCAATATTGCGCTTGCCCGAAAGCCGCTCGAAATGCTCATTGAGCCTTGGTCCGATGCCTTTCAGCTCGGCCAGTTCGGCAAACAGGGGATTGAGGATACTGGGTCGCATATGGCTTGCTCTCGCCCCGTGTTTAAGTTAGGTCATGAAACCACCCCTCATCGCTTAAGGATAGCGCAAATTATGCCCGGAAAACCAGAACATTCCCTAGCGGTTCATAAAAAGCGCATCCGCTATCTGGCCTGGCACCGGGGCACCAAAGAGGCCGATTTGATCCTCGGCGGCTTTGTCGATCAGCACCTGGAGAAAATGGATGCGGCCGGCTGCCAGTGGTTCGAGACGCTGTTTCACCAGGCCGACCAGGATATCCTCGACTGGATCACCGGCAAGACCCCCACCCCGGAGGCTTTCGATAACGCCATCATGGATAAGATCAAAACCCTCGATCACATGAAAAAATGACCTTGCTCGAGGTAAACAGGGAAATTCCCCTAGGTAAAAGCCTGACGCTCGCCGGCCTGCCGGAGGGGTATGACGCAGTCATTCTGGGCCATCTGGCTGGAAAAGCCGCTGGCCAGGGGCGCGCGCTTTTGCACATCGCCAAGGATGACGCCCGCAGCGCGATGCTCGCCCGCGGACTTCGGTTTTTCGCTCCCGGGGTAAAGGTTTTGCAATTTCCCGCCTGGGACTGCCTGCCGTTTGACCGCGCCGGACCCAAGGCCGATATCCTCAGCGAGAGGATCGGGGTTTTGAGCGAACTGGCGCAAGGGGGCGGTAAATTCAAGACCCCGTTGATCATCCTGACGACCATCAACGGGGCCCTGCAGCGGGTCCCGCCGGCCCGGTGGATAAGCGGCCAGGCCCTTGTTATCAAAGAGAAATCCATCCTCCCCCGCGACCAGCTTTCAACTTATTTGAGCGAGCACGGCTACCTCCGGGTCGAGGCGGTGGCCGAGCCCGGTGATTATGCCTACCGGGGCGGGCTGGTCGATCTCTACCCGCCCCATGCCCGGGCCCCTTACCGGATAGATATGTTTGGCGATGAAGTGGAGAGCATCCGCAGCTTCGATCCGCTGACCCAGCGCACCACCTCCCATGAAAAGAGCCTGAAGCTGTTGCCGGCGCGTGAATTCGGGCTTGATGAGGCCTCGATCGAAAGGTTCCGGCGCGGCTACTTGCAAACCTTCGGCCCGCCCGGGGATGACGACCCGCTTTATTTCGCGATCAGCGAGGGCCGCCCCTATCCCGGGGCCGATCACTGGCTGAGCTTGTTTCATGAACGGCTGGAGACCCTGTTCGATTACCTGCCCGAGGCGCTGCTGACCCTCGATCACCAGATTAACGAGGTGGTTTTGCAGCGCCTTGAAGACATAGGCGAATACTACCGGGCGCGGAAGGAAAGCGCTGAAGTACAGAACAAATGGAGCACCCCCTACCAGCCGCTGCCGCCCGAAGCGCTATACCTGACCGCCCGGGAATGGGAAAATTTAAGGGAGGCCCGGGCGCCGGTCAGGCTTTCCCCCCTGAAAGAGCCGGAAAGCGCCGGTGTTTTGGCTCTCAGCGCCGCCCCGGGGCGTAATTTTCTGGCCGAGCGGGAGCAAAGGGACGCAAACGTTTTCGAGGCGCTGAAAAGCCATCTGATAACTCTCAAAAAAGAGGGCCGCAAGGTCCTGATCAGCGCTATCAGCGATGCCTCGGCCGGGCGCCTGGCGACCGTGCTGGCCGATCACGGCATCAAGGGGCTCACCAGGGTCAAGACCTTTGCGGAAATGGAAACGACCGCGCTTGGCCTGACGGTGCTGGCGCTCGACCATGGGTTTGTCGTGGACGGGTTCGCGCTGATCACCGAAACCGACATCCTCGGCGACCGGCTGCCGCGCCGGGTGTGGCGCAAACGGAGGGCGGAGAATTTCCTCCGCGAAGCCTCGGCCTTAAGCCCCGGCGACCTGGTGGTCCATGTCAATCACGGCATCGGGCGCTTTAGCGGCCTGGAAACCGTCACCGCCGGCGGCGCCCGGCACGATTGCCTGAAGCTCCTCTACGCCGGCGATGACCGGCTTTATCTGCCGGTCGAGAACATCGAGATGCTCAGCCGCTACGGTGAGGAGAGCGGCGATCACTTGCTCGACAAGCTGGGCGGGGCGGCCTGGCAGACCCGTCATGCGCGGCTGAAAAAACGCATCCGCGAGATCGCCGGCAAGCTGATCGCCATGGCCGCCGCCCGTTCCTTGAGGGACGGTGCGGTGATCCAGACCCCTGACGGCATCTATCAGGAATTTTGCGCGCGCTTTCCCTATACCGAGACCGAGGACCAGATGCGCTCGATCGAAGACGTGCTGGAGGATCTGGGCAGTGGCAAGCCGATGGACCGGCTGATCTGCGGCGATGTCGGTTTCGGCAAGACCGAGGTGGCGTTGCGGGCGTCATTTGCGGCGGTCATGGCCGGCTACCAGGTGGCCATCGTCACCCCGACCACGCTTTTGTCGCGCCAGCATTTCAATACCTTTTCGGAACGTTTCAAGGGCCTGCCGGTGGTGATCGGGGAGCTTTCCCGGCTGGTCAGGCCGGCAAACGCCAAACGCACCAAGGCGGCGCTTGGCAAGGGCCTGGCCGACATCATCATCGGCACCCATGCGCTGCTCGCCAGGGATATCTCGTTCAAGGCGCTGGGCCTTTTGATTATCGACGAGGAACAGCACTTCGGGGTCGTCCACAAGGAACGCCTGAAAGCGTTGAAAGCCGATGTCCACGTGCTGACGCTTTCCGCCACGCCAATCCCCAGGACGCTCCAGATGGCGCTCTCGGGGCTGAAAGACATGAGCCTGATCGCCACCCCTCCGGTCGACAGATTGGCGGTCCGCACCTATGTCATGCCCTTCGACGAAGTGGTGGTGCGCGAGGCGCTGCTGCGCGAGCAT